>NZ_JBSFHY010000088.1:0-11388 GCF_053597295.1 Streptomyces sp. NPDC001450
CCCGGGCCGCGTCCTCCGACGTGTAGACCTCGCACTTGTGCCGACCGTCGGGCGTCGCCGTGTGCTCGACCTCCCACTGGGAGACCTCCCGGGCTCGGCGAAGCTCTCCCGCAGGACGGCCCCCGCCCGCCCGTCGGCGGGCGCCGGGTCCTGCGCGACCCAGCCGGGGCGCAGCAGCAGCATCTCGTCCTGCTCCGCCGCCTCCCCGTCCGCCCCGGGCGCCGTCGGCTGCGCCGACCGCGCGGTCAGGGCCGCTAGCGGCCGGCCGGTCTCCGGATCCGGCGTGTCCGAATTCAGCCAGTACCGCTCACGCGCGAAGGGATACCCGGGGAGGCTGACCCGGCGCGCGGACGTGGCCGAGGGGTGCACCGCCTCCCAGTTCACGGCGGCTCCGTCGGCCCACAGGCGCAGCAGGCCGTCGTACGCACCGCGGCCGGACCAGTCCGCCACAGCCGCCCTCAGCGCCTCGTCGTCGGAGCCGCGATCGGAACGCACGGTGCCCCGAGTCCAGGCGCCGGGCCGTCGCGGGTCGGAGGCGAAGGCGTCCAGCTGCGCCCTGGCGTCCTGGAGCGACGCCGCGGCGAGGGCCAGGCGCTCCTGGAGCGCCATCCGTCCGACCTGCAGCGTCCAGGCGACATCCTGGAGATCTCCGTCGCCCAGCTCTGCCAGCCTGGCGCTCAACCGCCTTGCCTGTTCGGCGAGTTGCGCCTCGCTCTGGGCGGAGAGCACCAGCAGTGCGGGCCGGTCGCCGGCCGCGGCCCCAGCCGGGCGCGGGGCGGGTTCGTACTCGGCGATGACCACATGGGCGTTCGAGCCGCCTCCGCCGAAACCGGAGACACCGGCGATCCGGGGGAAGGTGCGGACCTCTCCGTCGATCTCCAGCGTCGGCCGCCGCCACGGCTCCACGTGCCGCTGCACCCGCAGCGCGGTGCGCGCGAAGTCGATGTGCGGATTGAGCCGGTCGGAGTGCAGGCTCGGCACCAGCTCCTGGTGCTCCAGCTGCAGCAGCACCTTGGTGACTCCGGCGATGCCGGCGGCGCTCTCGGTGTGCCCGATGTTCGACTTGACCGAGCCGATCGCGCAGTGCCGCGGCGCGCCACCCACCTGCTGGAAGGCCTTGGTCAGCCCGGCGATCTCGATCGGGTCGCCGAGGGACGTCCCGGTCCCGTGCGCCTCGAGGTAGCTCAGTGCGCGC
Source organism: Streptomyces sp. NPDC001450 (assembly GCF_053597295.1). Lineage (NCBI taxonomy): Bacteria > Bacillati > Actinomycetota > Actinomycetes > Kitasatosporales > Streptomycetaceae > Streptomyces > Streptomyces sp. NPDC001450. The sequence continues at coordinate 1,196 of NZ_JBSFHY010000088.1, forward strand.
GGGTCGACTCCGGAGGCGGTGAGCGCGGCGGCGATCACCTCACCCTGGGCCACCGGGGTGGGCACCGAATAGCCGGTGGTGCGTCCGCCGTGGTTGAGCGCGGTTCCCTTGATCACGCCGTAGATGTGGTCCCCGTCGGCGACGGCCCGCTCCAGCGGCTTGAGCAGGACGGCGCCGACTCCCTCACCGGGCACGTAGCCGTCGCCGCCCTCGCCGAAGCTGCGGCAGCGCCCGTCGCTGGAGAGGAAGCGTCGCTCGCTCAGCACCAGGTACTTGTTCGGGTGGGGGCTGAGATTCACGCCGCCGGCGATCGCCGCATCGCACTGGCCGGACTTGATGGCCTCGCAGGCCAGGTGGATGGAGGTCAGAGAGGACGAGCACATGGTGTCCACGGCCATGCTCGGACCATGGAAGTCGTAGAAGTACGACACGCGGTTGGCGATGGTGGAGGCGCTGCCCCACAGGGCGACCCGCTCGCCGCGTTCCTGTGCCTGAGCGCCCAGCAGCTGGTACTCCTGGTACATCACTCCGACGAAGACGCCGACCTTGCCCACCGGTCCGCCGGGGGCGGCCACCGTCCGGGCCAGCGACTCTCCCGTGTGGCCGGCGTCTTCCAGCGTGTGGTGGACGCACTCCAGGAACAGGCGCTCCTGGGGGTCGAGATAGTCCGCCTCGAGCGGTGAGATCTGGAAGAACAGCGGGTCGAAGCGGTCTATGCCGTCGAGGAAGCCGCCCCACCTGGCCGTGGCCGAGCCGCCGGCCTCGGCGAACCGGCGGTGGTCCCAGCGCTCCGCGGGGACCTCGCGGATGCAGTCGCGCCCGGAGCGGAGGTTCTCCCAGAACTCGCCGAGGTCCGCCGCCTCCGGGTAGCGGCCGCTGACTCCGACGATCGCGATGTCGGTGCGGGCATGCTCCGGCCCGGGAGGCGCGGGCCGAGCCGCGACCGGCTCTTCCCGCCCGGGCAGCTGCCCTTCCTGTGGGACGGGGACCGCCGGTGTCTGTACGGTCCGGGCCGTGTCCGGCAGGGCGCGCGAGCTGATTCCGTTCAGGTCCACGCACACACGGCCTTGCTCGTCGAAGAGCGTGACGTCCAGCCGTGCCGACGCGGCGTCGGTCGCGCTCCCCCGCTGGTGCCGGATCCAGGCGTACGCCTTGGCGGGGGTGGCGGCGAACACGGTCATTCGCTCAAGGGCGAACGGCAGGGCGAGTTCTGCCGGGCGCCCGTCGGACTGCGCCGCCGTCGGCCACAGCCCGATGCTGGCGTGCAACGCACCGTCCATGATGCTCGGGTGCAGCCGGCAACGGTCCGGGAGCTCGGCCGCCGTGGGCAGCTCCAGCTCCGCCAGCGCTTGAGGTCGTCCCGCGTCGTCCGTGCCCACGCCCAGCTTCACCAGGGAACGCTGAGCCGGTCCGTAGGCCAGGCCCATACGGTGGTACCGGCCGTAGATGTCCGCGGCGGGAAGAACCGTCTCGGCGCATGCCGCGCGCAACTCGTCCAGGAGCGGCAGCCCGCGCTCCTCGACTTCCACCACGCTCGCCCGACCCTGGCTGCACAGGGTGCGTCCGCCATCGGCTTGCGGGCTGTGGATCTCGTACTCGCAGCCGCCTCCGGGCAGCGTGCGCACACTCACGGTCAGCTCCAGCCCGTCCGGACCGCAGATCGCCGGGCGCAGCCACACGACGTTCTCCAGCCGCACGCGGTTCGGGTGCTCCTCGCCCAGGGTGCGCGCGACCGCTTCGCGGGCCATCTCCAGGTGCGCCACTCCGGGCAGGATGAGGTGGCCGCGCACCTGGTGGTCCCTCAGATACGGCTCATCGCCACCCAGACTCGCCCGGTGGGCGACGCCGTTGCCGTCCGGTACGGGGCGGTGCAGCATCGCATGCGGACGCTCCCGCTCCCGGAGCTCTCGGACAGCCGGGTCGTCCTGCCCGGCCTGCGGCGTCGGCGGCGCGGACTCCCCGGACTCGGCACGGCCGGGGACGAGGTGCTCGGGGTAGGTTCCGGCAAGGTGCGCCGCCAGGGCCCGCACGGTCCGGTGCTCGGAGAAGACGGTGGACGCGAGCGCCAGACCGTAGCGGTCGTTCAACCGATCGGTCAGGTGGGCGAGTCCGGCCCAGTCGAATCCGAACTCGGCGAATTCGCCGTCCAGGTCCACATCGTCGGCCGACACCTCCAGCAGCGCGGACACCTCGTCGGTCAGCGCGGTACGGACGGCGGGCAGCAGGTCCGCCGGGTCGGTCTCGCTCCGCGGAACGGCCGCGGGCGCGGGTACGGGCGCAGGTGCTCGTAAGGGTGTGGGCACGGGTACGGGCTCGGAGTGCGGCTGGAGAACCGGCGTCCGCGAGATCGGTGCATCGGGCACCTGCGTCTCCAGCCACGCCGCCAGATCGGCCACCGTCTTGTGCTCGAACATCACCGTCGGCGACAACGACACCGACAGCCGATCCTCCAGATCCGCCACCAAAGACAGCAGATCAGCCGACGCCAACCCCAACTCGTAATATCCGACACCCACATCGACCTGCGCCGACGGCACCTCAAGACGCGCCGCGACCAGATCCCGGACAACCCCCACCAGATCCCGGCCGGCAGCCACCGGCACAGCCCCCGCCCCGCCCGCCGGAAACGCCCCGGACTGCGTCTCCAGCCACGCCGCCAGATCGGCCACCGTCTTGTGCTCGAACATCACCGTCGGCGACAACGACACCGACAGCCGATCCTCCAGATCCGCCACCAAAGACAGCAGATCAGCCGACGCCAACCCCAACTCGTAATATCCGACACCCACATCGACCTGCGCCGACGGCACCTCAAGACGCGCCGCGACCAGATCCCGGACAACCCCCACCAGATCCCGGCCGGCAGCCACCGGCACAGCCCCCGCCCCGCCCGCCGAAGACGCCCCGGCGGCAGCGGGTGCTGCGCCCGGGGCCGACTCGCCCCGGACATCGAGGTTCGTCGCGGCTCGGACCCGCTTGGCCACGAACTGGCCGATCTCGGCGACCTTCATTCCGGTCGCGTCGTAGAACTCCACCCTCATCCGGACGAGTTCGTCGTCCCTGCGCACGGACTCGGCCGGAACCCTGACGAAGCACCGCCTGCCCAGTGCGCCCCGCGCCCGGAACGACTCGAACAACAGGGGAAGGTAGAGCCCCTGGCCGTCGTTGCCCGTGTGGAGCATGCCGATACCCACGCCACCACCGAGCAACCCCGCCTCGAACAGCGCGGGATGGAAGAGGAAGGCATCCGTGGTGCCGTGGTACTCCGGGGCGAGTTCCAGCTCGGCGATCCAGTCCCCGGGACGGTGGTGCACCACACCGTCGATCTTCATCAGACCCGAGTGGTGCAGTTGGTGCTCACGGCACCAGGAGTAGATCTCGGTCAGCGAGGTGAGCCGGTCCGCTCCGGTGACGGGCACCTGCAGCCGCTCCCGGAAGACGGACGGAGGGCGACGATGCGCGGCCACCACCGCGTGCACGACCTCGGTGGTGTCCTCCGGACGCCGACTGCGGACCTCGATCCGCCACCCGCCCGCCGGCGCCGGACATCCCTCGACGGTCGCCTGGACCTGCTCGCCGGGTGCGGCAACGAGCGGCGCGAGGATGGTCACGTTCCGCAGCTCGATGTCCGGCATGGCGTACCCCTGCCGGGCGAGCATCTGCAGCACCAGGTCCACATAGCCGACACCGGGCAGGAGACTGCGCCCGTATACGACGTGACCGTGCAGCAAGGGATTTTCGGAAGTGATGGTCAAAGTCTCGGCGAACATGGGCGAATCGGTCATCGGTATCCATCCCAGAACAGCGTCGAACCGGCCTGGAGCCGCTTCCAGGCCCAGCCGTAGGAAATCTTCCGGAGTACGCCAGGAGAACTCCGGGATCACAAGCCGGGATTCGCTGCGGACAGACCCGGTATACAGACGTCCAAACCGCTTCGAGGCAGGGTCCGATGACACCGAATCGACACAACTGTCGACGGCATCGGAGTACGTTCAATGCGCAGCACAGAGCCCCGGCAACGCCAGGCAGAATGCCCAGCAGTGCATCGCTCCGGCGATCTGGATGCAATCCCGCTAGAGTGCGCGAATTTTCATCGTGTCCCCCGTGTGTTCACTGGTCCAGCACACATCCACCCCCGGTGGCGGTGCGTCACTGCGGCAGGTCTCCTGGTGCGTCACCCAGGTACCGAGCTATGGCGACTCTAACCAGAGCGACTGGTGGGGCGCAATGGAAGCCCTGTGACCCATGCGCCCCACACTCAATCCTGTTTCAACCATCTGCCTCCCCGTCAAGACTGCGGACCGAGACGGCACTTGCCAACCGGGCTGCGTTTGGCACAACATCGTCCGGGCGGCCCGCCGGCGGTCGCACATCCCTCCCCCGGCTTGCCGCCCAGCCCCGTCGAAGAACAGCGAAGCCACTCCGGACCACGCCTGGTTGATTCCGTCCGAACGGCGATTTCCAGCCATGACAAGCGATTGAAACGCCCCGGGGGATAGCGGGGATGGGACCTTTGCACATTGCACGACCGTATGGGGCCGGGCTACGGTGTAGCGGCGCTTTCCCGGTTCGAGAAGATTCACTGGATGAGTTGGGGGCATGGGGGCCAGGACTCTTGTCTCTTGCCCGGTCCGTCGAGTGTGCCGAATTTTTAACCTCGCTTTGCCAGGGGAAGTCGAGGGCCGCGTTGCACCCCTGTTCATATCCGGCACTGTTCCCGATTGAGGTGGGGGCCCGGCTCAAACCGGATGAGCTGAGCGAGGACGGATTCCTGAGCGCCGGGGGGAACGGCGCTCACATTGCGTGACGGAGAGACCCCCGCCACGAAGGCCGTACCGGCTGGGCCGTCCACCCGGTCGCTGCCCCGTGACTCCCCACGAAGCCAACCGCTGATGAGCCGACAGCGCTGATGCCCTGGAAGGAAGGTTGTGCAGTGAATCAGCAGGTCACATCTAGAATTCACCACCTCGGCGTGCAGACAGCAGACCTGGAGAACTGCCTGAGCTGGTACGTTGAATTTTTCGAGGCCGAGAAGCGGTGGGAACTGGACAAGTTCTCCGAACTCACGCTGAGCCGGCTTCCCGGAATTCGTCGCCTGATCGAGGTGTCTGCCGGAGATGTGCGCTTCCATCTCTTCGACCGCGCGGGCCACAGCGGTCGGCAGCCCGACGAGGAGGGGTACCTCTTCCAGCACGCATGCCTCCAGGTCGGCTCACCCGAGGATCTCGACACGGTGCGTCACCGCTGGATGGAGCTGTACGAATCCGGCCGGTACACGTTCGCCCGGCCCGACCAGCCGACCGACATCGTCACCGACGACGACGGGGTGATGAGCCTTTACCTCTTCGATGTGAACGGCCTTGAGTTCGAGTTCGCCTACATCCCCGACGGTGACCGGTGAGGACCCCGGGCGAGGCCCCTGGCACCGAAGACACCGGGATGACCGACTGGGATTTCGGTGATTTTCCCTTCGGCCTGGAGCTGCTGACCATGCCACCGGTCGGCTCCTCGCGGGCGACGGCCGTCACCCCCTATGTGGCCGGCCCGTGCGACCCCGGCCTCACCGTCATGCGGCTTCGGTTCCTGGCGGACAGTCCTCTGCTGGACGACGTGCCCGAGGAAGCGCGCAAGGTCTCCCACGAGCAGATCTTCTGGTTTCGCTGGATCACCGGGCATCAGATCACCTTCGTCATCTGGCACCTGATGGGCAAGCTGCTGGAACAGACAGCGGAGCGCGAGGGGCCGGACCAGTCCACGGCCGCCAGACTCGAGACGTACGCGTCCGGCTACAACGCCATGCTGTTGTACACCGGTTCGTGCCCGCTCGACACGTACCAGAGCCTGATCAGGCCACGCATGTACCTTCAGCACCGGAGCTTCAGCGGTACCTGGGCATCCGACTTCACCCCGGTACGCAGCCTGTTCCGGGGGCGGGGCCCGGCAAGAGGAGCCACCCGGGAGGCGGCCCGGCTGGCCCGCGCCGTGGAGATCAACAAGGCGATACACGACGGTATTGCCGCCCGGCTGGTGCCCGCGGGGAAGTCGTTGCTCCAGGAGGCCATGGCAGGGCCCGTCGTTCGCCCGTCGGAGCGTACGGCGTTGCTCTACGACAACTTCTTCATGACCCTGCGCGGTCCGGTGGACGACGACGCCATCATCGCCCAACTGCTCCGCAGACTGCGGGCGGTGGCCGTGGACCTCGCCGTCAACGGCCTCTATCCGCTGGATCACGAGGGCGAGGAGCGGCCCGAGGAGCTGCGACGCGCCGAGGTGGCGGACTGTGAGAACCGGATCGGTCACGTCCTCTACGAGGTCGGCGAAGCCGCCGTCGCCCCGGCCGGTCTCTTCTCCTATCAGTGAGACGTACGGCGGGGGAGCAAGCCGGTCGGTCGGTCAGCGACAGCGCCGGCGTCGACGCCGCCGACCCTGTTGCCCTGTGGAAAGGAACACTTGCATGCGCGCCGCTGTCTTCCGCGCCTCGCACGACATCGGTGTCGAAGAGGTGCCGAACCCGGTGATCCGGCGGCCTGGCGACGCGGTGGTGCGGGTTCTCATGGCCTGCATCTGCGGCACCGACCTGTGGGCCTACCGGGGCATGACCGACCGCCGGCCGGGCCAGCGCATCGGGCACGAGTTCCTCGGCGTGGTCGAGGAACTCGGTACGGACGTCACGGGCTTTGCGGTCGGTGACCTGGTTGTCGCGCCCTTCGTCTGGTCGGACGGTGAGTGCGGCTACTGCACCGAGGGCCTGACCACGTCCTGTGAGCACGGCGGATTCTGGGGGCAGGAGGGATCGGACGGCGGGCAGGGCGAGGCGGTGCGTGTGCCGTACGCCGACAGTACGCTCGTCGCGCTCCCCGCCGAGGCCGCCTCGGATCCGCGCCTGCTCACTGCGCTGCTCACGCTGTCCGACGTCCTGGGCACCGGCCACCACGCGGCGGTCGGTGCGGGAGTGCGCCCCGGCTCGACCGTCGCCGTCGTCGGGGACGGTGCGGTGGGGCTCTGCGGTGTCCTGGCCGCGAAACGACTGGGCGCCGAGCGCATCATCGCGCTGGGCCGCCATCCGGCGCGGGCGGAGCTCGCCCGGACGTTCGGAGCGACGGACGTGGTGCCGGAGCGCGGGAAGGCGGCGGTCGAGGCCGTGCGCGAACTGACCCGTGGTCAGGGCGCGTCCGCCGTGATCGAGGCCGTGGGGACCGAGCAAGCCATGCGGACGGCGGTGGAGATCGCCAGAGCAGGCGGCTCGATCGGCTACGTGGGAGTGCCGCACGGCAGCGCCGCGGGCCTGGACCTGGACGTGCTCTTCGACCGGAACATCGCTCTTCGTGGGGGTGTCGCCCCGGTACGGAGATACATTCCGGAACTGCTGCCGGCCGTCCTGGACGGAACGATCGACCCGTCGCCCGTGTTCGACCTCTCGGTCGGGCTGGAGGACGTACCGACGGGCTACCGGGCCATGGACGAACGCACCGCCCTGAAGGTGCTGGTCACGTTCTGAGCCGTCGCCCTCACATCTGAACCACGCGACGGCCACGAGCCCGGCGCCACGAATCGAAAGGTGTGCTTGACCTTGTTCTCTTCACCCGCCCGAGCTGGTGAGCCGTCATGAGCAGGATGAACGGCGCTCGTGCCGTGCTGGAGACACTGTCCGGCGGCGGCATCGACGTGTGCTTCAGCAACCCCGGCACATCGGAGATGCACCTCGTGGCAGGGATGGTGGCCATGGCCGAGATGCGCAACGTGCTGTGCCTGTTCGAAGGGGTCGCGACCGGAGCTGCCGACGGATACGGCCGCATGGCCCGAAAGCCCGCTTCCACCCTGCTCCATCTCGGACCCGGGCTCGGCAACGGGCTGGCGAACCTGCACAACGCCCGCCGGGCCGGGACCCCTCTGGTCAACATCGTCGGCGATCACGCCACCTACCACGGGCCGTTCGACGCCCCCCTGAACTCGGACATCGAGGCCATGGCCCGGACCGTGTCGAAGTGGGTCCGCCGGACCGAGCAGGTCGCCGACGCCGGCAGGGACACCGCCGAGGCCATCGCCGCCGCCCGGACCGCCGTAGGACATCTGCCCGGTGGTGTCGCCACTCTCGTCCTTCCCTCCGACGTCTGCTGGTCCGAAGGCGGCTTCGCCGCTCCCGTGCCCGCCGTTCCGTCTCCGGCCGTTGAGGCACACGAGGTGGAGCGAATCGCGAAACTCCTGCTCGGCAGCGAACGCTGTCTGCTCCTGGTGGGCGGGGACAACATGCGGCGCTCGGGGCTGACGGCGGCAAGCTGCATCGCCGCGGCCACCGGGGCGCACCTCCTGGCCGAGAAGTCCCCGGCACGGCACGAGCGGGGAGCGGGCATCCCTGCGGTGGACCGCCTCCCCTACTCCCGGGACCCTGCCGCGGCGCGCCTGGCAGGAGCGCGGCACATCATCCTCGCCGGAGCGCGGACCCCGGTGGCGTTCTTCGCCTACCCCGGCAAACCGAGCACCCTGATCCCCGACGGCTGCGAGGTCCACGACCTCGGCGCGGCACCTGAGGCCCTTGAGTATCTGGCCGAACTGGTCGCGGCCCGCACATCACCGGTCACCGCCGATCCGCGCCGGCCGGGGATGCCGAGCGGTGCGCTGACCGCCGAGAAGGCCGCTGCCGTCCTCGGCGCTCTCCTGCCCGAGGCAGCCGTAGTGGTCGACGAGGCCATCACGTCCGATCAGTGGCTGCCGGAAGCCACTGCCGGAGCGCCCGTGCACGACTGGCTCAACATCACCGGTGGTTCCATCGGCATGGGCATGCCGGTCGCCACCGGTGCGGCCGTCGCCTGTCCCGGCCGGCCCGTCATCAGCCTGGAGGCGGATGGCAGCGCCATGTACACCCTGCAGGCGTTGTGGACCCAGGCCCGTGAGCAACTGGATGTGACCACGGTCATCTTCAACAACGGCTCCTACGCGATCCTCGACGGCGAGATGCAGCGCGTCGGTGCGTTCAGCGGCGCCGAAGTCGACCGCAGCAGGTCCTTCATCGACATCCCCGGGCTCGACTTCGTCTCTCTCGCGAACGGCATGGGTGTGCCGGCCGGCCGGGCCCGCACCGCAGAGGAACTCGCCAGTCAGCTGCGCAGGGCCCTGGCCGAGCCCGGGCCACACCTGATCGATGCCGTAGTTCCCCCCGTGACCTCGTAGCCGACAGGTCCACGACTCCCCGAGGAGGGAGCATGACGTCCAAGTCCACTTTCCGGCAGGTGTCCGTCCTGCCTGGTGTCTGGCCGTCACCCGGCTTGCTCGACGCCCTGGCCCCGATGAGTGACAAGCCGGTGCTGAGGCTGACCGAATGGCCGCCGGCGGCGGCATCGGTGCGGCAGTCGTACGCGGACACGGACGCACTGCTCGCAGGCTGGAAGGACAACCTCGACGCCGACCACATGCGTCGGCTGCCCGCCCTGCGCTACGTAGGTCTCCGGGCCACGACCACCGAACACATCGATCTGGAGTACGCGAACCGACACGGCATCACGGTGGCCCCGATCTACGGCTACGGGGACACCGGAACGGTCGAGTTCGTCATCGAGCAGCTTCTCGGACACGCGAGACACACGACGAAGGACTCCTCGCCCGGTGAGCTGGCGGGGCGTCGGCTGGGGCTCATCGGATTCGGCAGCGTGGCCAGGAGTGTCGGCCGGGTGGGCATGGCGCTGGGGATGGACGTGGTCTTCCACACGCCCACCCACCGTCCTACGGCCGCAGGGGAACCCCGTTGGGTGCCCCTGACGGAGGCACTCGGTTCCGCGGACTGCCTCGCCTTCCACTCACCTGCCTACCGGCACGTCGTCACCCTCGACGAGCTGCGTCTCGTCCCTCCGACGGCTCTGGTGGTCATCACGACTCTGGGTCTTCCCATGGCCGAGACCGCCCTGCGTGCCTGGCAGTCGGCCCGGGAAGGCCGGACGGTGATGGACCTGTGTGCGGCCCACGCCGTCTCGGATGACACGATCCGGCTTCCCGGGGTCGAGGTGCACGACTTCTACGCGGCACGGACCAAGGAGTCGGTCAAGCGTGCTGAGGCTCAGCTGGTCGAGAATCTCGCTTCGGCCCTTGGGCAATGACCCTGTGACGGGGCGGACGGCGGAAGCGGCCGGGACACACTCCGATCGGCCTCGGACACGACCCCGATCACCCGGCCGTCGCCCTCCAGCACCGGTAGGGCACTG
>NZ_JBSFHY010000089.1:0-11203 GCF_053597295.1 Streptomyces sp. NPDC001450
TCGAGAAGAACTTCCTCGCGGTGACCGGTGGTCGTGGTGTGGATGTCGTGCTGGACTCGCTGGCGGGTGAGTTCGTGGATGCGTCGTTGCGGTTGCTGCCGCGTGGTGGCCGGTTCCTGGAGATGGGCAAGACCGACGTCCGGGATGCGGGGAGGGTGGCCGCCGACCATCCGGGGGTGATGTATCGGGCGTTCGATCTGTGGGATGCCGGTCCGGAGCGGATCGGTCAGATGCTGGCCGAGCTGGTCGCTCTGTTCGAGGCGGGGGTGCTCAAGCCCCTGCCCGTCACGTGCTGGGATGTGCGCAGGGCTCCGGAGGCGTTCCGGTATCTGTCGCAGGCCCGGCATGTGGGCAAGGTCGTTCTCACTGTCCCGCCACCGATGAATCCTGACGGGACGGTGCTGGTGACCGGTGGTACGGGTGGTCTGGGCGCGCTGGTGGCCCGGCATCTGGTGACCGAGCACGGGATCAGGCATCTTCTGCTGGCCAGCCGCCGAGGTCTCGATGCGCCCGGCGCGCGTGAACTCGTCGCGGAGCTCGTCGGCTTGGGTGCGGAGGTCGAGGTCGCGGCGGTGGACGTCGCCGACCGGGACCAGCTCGCCGCCGTGCTGGCCACCGTCCCCGTCGAGCATCCGCTGACCGCCGTGGTCCACACCGCGGGCGTCGTCGACGACGGCGTACTCGCGTCCCTGACTCCCGAGCGGCTGGCGAAGGTTCTGCGGCCTAAGGCCGACGCGGTGGCGCATTTGCACGAGCTGACCCGTGACGCGGACCTGTCCGCGTTCGTGGTCTTCTCCTCCGTGGCCGGCACGTTCGGTAGTGCGGGGCAGGCCAACTACGCGGCCGCCAACGCCTTCCTCGACGGTTTCGCGGCCTTGCGCCGGGCCGCCGGACTGCCCGCGGTGTCCCTCGCATGGGGAGCCTGGGCGCCCGGCGCCGGTATGACCGCCGAGCTGACCGAGGCGGACCTGCGACGCATGGCGCGCGGCGGAATGCGGCCGCTCACCGCTGAGCAGGGGCTCGAACTCCTCGACTCCGCCGGGCTCGTGGCCGACGCGGCCCCCGCGCACCGGGCGCTGCTGCTGCCGGTCAACCTGGACTTCCAGGCGCTTCGGGCGCACGCCGAGGCCGTACCGCCGCTGCTGCGGGGTCTGGTGCGGGCGCCGGCGCGACGGGCGGCGGAGACGGCGGCCGGGGCCGGCGCGGAGCAGCAGGACCTCGGTGCCCGGCTGGTGGCGCTCGCACCGGCCGACCGGGAGCAGTACCTCGTCGACCTGGTCTGCGCCCAGGCGGCGGCGACCCTCGGCCACGCCTCCGCGGACGAGATCGAACCGGACCAGGCGTTCAAGGAGCTGGGCTTCGACTCGCTCACGGCCGTCGAACTGCGCAACCGGCTCAACGCCGCCACCAGGCTGCGGCTTCCGGCCACGCTGGTGTTCGACCATCCGACGCCGACGGCGCTGGCGGGTCATCTGCTTCAGGAGATCACCCTGCCGGAGGCGTCCGGCACGGGTGCGGGCCAAGGCCCGGGCGCGACCGGGACGGCGGCTCCGCTCCTGGTCGAACTGGACCGGCTGGAGGCCGCGCTCGGTGCAGCCACGGTCGGCGGGGACGACCACGCGACGATCACTTCCCGGCTGCAGTGGCTGACGGCGAAGTGGCAGGACATGGCGACGAAGGGCAGCGGTGCCGGACACGACAACGGCACCGGCTCCGTGGATTCCGGAGCGGCACTCGCCGACGTCGACGACGGGGAACTCGACTCCGTCGAGACGGCGGACGAACTGTTCGACCTGATCGACAAAGAACTCGGGATGTCGTGATCAGCCGCGGGAAACCGTTGGCATCGGCTCAGGGATGTGGCGTTGGTGGCTGAAGACGACAAGATGGACGACAAGTACGTCGAGTACCTCAAGCGGTTGACCGCCGAGCTGCGGCAGACGCGCCGTCAGCTGCGCGAGGTGGAGACGCGCGACCGGGAACCGATCGCGATCGTGGCGATGAGCTGCCGCTATCCGGGCGGTGTGGACAGCCCGGAGGAGCTGTGGCGGCTCGTCGACGAGGGCGGGGACGCCATCTCCGGGTTCCCCGCCGACCGCGGCTGGGACGTCGAGGCGGGCTACGACCCCGACCCCGACAACCCCGGCACCTTCTACGCGCTCGGCGGCGGCTTCCTGCACGAGGCGTCGCGCTTCGACGCGGACTTCTTCGGGATCTCGCCGCGTGAGGCCCTCGCGATGGACCCGCAGCAGCGGCTGCTGCTGGAGATCTCCTGGGAGGCGTTCGAGCGGGCCGGGGTCGACCCCGGCACAGTGCGCGGCAGCAGCACCGGCGTCTTCGTCGGCGCCGCGACCTCCGGTTACGGCGCCGGTGTGAGCGAGTTCCCCGAGGGTGTGCAGGGTTTGCTGCTGGCGGGCAACGCGACCTCGGTCGCCTCCGGCCGCATCGCCTACACACTCGGCCTGGAAGGGCCCACCGTCACCGTCGACACGGCCTGCTCCTCCTCGCTGGTCGCCCTGCACTGGGCGTGCCAGGCGCTGCGCCGCGGCGAGTGCGACATGGCGCTCGCGGGCGGTGTGGCGGTGATGGCCACCCCGGCGATGTTCTACGAGTTCAGCCGGCAGCGAGGGCTGGCCGCCGACGGCCGGTGCAAGGCGTTCTCCGACGACGCCGACGGCACCGGCTGGGCCGAGGGTGCCGGCATGCTGCTGGTGGAGCGGCTGTCCGACGCCCGCCGTCTGGGCCACCCGGTGCTGGCCGTGGTCCGCGGCACGGCGATCAACTCCGACGGCGCCTCGAACGGCCTGACCGCCCCCAACGGCCCCTCGCAGCAGCGGGTCATCCGCGCCGCCCTCGCCAACGCGGGCCTGACTCACGCCGATGTGGACGCCGTCGACGCGCACGGCACCGGCACCTCGCTCGGCGACCCCATCGAGGCGCAGGCACTGCTCGCCACCTACGGCCAGGAGCGCGAACAGCCGCTGTGGCTGGGCTCGTTGAAGTCGAACATCGGGCACACCCAGTCGGCCGCCGGTGTCGGCAGCATCATCAAGATGGTGGAGGCGATGCGGCACGGGGTGCTGCCGCGCACGCTGCACGTCTCCGAGCCGTCCCGGCACGTCGACTGGTCGGCGGGGGCGGTACGGCTGCTCACCGAGCCGGTGGACTGGCCCGAGGCGGGCCGCCCGCGCCGCGCCGGTGTGTCCTCGTTCGGTATCAGCGGCACCAATGCGCACGCCGTCATCGAGCAGGCTCCGGCATCCGAACCCGCCGAACCGGCCGGACCCGCCGACGCGCCGGCCGGGTCGGCCGCCGGTCCTCGGACGCTCCCCGTCGTGCCGTGGCCGGTGTCCGCGCGCAGCGAGGAGGCGCTGCGGGCACAGGCCGCCCGGCTGCTGGCCCGGCTGCGGCAGGAGACCGAGCCGCCCCGTCCGCTGGACGTCGGTCACGCGCTCGCCACCACCCGGGCCGCCCTGGAGCACCGGGCGATCGTCCTCGCCCCGGACCACGAGACCGCAGTACGGGAACTGGCCGCGCTCGCCGAGGGAGTCCCGGGCGCCGCGACGGTGCGCGGACGTAGCGCGCGCGGCGCCACGGCCTTCCTGTTCGCCGGTCAGGGTTCCCAACGACCGGCCATGGGACGGGAGTTGTACGAGACGTACCCCGCCTTCGCCGAGGCCTTCGACGCGGTGGACGCCGAACTGCCGTTCAGCCTGCGGGAGATCGTCTTCGGCGACGACGCGGAGCGGCTGGACCGCACCGAATACGCGCAGCCGGCCCTCTTCGCCCTCGAAGTCGCCCTCTTCCGCCTGCTGGAGGCATGGGGCGTCACCCCTAAGTTCCTGCTGGGCCACTCCGTCGGCGAGCTGGCAGCCGCCCATGTCGCCGGTGTGTGGTCCCTCGCGGACGCCTGCCGGCTGGTGGTGGCGCGCGGCCGGCTGATGCAGGCGCTCCCCGAGGGCGGCGCCATGGCCGCGCTCCAGGCGACCGAGGACGAGGTGCTGCCCCTGCTGAACGACCGGGTCGGCATCGCCGCCGTCAACGGCCCCCGCGCGGTGGTGATCTCCGGTGCCGCCGACGCCGTGGAGGAGACGGCCGCGCACTTCCGCGCCCAGGACCGCAAGGTGACGGCCCTGAGGGTCAGTCACGCCTTCCACTCGCCGCTGATGGAGCCCATGCTCCAGGAATTCCGCGCGGTCGCCGGGAGCGTCACCTACCACCCGCCCCGGCTGACGATCGTCTCCGACGTCACCGGTGACGTCGCCCGCCCCGCCGACCTGTGCTCGCCCGACTACTGGGTCCGGCACGTCCGCGAGCCCGTCCGGTTCGCCGACGGGATACGGCTGCTGGACAAGCGCCGGGTCGCCCGCTTCGTCGAACTGGGACCCGACGGCACCCTCACCGCCCTGGCCCAGGGCTGCCTGGACGGCGACGGGCCGCCGGCCGTGCCCACCCTGCGCAAGGACCGGCCCGAGCCCGCCGCCCTGATGGCCGCGGTCGCCGGCGCCTTCGCCCACGGCACGCCCGTCGACTGGCCCGCCGTCTTCGCGGGCACCGGCGCGCGCGCCGTGGAGCTGCCGACGTACGCATTCCGCCGCGAACGGTACTGGCTGGAACCGACCCCGCCCGGCACGGCGCCGACCGCTGAAGCAGGCGGCGGGGACGCGGGCTTCTGGACAGCCGTCGAGGACGAGGACATCGCCGCCCTCGCCGACACCCTGGACGTCGACGAGGGGCTCGTCCGCCCCCTCGTACCCGCCCTGTCGTCCTGGTGGCGCGGACGGCGCGAGCTCGGCCGGGTGGACCGGCTGCGCTACCGCGTCGGCTGGCAGCCCGTCGACCCGGCCGCCGACACCCCGCTCACCGGCCGATGGCTCGTCGCCGTCCCCTCCGGTGCGGCAGACCACTCCCTGCTCCGTACGGTGACCGACGCGCTCTCCGCGCGCGGCGCCGAACCGGTGCCGTGGGAGTACGCCCCCGACGAGGAGCGCGCCACGCTGGCCGACCGCCTCGCCGGCACCGGCACCCTGGCGGGCGTCCTCGCCCTGCCCGCCGACGAGGACGCCGCCCCCGACGCCGACGCGTCCCCGGCGGACGTCCTGCTCCGCACCGTACGGCTCGTGCAGGCGCTCGGCGACGCCCAGGTGGCCGCCCCGCTGTGGCTGGCCACACGGGGCGCGGTCGCCACCGCACGCTCCGACGCCGCCCCCGACCCGGCGCAGGCAGCGCAGTGGGGCCTGGGCCGGGTGGCCGCACTGGAGCTGTCCGACCGGTGGGGCGGCCTCGTCGACCTGCCGCGGACCGTCGACCGGCGGGCCGCGGGACGGCTCGCCGCGGTGCTGGCCGCGCCCGGCGGCGAGGACCAGATCGCGGTGCGCGCCTCCGGCGTCTTCGTACGACGCCTGCTGCGCGCCGAGGACCCGGCCGCGCCGCAGACCGACGCGGCCGGCTGGCAGCCCCGCGGCACCGTCCTGATCACCGGCGGCACCGGCGCGCTCGGCGCCCGGGTCGCCCGCTGGGCCGCCGAGCAGGGCGCGGAGCACCTCGTGCTGACGGGCCGCCGAGGCCTCGACGCCCCCGGCGCCGCCGAGCTGACGGCAGAACTCACCGCGCTCGGCGCCTGCGTGACCGTCGAGGCGTGCGACGTCGCCGACCGCGCGGCCGTCGAGCGGCTGCTCACCCGCCACCCCGTCGACGCCGTGGTCCACGCGGCGGGCGTCACCGACTCGCTGCCGCTGCCCGACCTCGACGCCGACCGTCTGCGTTCGGTCCTCGCCGCCAAGGCGCACGGCGCCGCCCACCTCGACGCCGTGCTGCGCGCCCAGGGCGACCGGCCGCTGGACGCTTTCGTGCTGTTCTCCTCCATCGCCGGGGTGTGGGGCAGCGGAGGCCAGACCGCCTACGCCGCCGCCAACGCCTTCCTCGACGGCCTGGCCGAACAGCGGCGCGCCCGCGGCGCCACCGCCACCTCCGTCGCCTGGGGACCGTGGGGCCAGGGCGGTATGGCCGCCGAGGACGGGGCCGAGGAGTACCTGCGCCGTCGCGGCCTCGCCGCCCTCGACCCCGGCACCGCGCTGGCCGCGCTGCGCCGCGTCCTGCAGCAGGACGTCACCGGGCAGGTCGTCGCCGATGTCGACTGGTCCCGGTTCGCGCCCGGCTTCACCAGCACCCGCCCCAGCCCCCTGCTCACCGACCTGCCCGAGGCGCGGGACGCGCTGAGCGACGGGCAGGCCCGAGCGGACGACAGCGGGGCGGGCGCGGCACTGCGTGAACGCCTCGCGGGCCGTCCGGCCGCCGAACGCACTCGCGCACTCCTGGAGTTGATCCGCACCCACGCCGCGGCCGTCCTCGGACACGCCGAAGCCGGGCTGCTGGAGACCCGGCGCGCCTTCCGCGACTCGGGCTTCGACTCCCTCACCGCCGTCGAACTGCGCAACCGCCTGACCACGGAGACCGGCCTCGCGCTGCCCGCCACGCTGGTCTTCGACCACCCCACTCCCGTAGACCTCGCCGCCTTCGTGCACGGCCGGCTGTTCGACGAGCCCGAAGGCGGCCCCGCGGCCGGCCACCCGGACATCGCGTCGGGCGCGGGCCGCAGGGACCGCGCGACCGACGACCCGATCGTCATCGTCGGCATGGGCTGCCGACTGCCCGGCGATGTGACGGGCCCCGACGAGCTGTGGGACCTGGTGGCCGGGGCACGGGACGCCGTCACGGAGTTCCCCACCGACCGCGGCTGGGACATCGACGCCCTCTACCACCCCGAGCCCGGCCGCCCCGGCACCAGTTACGCCCGGCACGGCGGGTTCCTCACCGGTGCCGGCGACTTCGACCCGGCGTTCTTCGGTATCTCGCCTCGCGAGGCCGTCGCCATGGACCCGCAGCAGCGGCTGCTCCTGGAGACCTCCTGGGAGGCGCTGGAGCGCGCCGCCATCGCCCCGGGCAGCCTGCGCGGCAGCCGTACCGGTGTGTTCATGGGCTCCAACGGACAGGACTATCCCGCGCTGCTGCTCAGCACGCCCGACGCGGGCGACGGCTACCTCGGCACCGGAAACGCCGCCGCTGTCGTCTCCGGCCGTATCGCCTACGTCCTCGGCCTCGAAGGTCCGACCCTCACCGTCGACACGGCCTGCTCGTCCTCGCTGGTCGCCCTGCATCTCGCGGTGCAGGCGCTGCGGGCGGGCGAGTGCGACCTGGCCCTGGCCGGCGGCGTCACGGTCATGTCGACGCCCGGCGCCTTCCTCGAGTTCAGCCGCCAGCGAGGTCTGGCGGCGGACGGGCGGTGCAAGGCGTTCTCCGACGACGCCGACGGCACCGGCTGGGCCGAGGGCGTGGGTGTCCTCGTCGTGGAGCGGCTCTCCGACGCGCGACGCGAGGGGCATCCGGTGCTCGCCGTCGTGGCCGGTTCCGCCGTCAACCAGGACGGCGCCAGCAACGGTCTGACCGCGCCCAACGGGCCCGCCCAGCAGCGGGTCATCCGCGCCGCGCTGGCCGACGCCGGACTGTCGCCGGCCGATGTGGACGCGGTGGAGGCGCACGGCACCGGTACGACCCTGGGCGACCCGATCGAGGCGCAGGCACTGCTCGCCACCTACGGCCAGGACCGTGAACGGCCGCTGTGGCTGGGCTCGTTGAAGTCCAACATCGGGCACAGTCAGGCCGCCGCCGGTGTCGCCGGAGTCATCAAGATGGTGCTGGCCATGCGGCACGGCGTGCTGCCGCCCACCCTGCACGCCGATGTCCCCAGCACGCACGTCGACTGGTCCGCGGGCGCCGTGGAACTGCTCACCGAGAGCACGGAATGGCCCGGCGCCGACCGGCCGCGCCGCGCGGGAGTCTCCGCGTTCGGTGTCTCCGGCACCAACGCGCACGTGATCGTCGAGCAGCCACGGGACACCGAGCCCACGGCTCTTCCGGAAGCCGACACCGGGACCGGCGGTCCGCTGCTGCCCTGGGTGATCTCGGGCGCCTCCGAGAACGCCCTGCGCCAGCAGGCCGAACGGCTCCTCGCCCACGCCGACGCCCGGCCCGGTCTCACCGCCGCAGACCTGGGCCACTCCCTGGCCGCCACCCGCACGGCGTTCGAACACCGGGCCGTTGTGCTGGGCGCCGACCGCGAGGAACTGCTGTCCGCCCTCGCGTCCCTGGTCATGGCCGAGCCGAGCCCCGCCCTCGTGACCGGCCGCGCGCCGACCGAGGGGCGCACGGCGTTCCTCTTCGCGGGTCAGGGCTCCCAACGCCTCAGCATGGGACGGGAGTTGTACGAGACGTACCCGGTGTTCGCCGATGCCTTCGACGGCGCCTGCGCGCATCTGGACGCGGAACTGCCGCGCCCGCTGCGGGAGGTGGTGTTCGGGGACGACGCCGAGCTGCTGAACCGGACCGAGTTCACCCAGCCCGCCCTCTTCGCCCTGGAAGTCGCCCTCTTCCGGCTGCTGGAGTCGTGGGGCGTGCGCCCGGACGTGCTCGCCGGGCACTCCATCGGTGAGATCGCCGCGGCGCACGTGGCCGGCGTGTGGTCGCTGGCCGACGCCTGCCGACTGGTGGCGGCCCGCGGCCGGTTGATGCAGGCTCTCCCCGCAGGCGGTGCGATGACGGCGCTGCAGGCCACCGAGGACGAGGTCCTGCCTCTGCTCGACGACGAGGTGGGCATCGCCGCCGTCAACGGCCCCCGGGCCGTGGTCGTGGCGGGCACCGCGGAAGCCGTCGAGAAGGTGACGGCACACTTCCGCGCCCAGGAGCGCAAGGTCACGGCCCTGCGGGTGAGCCACGCCTTCCACTCCCCGCTGATGGAGCCGATGCTGGCCGAGTTCCGCACGGTGGCGGAGGGACTGTCGTACGAACGACCGCACCTGCCCGTCGTCTCGACGCTGACCGGCGAGACGGCCACCGCCGAGGAACTGTGCTCCCCGGACCACTGGGTCAGCCATGTGCGCCGGGCGGTCCGCTTCGCCGACGCCGTACGCACTCTGGAGGCGGAGGGCGTCACCCGGTTCCTGGAGCTGGGCCCCGACGGCACCCTCACCGCGCTGGCCCACGCCTCGCTCACCGACGGCGAACCGGTGGCGGCCCCGTCCCTGCGCCCGGACCGTCCGGAGCCGCGAACGCTGCTGACGGCGACCGCTGACCTCTTCGCTCACGGCGCCGAGGTCGACTGGCCCGCGTTCTTCCCCGCAGGACACCCCGTCGAACTGCCCACCTACGCCTTCCAGCACGGCCGTTACTGGCCGCGTCCGACCGGCGCCCACCTGGGCGACCTCCGCTCGGCGGGCCTGTCCGCCGCCGGTCACCCGCTGCTCGGCGCCGCCGTCACCCTCGCGGACAGCGGCACCGCGGTCTTCACCGGACGGCTCTCCGTCCAGCTCCAGCCGTGGCTGGCGGAACACGTCGTCTCCGGCTCCGTCCTGCTGCCCGGCACCGCCTTCCTGGAGCTCGCCCTCCACGCGGCGGACCACGTCGGCTGCGGCCAGGTCGAGGAACTCACCCTGCAGACACCCCTGGTGCTGCCGGACCACGGGGCCGTCCAGCTCCAGGTCACCGTTGGCGCCCCGGACTCCAACGGGCGCCGCGAACTCGGCATCCACTCCAGGCCCACGGGCGGCTCCGACGCGGACGACCCCGATGACGAGCCGTGGACCCGGCACGCGAGCGGAACCCTCCTGCCCGAGGCCGTCGCGCCGGTCACGGAAGCGGGCACGCGGCCGTCCGCGGACGCCGCCGAGGTCCCCATGGACACTCTCTACGAGCGGCTGGCCGACACCGGCCTGTCGTACGGGCCGCTGTTCCGCGGGCTGACCTCCGTCCGGCAGCACGGCGACGACCTCTTCGCCGAGGCGGCTCTCCCCGACGAGTCCGCCCCGGACGCCCGCCGCTACGGCGTCCACCCGGCCCTGCTGGACTCGGTGCTGCACGCCCTCGGCGTGGCCCCGACGACCTCGGACGGCGGCGACGCGTCCGGCCCCGGGCTGCCGTTCTCGTGGGCGGGTGTCACCCTCCACGCGACCGGCGCGTCCCGCCTCCACGCCCGCCTGCGCGTCACCGGCTCCGGCTCGGTCGCCCTCGGCCTCACCGACGCCTCGGGCGCACCCGTCGCCACCGTCGAGTCCCTCACGCTACGCCCGTTGACGGCGCCGCCCACCGGCACGGCGGCGACCGGCCATGCCGAGCTGCTGCACCGAATCGACTGGACGCGACTCCAGCTCGACACGACGACCGACGGCGTGCCGTACGCGACAGCGGCGGACCTGCCCACGTCTCTGCCGACGAGCCGAGTCGAGGCCGGAGCCGCCGCGCTGGTGCGTGTCGAAGCCCCGGCCGGCGACGTGGCCCCGGCGGCTCACACGGCCACGGCGAACGCGCTCGGTCTGGTGCGTGCCTGGCTGGCGGAGGAGCGGTTCGAGGGCGCCCGTCTGGTGTTCGTCACCGAAGGTGCGGTCGCGATCGACGACAGGGCTTCGGATCCGGCGCTGGCGGCGGTGTGGGGTCTGGTGCGGGCGGCCCGGGCGGAGAACCCGGGGCGATTCGCGCTGCTCGACGTGGACGGTACGGAACAGTCCTGGGCCGTGGCCGGCGCCGCGCTCGCCTCCGGCGAGTCGGAGCTCGCCGTCCGTGGAGGCGTCGCCTTCGTTCCGCGGCTGGCCCGTACGACCACCGACTCCGAACTCGCCGTCCCTGCAGAGAAGTCGGGCGGGACCGCGTGGCGCCTCGACATCGTGGAGAAGGGCACGCTGGAGGGGTTGGGCCTGACACCGGCTCCGGAGGCGGAAGCCGAGTTGACCGAAGGGCACGTCCGTGTCGCCGTACGGACGGCCGGTGTCAACTTCCGTGACGTGCTGAATGCGCTGGGCATGTATCCCGGTGACGCGAAGGACTTCGGTCTGGAGGGTGCGGGTGTGGTGACCGAGGTCGGTCCGGGTGTGACGGGACTGGCTGTGGGTGACCGGGTGTTCGGGTTGTTCTCGGGTGCGTTCGGGCCGGTGGTGGTGGCGGATGCGCGGACGGTGGCTCGGGTTCCGGCGGGTTGGTCGTTCGCGCAGGCGGCTTCGGTACCGGTTGTGTTCCTGACGGCGTTCTACGCGCTCACCGATCTGGGTGGTGTGAAGTCTGGTGAGTCGGTGCTGGTGCATGCGGCTGCCGGTGGTGTGGGTATGGCGGCGACGCAGTTGGCGCGGCATTTGGGTGCTGAGGTGTTCGGTACGGCGAG
>NZ_JBSFHY010000090.1:0-11153 GCF_053597295.1 Streptomyces sp. NPDC001450
GAGGCGGTGAGTGCCGAGGAGTTGATGTCACCGGAGTACTGGGTGCGGCACGTGCGGCGGACCGTGCGTTACGCCGACGCCGTCCGCACCCTCGCACAGAGCAAGGCCACGCGCTTCCTGGAACTCGGGCCCGACAGCACTCTCACCGCCCTCGCGCGCACCCTGCTCGACGACGACCGGCGTGTTGTGGTGCCGGCGCTGCGCAAGGACGGGTCGGAGGCGGAAAGTCTGCTCCGTGCCGTCGGGACGCTGCACGTGCACGGGCACGGCCCGGACTGGTCCGCACTGTTCCCCGGCGCCCGGCGCGTCGAACTGCCCACGTACGCCTTCCAGCAGCGGCGCTTCTGGCTCGATCCGATCCCCGGCAGCGGGCGGCACGGTGGCGGGCATCCGCTGCTCGGCTCCGCGGTGACCCTGGCGGACTCCTCGGCGGTGCTGTCCACCACCGTGCTCTCCACCCGCACCCATCCCTGGCTGGCGGACCACACCGTGGCGGGCAGCACCGTGCTGCCCACAGCGGCGTACGTCGACTTCGCCCTGCACCTCGGCGACCGGGTCGGCTGCCACCACGTCGTCGAGCTCGACCAGGAGCAGCCGCTCGTCCTCGACGACCACCGGCCCGTCGAGATCCAGGTCGTGCTCGACGGCCCGGAGGAAGACGGTGCCAGGCCGTTCGCCTGCTATTCACGGCCTGTCACCGCCGGCTCCGCGGCCGACCACGGCGGCGGTGAGCCCGAGCGGCCCTGGACGCGCAATGCCCGCGGTGCCCTGGCACCGGCCGCCGCCGACTCGGGGGAGCCCTGGCTGGACGCTGCGGACGGCGCTTGGCCGCCGCCGGGCGCCCAGGCCCTCGACACCGGCGAAGTCGACGACATCTACGAGGCGTTGCGGGAGCGAGGGCTCGACCACGGCCCCGCCTTCCGAGGGCTCACCACCGTGTGGCGGGCCGGGGACGAGGCGTACGCCGAGGTCGCCGTACCGGAGGAGTTCCGGGCGGACGCCCTGCGGGTGGCACTGCACCCGGCGCTGCTGGACGCGGCCCTGCACGGTGTCTCCGCGCTCGGGCGCCCCGGCGGCGTCGCCGTGACGTGGCGGGACTGCACCCTGTACGCGGCCTCCCCGGAGGTGCTGCGGGTCCGGCTGCGGTCCCTGTCCGACGGCGGGCTGCGGCTGGACCTCACCGACGAGTCCGGCATGCCGGTCGCCGCCGTCGGATCGGTCGCGCTCACCCCGGCCGACGAGCTGTCCCTGCCCTTCACCGCCCCGGCCGGTGACGACCTGTTCACCGTCGAGTGGACCGAACCGTCCGCCGCCGTACCGTCCGCGCACAGGCCCACCGTGGCCGTCGTGGGTGCCGGATCGGGCCCGGCGGACGCCGACCGGTACCCGGACCTGGGCACTTTTCTCGCCGCCCTCGACGACACCGGTGCGCCCGTCCCCGAACTGGTCTTCGTGTCCGGGCAGGGTGACGGCGCGGAGCTGCCCGCCGGCGTACACGCGTCGGCTCTCGCGGCCCTGGAGGTCCTGCAGCGCTGGCAGTCCGATGAGCGGACGGCCGACGCCCGGCTGGTCGTGGTCACACGGAACGCGGTGGCCGTCCGGCCCGGTGAGCCGGTCGCCGACCTCGCCGCGGCCGCCGTACGCGGTCTGGTGCGCTCCGCGCAGTCGGAGAACCCGGGGCGCTTCCTGCTCGTGGACCTCGACACCGACACCGGCCCGGAGGCCGTTCTCGCCGCGGTCGTCGAGGCGGTGCACGGCGGGGAGACGGAGATCGCCGTGCGGTCCGGGCGCACGTACGCCGCGCGTCTCACCCGGCACCAGCCGGACGGCTCCGCGGCGCCGGTCCTCGATCCGGAGCGGACCGTTCTGATCACCGGGGCGGGCGGCACCGTGGCCGCAGCCGTCGCCCGGCACCTGGTCACCGCGCACGGAGTACGCCATCTGCTGCTCGCGAGCCGGAGGGGCCCGGACGCACCCGGCGCCGCCGAACTGCGCTGCGGGCTCGAAGAGGCCGGTGCCGAGGTAACGGTCGCCGCGTGCGACGTGGCCGACCCCGCCGCGCTGGCGGCGCTGCTCGCCGCCGTACCCGAGGAGCATCCCCTCGGTGCCGTCTTCCACGCCGCCGGGGTGATCGACGACGGGGTGATCCCCGCGCTGACCCCCGGACGGCTGTCGGCCGTGCTGCGGCCCAAGGCCGACGCCGCCGTCCATCTGGAGCGGCTGACCCGGGACATGGACCTGTCGGCGTTTGTGCTCTTCTCGTCCGCCGCCGCCACCTTCGGCGGCCCCGGCCAGGGCAACTACGCCGCCGCCAACACCTTCCTGGAGGCGCTGGCCGCCACACTGCGGGCGCAGGGACGGCCCGCGCTCGCACTCGGCTGGGGTCTGTGGGCCGAGGACAGCGGTATGACGGCCGGGCTCGGCGACGCCGACCGCACCCGGATGGCCCGTGCGGGCATCGCGCCGCTGCCCACCGCGGACGCCCTGGACCTGCTCGACCTCGGCCTGGCGCAGGACCGCGCGGTACTGCTGCCCGTCCGGCTGGACCTGGCCGCCGCCCGCGCCGCCATCACCCCCATCCCGGCCCTGCTGCGCGACCCCGCCGCATCGGTGCGCCGTACCGCGGGGGCCGCCCGGTCGGGCGGACGGCTGGCCCGTACCCTTGCCGCGCTGCCGGAGTCCGAGCGGCCCGCCGCCGTGCTCCGCCTGCTCCAGACGGAGATCGCCACCGTCCTCGGCCACGCCGCCGGCGCCCCGGCCGCCGACCCCGAACGCGCCTTCCGTGACCTGGGCTTCGACTCTCTGACCGCCGTCGACCTGCGCAACGCGCTGGAACGCCGCACCGGTGTTCGGCTCGCCCCCACCGTCGCCTTCGACCACCCCACCCCGGCCGCGCTCGCCGGCCATCTGCTGCGCTCGCTGCCGGCCGGCGAGCGGTCCGGGCGGGCCGTCACCACCACGTCCGGCGGCGTGCACACCGGCGCGGACGAACCCATCGCCATCGTCGGCATGGCCTGCCGGCTCCCCGGCGGTGCCGACACGCCCGAGCGGCTGTGGGACCTGCTCGCCTCCGGCGGCGACGGACTGACCGGCTTCCCCGACGACCGCGGCTGGGACCTCACGTCCCTGTACCACCCCGACCCCGACCACGAGGGCACCAGTTACACCCGCACCGGCGGCTTCCTGTCCGGAGTCGACCGGTTCGACCCCGCGTTCTTCGGTATCTCGCCGCGCGAGGCGCTGGCGATGGACCCGCAGCAGCGGCTGCTGCTCGAAGTGTGCTGGGAGGCCGTGGAGCGTGCGGGCGTCGACCCGCGGACCCTGCGCGGCTCCCGCACGGGCGTCTTCGCCGGTACCAACGGGCAGGACTACACGACCCTGCTGCGTGCGTCCGCGGAGGACGTCGACGGCTACCTCGGCACCGGCAACGCCGCCAGCGTCGTCTCCGGCCGCATCTCCTACACCCTCGGTCTGGAGGGCCCCGCCGTCACCGTCGACACCGCCTGCTCGTCGTCCCTCGTAGCCCTGCACTGGGCGGCGCGGGCACTGCGCGCGGGGGAGTGCGACCTGGCGCTCGCGGGCGGCGTCACCGTGATGTCGACCCCCGCGGCCTTCCTCGAGTTCAGCCGCCAGCGCGGGCTCGCGCCGGACGGGCGCTGCAAGGCGTACGGGGACGGCGCCGACGGTACCGGCTGGGGCGAGGGCGCCGGCATGCTGCTGGTGGAACGGCTGTCCGACGCCCGCCGCAACGGACACCGCGTACTCGCGGTGGTCCGTGGCAGCGCCGTCAACTCCGACGGTGCCAGCAACGGTCTGACCGCCCCCAACGGCCCCTCCCAGGAACGGGTGATCCGCGCCGCGCTGGCCGACGCCGGGCTCGCCCCGGCCGACGTCGACGCCGTCGAGGGACACGGCACCGGCACCGTCCTCGGTGACCCCATCGAGGCACAGGCGCTCCTCGCCACCTACGGCCAGGACCGCGAGCGGCCCCTGTGGCTCGGGTCGGTGAAGTCCAACCTCGGCCACACCCAGGCCGCCGCCGGAGTCGCCGGCGTCATCAAGACGGTACTGGCACTGGGCCACGGTGAACTGCCCCGCACGCTGCACGCCGACCGGCCCTCCGGCCACGTCGACTGGACCTCCGGCGCCGTGCGCCTGCTGACCGAAGCCCAGGCGTGGTCGAAGAAGGAGGGCCGCCCCCGGCGCGCCGGTGTCTCCTCGTTCGGCTTCAGCGGCACCAACGCCCATGTGATCCTTGAAGAGGCACCGCCGTTCCCGGAAGAGGCCCCCACCGCCTCCGTCCGGCCGGCCGCGCACGGCACGGTCGCCTGGCCGCTGTCCGCCCGCACCCCTCAGGCGCTGCGCGCCCAGGCCGAAAGGCTGCTCGACCACGCCGTCCGGCACCCGGGGCTGTCCGCCGCCGACCTCGGCCACTCCCTGGCCACCACCCGCCCCGCCTTCGAACACCGCGCGGTGCTGCTCGGCACCGGGCGCGACGACCTGCTCGCCGATCTGGCCCGGCTCGCCTCGGGCGACCTGCGGCCCGACGGGACCGGAGCTGCCGCCCGGGACGGGCGCACCGCCTTCCTGTTCACCGGCCAGGGCGCCCAACGCCCCGGCATGGGAAGCGATCTGTACGCCGCCTTCCCCGTCTTCGCCGACGCCTTCGACGAGGTGTGCGCGCACTTCGGCGCCGATGTCCTCGACACCCCGCTGCGCGAGGCGGTCCTCGGCGACGCCGGGCGGCTGCTGGACCGTACCGGATACGCCCAACCGGCCCTGTTCGCGCTGGAAGTGGCCCTGTACCGGCTGGTCCGGAGCCTCGGAGCCACCCCCGACCACCTGCTCGGCCACTCCATCGGCTCCCTCGCAGCCGTGCACGCCGCCGGAGTCCTGTCCCTCGCCGACGCCTGCACCCTCGTCGCCGCCCGCGGCAAGCTGATGGACGCCCTCCCCGACGGCGGAGCCATGGTCGCGCTGCAGGCCACCGAGGAGGAGGTGCTGCCGCTGCTGGACGGCCGGGAGCACCAGATCGGCGTGGCCGCCGTCAACGGCCCCCGGTCGGTCGTGGTCTCCGGCGAGGAGGCCGCCGTCCTGGACCTCGCCGCCCGCATCGAGGCCCTGGGCCGGCGCACCAAGCGGCTGCGTGTCAGCCATGCCTTCCACTCGCCGCTGATGGAGCCCATGCTCGGCGACTTCCGCGAGGTCGCCGCCGCCCTGGAGTACCACGAGCCCCGTATCCCCGTGGTCTGTGACGTCACTGGCCGGCCCGCCACCGGCGACGAACTCGCCTCCCCTGACCACTGGGTGCGGCATGTGCGCCAGGCCGTCCGATTCCACGACGGCGTGCGCACACTCGAGGACCTCGGCGTCCGCCGGTACCTCGAGATAGGCCCCGACGGCACGCTCACCGCACTGGCCGCCGACGCCCTCACCGCCCCCGCCGACACCGCCACCATCGCGCTGCTGCGCCCCGGCCGGAACGAGACCGGCAGCCTGCTCGGCGCACTGGCCCGCGCCCACGCTCACGGCGCCGACGTCGACTGGAACGCCGCCACCGGAGGCTCCGGTGAAGTGGTCGACCTGCCCACCTACGCCTTCCAACGGCAGCGCTACTGGCCCGCGGCGGGCAGCCGCAAGGCGGGCGATCTGGCCGCGGCGGGCCTCGCCGACGCCGGACACCCGCTGCTCGGCGCCCGTCTCGACCTCGCCGACACCGGCGGACACGTCTTCACCAGCCGGCTCTCCTCGGCGGACCAGCCGTGGCTCGCCGACCACGCCGTCGGCGGCACCACCGTCCTGCCCGGCACCGCCTACCTCGACCTGGCGCTGCTCGCCGGGGACCGCGTGGGCTGCGACCGGGTGACCGAACTGACCCTGGTGGAACCGCTGTTGCTGGCCGACGGCCGGGCCGTCACCCTGCAACTGCGGCTCGGCGCGCCCGACGCCGACGGCAACCGTCCGCTCGGGGTGCACTCCCGCCCCGCCGACGCGGCCCCCGACCGGCCCTGGACGCTGCACGCCGACGGCATCCTCGCCGCCGGCGCCCGCCCGGACCCCGAGGGCACCCCGCTCGCCGCCTGGCCGCCCGCGGGCGCCGAGGAACTGCCCGTCGAGGACACCTACGACCGCCTCGCCGCGGCCGGTTTCGGCTACGGTCCCCTTTTCCAGGGGCTGCGCGCGGCCTGGCGGCTCGACGGCGACGTGTACGCCGAGATCGCGCTCCCGGAACGGGCACACGCCGACGCCCCCCACTACGGTCTGCACCCCGCGCTGCTGGACTCCGCCCTGCACGCCACCGCCTTCCTGCCGCTGGACGACTCCGCGCCCGGCCGGCTGCCCTTCTCCTGGCGGGACGTCACCCTCCACGCGACCGGTGCCACCGCCGTACGCGTCCGGCTCGCCCTGTGCGGCGACGATGCCGTCGCCCTCGACGTCGCCGACACCACCGGGCGGCCCGTCGCCTCCATCGGCTCCCTCACCCTGCGTGAGATCGACCCCGAGCGACTGCGCGCACGGCCCGACCGGGGCGCGGGTGACCTGTTCCGGCTCGACTGGCAGCCGCAGCCGCAGCCGACCGGCGACGGCCGCTCCGGCGCCCGGAACACCGGCCGTCCGGTTCCGAACGCGCTGAAGGTCCTGGGCGACGACGCCGGGCGGGAGTTCGCCGCGGAACTCACAGCCGCCGGCGTGTCCTCGGACCTCACCGAGGCCGCCGATCTCGCCACTCTCGCGGCGGGTGAGGCCGCGCCGGGCACAGTACTCGCCGTCGTACCCCACGGCAGCGGCCCCCTGGAACAGGCGGGGCACTCGGCCGCACAGCACGCGCTCACCCTCGTACGGCAACTGCTGGCCGAACGACGTCTGGACCGGACCCGGCTGGTCCTGGTGACGCGGGAGGCGCTCATGCCGGACGGACCCGTCGGGCCGGGAGTACGCCACCCGGCCGCGGCAGCCGTCTGGGGCCTGGTCCGCTCCGCCCAGTCCGAGCATCCCGGCCGGTTCGTCCTCGTCGACACCGACACCGCCGCGGCCTCACTGGCCGCACTGCCGGCCGCTGTCGAACGCGCCGACGCCCAACTGGCCCTGCGGGAGGGTTCGGTGCACCTGCCGCGCATCGTCCGCACCGATCAGGACGCCGCGCTGCGCCCCCCGCGCACGACGGCCGGGAAGGCCTGGCGGCTGGACATGGTCCGCAAGGGCACACTCGACGGGCTGGAGCTCGTCGCCGCCCCCGACGCCGAACGCGCCCTCGGTGACGGCGAGATACGGATCGCCGTCCGTGCCGCCGGCGTCAACTTCCGCGACGTGCTCAACGCACTCGGCATGTACCCGGGCCCGGCCCGCGACTTCGGTCTGGAGGGCGCCGGTGTGATCACCGAGACCGGCCCCGGTGTGACCGCCTTCGCCGTCGGCGACCGCGTCATGGGCATGTTCCCCTCCGCCTACGGGCCCGTCGCGGTGGCCGACGCCCGCACCGTCGCCCGTATCCCGGACGGCTGGACATTCGCCCAGGCGGCGACCGTGCCGATCGTCTTCCTCACCGCGTACTACGCCCTGGTCGACCTCGGCGGCGTCACCGCGGGCCAGTCCGTGCTCGTCCACGCGGCGGCCGGCGGCGTCGGCATGGCCGCCACCCAGCTCGCCCGTCACCTCGGAGCGGAGGTGTACGCCACCGCGGGCCCCGGAAAGTGGGACGCCCTGCGCGCGGCCGGACTGGACGACAGGCACATCGCCTCGTCCCGCGACCTTTCCTTCGAGGACGCCTTCCGCACCGCGACCGGCGACCGCGGTGTCGATCTCGTCCTGGACTCCCTGGCAGGGGAGTTCGTCGACGCCTCCCTGCGGTTGCTGCCCCGCGGCGGGCACTTCCTGGAGATGGGCAAGACCGACGTCCGTGACCCCGAGGACGTCGCCGCCCGCCACCCCGGCGTGCACTACCGGGCGTTCGATCTCATCGAGGCCGGCCCCGACCGCATCGGCGAGATGCTCACCGCCCTCGTCGACCTGTTCGAGGCCAGGGTGCTCACCCCGCTTCCGGTCACCCCGTGGGACGTGCGACACGCCCCGGAAGCCTTCCGGTACATGTCGCAGGCCCGCCACATCGGCAAGGTCGTCCTCACCCTCCCCGCGCCGCTCGACCCGGACGGCACCGTCCTGATCACCGGCGGCACCGGCGGCCTCGGCGCCCTGCTCGCCCGCCATCTGGTCACCGAGCACGGCGTACGCCATCTGCTGCTCGTCTCACGCCGCGGATCCGCGGCCCCGGGTGCCGAGCAACTCCTGTCCGAAATGGCAGAGTTGGGAGCCGACGCACGGATCGAGGGGGTGGACGTGGCCGACCGTGCCCAGGTCGCCGCACTGCTCGCCTCCCTACCCGGCCGGCATCCGCTCACCGCCGTTGTACACGCCGCCGGCGTCCTCGACGACACGGTCTTGGAGCAGCTCAGTGCCGAGCGGCTGGACGCCGTACTGCGCCCCAAACTGGACGCCGCCGCCCATCTGCACGACCTCACCCGCCACCTCGACCTGGCCGCCTTCGTCCTGTTCTCCTCCGTCGCCGGCACCCTCGGCGCGCCCGGCCAGGGCAACTACGCCGCGGCCAACGCATTCCTCGACGCGCTCGCCGAGCACCGGCGCGCGCTGGGTCTGCCCGCGCTGTCCCTGCCCTGGGGGCCATGGTCCCAGGCCGCCGGCATGACCAGCGGTCTCACCGACGCCGACGTCCGCCGTATGGAGCGTGCCGGACTGCCACCGCTCACCCCGAAGGAGGGCCTGGCCCTGTTCACCGAGGCACTGGACCAGCCGGCGGCCGTACGGCTGCCACTGGCGGTGGACACCACCAGGCTCGGCGCCGGCGGCCCGGTACCCCCGCTGCTGTCCGCCCTCGCCCGCGGTCGGCGCCCCGTCGCAGACCGCACACTGGTGGCTGAGCCGGGCGCGAGCGCGGACCTCGCCGCCGAACTGGCCCGCCTCGACGCCGCCGACCGGCGACGCAGGCTGGTCGAGGAGGTCTGCCGCCAGGTCGCCGCGGTCCTGGGGCACGCCTCCGCGGCCCGGATCGACCCCGATCAGTCCTTCAAGGAACTCGGGTTCGACTCGCTCACCGCCGTCGAACTGCGCAACCGGATGAACGCCGCCACCGCGGTACTGCTGCCCGCCACCCTGGTCTTCGACTACCCGACGCCTGCCGCGCTCGCCGACCACCTGTGCCGGGAGCACTTCGCCGGCGGGACGGACGCCGGCCCGGCGGCACCGGGCACGGACACCTCGGGCGCGGGTGAACCCGACGAGGCCACCATCCGCAGGCTGCTCACCTCCATCCCGATCACGAGGTTCCGCGAGTCGGGACTGCTGGACGCGCTGATGGACCTGGCCCCGGCCGCAGCCCACGGCGGCCAGGAGCCGGCCACGGCCGACAGCGCCGACGTGGACGTCGACGACATGGACGTGGACGACCTGGTCCGGATGGCCCTGGGCACCGACGACTGAGCGCCCAGCCCATCTCCTTCAACCCCTCCAGCCCGTCTGGCACCTCTTGTCTGCCATGTCTGCCATGTCTGCATCGAAGCGCGAAGTGTGGAGCTGAGCATGTCCTCCGAAAAAGTCGTCGAAGCCCTCCGTGCCTCGCTCCGGGAGAACGAACGGCTGCGCAAGCACAACCAGCAGTTGCAGGAGGCGATGGCCGAGCCGGTCGCGATCGTCGCCATGGCCTGCCGCTGGCCGGGCGGCGCCGACTCCCCCGAGGGCTTCTGGCAGCTCCTCGCCGACGGCACGGACGCCATGACGGACTTCCCCGCAGACCGTGGCTGGGACCTCGACGCACTGTTCCGGCACGACGGCACCGGCGGCGGCAGCGCGGCCACCCGGGGCGGCTTCGTCCATGGCGCCGACCGATTCGACGCCGACTTCTTCGGCATCTCGCCCCGCGAGGCCCTGGCCATGGACCCGCAGCAGCGCCTTCTGCTGGAGATCGCCTGGGAGACCGTGGAACGCGCGGGCATCGCGCCCGCCGCCCTGCGCGGCAGCAGCACCGGGGTCTTCGTCGGCTGCAGCAACCAGGAGTACGGCTCCGGGCTGCGCGAGATCCCCGAAGGAGTCGAGGGCCACATCCTCACCGGCAACACCGGCAGCGTGGTCTCCGGGCGTGTCGCCTACACCCTGGGTCTTGAGGGCCCAGCGGTGACCGTCGACACGGCGTGCTCCTCCTCTCTGGTGGCCCTTCACCTGGCGGCGCACGCCCTGCGGGCCGGGGAGTGCTCGCTGGCGCTGGCGGGCGGTGTCGCCGTGATGTCCACCCCCGGCGCGTTCGTCGAGTTCAGCCGCCAGGGCGGCATGGCGACCGACGGCCGTTGCAAGCCGTTCGCCGACGCCGCGGACGGTACCGGCTGGGGTGAGGGCGCGGGCCTGTTGTTGCTGGAGCGGCTGTCGGACGCGCGTCGCAACGGTCACCGGGTGCTGGCCGTGATCCGCGGCAGCGCGGTCAACCAGGACGGCGCCTCGAACGGCCTGACGGCGCCCAACGGTCCTTCGCAGCAGCGGGTGATCCGGGCTGCGCTGGCGAGTGCGGGACTCTCGGCGGCGGATGTGGACGCGGTGGAGGCGCACGGCACGGGTACGACGCTGGGCGACCCGATCGAGGCCCAGGCGCTCCTGGCGACGTACGGTCAGGACCGTGAACGGCCTTTGTGGCTGGGCTCGGTGAAGTCGAACATCGGACACACGCAGGCCGCGGCCGGTGTCGCGGGCGTCATGAAGATGGTGCTGGCGATGCGGCACGGGCTGTTGCCGCGCACCCTGCACGTCGACGCGCCGTCGACCCACGTCGACTGGTCCGCGGGCGAGGTGAGCCTGCTGAACGAACCGCAGGACTGGCCACGGGCGGGGGACCGTCCGCGCCGGGCCGGTGTGTCGTCCTTCGGTATCTCCGGAACGAACGCGCATGTGATTCTCGAAGAGGCCGAGGCGGTTGAGGCGGTCGAAGAGGCCGAGGCGGTCGAGGCGGTCGAGGCGGTTGAGGCGGTTGGGGAGGGCGCTGCGGGTGCCGGTGGTGTCGGTGGTGCCGGTGGTGCCGGTGGTGTCGGTGGTGGCGGGGTTGTGGTGTGGCCGGTGTCAGCGCGGGGGGAGGTGGCTCTTCGGGGGCAGGCCGGTCG
>NZ_JBSFHY010000091.1:0-10470 GCF_053597295.1 Streptomyces sp. NPDC001450
TTCGCCGCCACTCGCCGCTCCTCCGGTCTCCCCGCGACCTCCCTGGCCTGGGGACCGTGGGCACCCGGCGCCGGCATGACCGCCGAACTGACCGAGGCGGACCTGCGACGCATGGCACGCGGCGGCATGCTCCCGCTCGCCGTGGAACAGGGCCTCGGTGCCATGGACGCGGCGTGGCGCCGGACCGAGCCGGTCCTCGTCCCCATCGCGCTCGACCGTCGAGTGCTGCGGGACCGGCAGGCGGTCGCGGCGCTGCCCGCCATGCTGCGCGGCCTCGCCGCCGCCCCGGCGCGACGCACGGCGTCCGCGGCCGATGACGGCGGTGCGGGAGAGAGCTTCCGGGCCCGGCTCGCGGCGCTTGCGCACGCCGAGCGGGTGACGGCCGTCCTGGACCTCGTACGCACCCAGACCGCGATGGTGCTGGGACACGCGAGCCCGGACACCGTGGAGGCCACCCGGGACTTCCGTGGCCTCGGCGTCGACTCGCTGACCGCCGTGGAACTGCGCAACCGCCTCAACGCGGCGACTGGTCTGCGGCTGCCGGCGACCCTGGTGTTCGACTATCCGTCGCCGCAGGCGCTCGCCCGTTATATCGGCGCCGGACTCCTCGACAACGCCGAGCCCGCGGCCGGTACCGCGCCCGCGACCGGCACCACGGGCCCGGCCGTCCGTACCGTGGAACAGGCCGGCGACGACGCGCGGATCGCGATCGTGGGGATCGGCTGCCGATTCCCCGGCGGTGTGCGCGGTCCGGAGGAGTTCTGGCAGCTGCTGGCCGACGGGGTGGACGCGATCGGCGCGCCGCCCGCGGACCGCGGCTGGCAGGCGGACGGGGTCGAGGGCGGATTCCTCTACGACGCCGCCGACTTCGACGCGGACTTCTTCGGGATCTCGCCGCGTGAGGCCCTCGCGATGGACCCGCAGCAGCGGCTGCTGCTGGAGATCTCCTGGGAGGCGCTGGAGCGGGCCGCGATCGACCCGCGCGCCCTGCACGGTTCCCGCACCGGCGTGTTCGTCGGCACCAACTACCAGGGCTACGGCTCGGCGGCGCACGCCGCCCCCGAGGACGCGCAGGGCCAGCTGCTGACCGGGCACGCCGCGAGCGTGGCCTCCGGCCGGGTCGCCTATGTGCTGGGGCTGGAGGGGCCGGCGGTCACGGTGGACACCGCCTGCTCGTCCTCCCTCGTGGCGCTGCACTGGGCGGCACAGTCGCTGCGGTCCGGCGAGTGCGATCTGGCGCTGGCCGGCGGTGTGACGGTGATGGCGACGCCGGGCGCGTTCGCCGAGTTCGACCGGCAGGGCGGTCTCGCCGGTGACAACCGGTGCAAGGCCTTCTCGGACGACGCCGACGGCACGGGCTGGGGCGAGGGTGCGGGCATCCTGCTGCTGGAGCGGCTCTCCGACGCCCGCCGCAACGGGCACCCGGTGCTCGCCGTCGTCCGGGGCAGTGCCGTCAACTCCGACGGCGCCAGCAACGGTCTGACCGCCCCCAACGGACCCTCGCAGCAGCGGGTCATCCGGGCCGCGCTGGCGGCGGGCGGGCTCACCCCGGCCGACGTGGACGCGGTCGAGGCGCACGGAACGGGCACCAAGCTCGGCGACCCGATCGAGGCTCAGGCACTGCTCGCCACGTACGGGCAGGACCGTGATCGGCCGCTGTGGCTCGGATCGGTGAAGTCCAACATCGGGCACACCCAGGCCGCCGCCGGTGTCGCCGGTGTCATCAAGACGCTACTGGCGATGCGGCACGGGACGCTGCCGCGCACCCTGCACGTCAACCGGCCGACCACCCACGTCGACTGGACGGCGGGCCGGATCGAGCTGCTGGCCGAGGCGGAGCCCTGGCCGCGGACGGGACGGCCGCGGCGCGCGGCGGTGTCGTCGTTCGGCATCAGCGGCACCAACGCCCATGTCGTCCTGGAGGAGGGCACGGACGACCGGGCTCCGGTGGAGCCGCAGGCCGCGGGGCCGGTCGCCTGGCCGGTGAGCGGACGATCGGCCGCCGCGCTGCGCGGGCAGGCCGAACGGTTGCGCGCACGGTTGACGCTCCGTCCGGACTCGGCCCCCGCCGACGTGGCGCACTCCCTGGCCACCGGACGCGCGGTGTTCGAGCACCGGGCCGTGGTGGTCGCCGAGGACCGGGAGGAACTCCTCGCCGGGCTGGCCGCGCTCGGCCGTGGTGAGGACTCCGCCGCTGTGGTGCGCGGCCGTACCGGGCCGTCGGGCCGAACGGCGTTCCTGTTCAGCGGGCAGGGTTCGCAGCGGCCCGGCACGGGCCGGGAACTCCTCGGCCGGTTCCCGGTGTACGCCGACGCCTTCCGCCGCGTCTGCGACGCCTTCGCCCCGCACCTCGAAGTGCCGCTGGCCGATGTCGTACTGGCCGAGGAGGGCACGGAGCGGGCCGGGCTGCTGGACCGTACCGCCTACACCCAGCCCGCGCTGTTCGCCGTACATGTGGCGTTGTACGAGCTGGTGCGCTCGTGGGGGGTCGCGCCGGACGCGCTGATGGGACACTCCATCGGCGAACTCTCCGCCGCGCACGTCTCGGGTGTGCTGTCGCTGCCTGACGCGTGCGCGCTGGTCGCTGCCCGTGGACGGCTGATGGAGGCCCTGCCCGAGGGCGGTGCGATGGCCGCCGTGCAGGCGTCCGAGGACGAGGTGCTGCCCCTGCTGAACGAAAGGGCCGGCCTCGCCGCCGTCAACGGGCCGGCCGCGGTGGTGGTCTCCGGTGACGAGGACGCCGTGTCGGACATCGCCGGGTATTTCGCCGCACTGGGTCGAAAGACTAGGCGTTTGCGGGTCAGTCATGCGTTTCACTCGGCGCATATGGACGCGATGCTTGCGGAGTTCGAAGAGGTCGCGCGTGGCGTGCGGTACGCGGCGCCCGCGATCCCGATCGTCTCCAACGTGACGGGGAACCGGGCCACGGAGGCCGAACTGACCTCACCCGAGCACTGGGTGCGGCACGTGCGGCAGACCGTGCGCTTCGCCGACGGCGTACGCCGCCTCCAGGAGGACGGCGTCGGCACCTTCGTGGAACTCGGTCCGGACGGCTCGCTGACCGCGATGACCCTCGACACCCTGGAGCAGTCCGCGGACCACGGCCCGGAGCGGCCGGCTGAGCCCGCCGTCGCCGTACCCGTGCTGCGCCGGGGACGCCCCGAGCCGGTCGCCGCCCTGCTGGCCGCCGCGGCCCTGCACGTGCGCGGACTCGCCGCCGCGCCGACCGGGCTGACCGGTGCGGCCCGTACGGTGGAGCTGCCGACGTACGCCTTCCAGCGCAGCCGCTACTGGCTGGAGGCGGCCGAGCCCGCCGGCACCGAACCGCCGGGCGACGGCGACCGCGTCGACGAAGAGTTCTGGGCCGCCGTCGAGCGCGGCGACCTCGGCGAGCTGACCGAACGCCCCGACCTCGGCGACGACACCCCCCTCAGCGAACTGCTGCCCGCACTGTCCTCCTGGCGGCGCCGGCGCCGTGCGCGTTCCGCGCTCGACTCCTCGGCCTACACGGTGGCCTGGCGGCCGGTGCCGGACGGCCCGTCGCCGGTGCTGTCGGGCACCTGGCTGCTGGCGCTGCCCGCCTCCCGGGCCGACGATCCCTGGACGGACACGCTCGCCGAGGGCCTGACCGCGCACGGCGCGCACGTCGTGCCGCTCGTCGTGGACTGCGTCCTCACCGACCGGGCCGCGCTCGGCGAACAACTGCGCAGACTCCCCGAACGGGACGCCGTACAGGGGGTGTTGTCTCTGCTGGCAATCGACGAGGAGCCCACGGCCGCCGGTCCGGACGCAGCCGGCGTCCCCGACCGTGCCGCCACCCCCGCCGGTCTGGCGGCGCTGCTCGCCCTGACCCAGGCGCTCGGCGACCTGGAGATCGGGGCCCCGCTGTGGTGCGCCACCGTCGGCGCGGTCGCCGCCACCGAACGGGAGAGCGTCATCTCCCCGGCACAAGCCGCCGCCTGGGGCCTCGGCCGGGTCGCCGCGCTCGAACAGCCGCAGCGCTGGGGCGGTCTCGTCGACCTCCCCGCCGAGCTCGACGGCCGGAGTGCCGAACGGCTCGCGGCACTGCTGTCCGGGGCCACGGGTGAGGACCAGACCGCCGTACGGGCCTCCGGGGTCTTCGCCCGCCGCCTGGTGCACGCCAGGCCGTCAGGGGCCGAAGCGGCCGAGTGGAACTGCGCGGGCGAGACCGTGCTGATCACCGGTGGCACCGGTGCGCTCGGTGTCAGGGTCGCCCGCCGGCTGGCCGAGCGCGGCGCCCGGCACCTGGTGCTGGTCGGCCGCCGTGGCCCGGACGCCGAGGGAGCCGAGGCCCT
Organism: Streptomyces sp. NPDC001450; assembly: GCF_053597295.1. NCBI lineage: Bacteria > Bacillati > Actinomycetota > Actinomycetes > Kitasatosporales > Streptomycetaceae > Streptomyces > Streptomyces sp. NPDC001450. The sequence goes on from NZ_JBSFHY010000091.1 coordinate 4,317, forward strand.
GCGGGCCGAACTGGCGGCCTTGGGCGTGGAGGTGACACTGGCCGCCTGCGACACCGCCGACGCCGACGCCCTGGCCGCACTGCTGGCCGAGCACCCGGTCGACGCCGTGGTGCACGCCGCCGGTGTACTGGACGACGGCCTGCTTCAGTCGCTGACCCCCGAGCGTCTGGAGGCGGTGCTGCGGCCGAAGCTGGCCGCCGCCCGCAACCTCGACCGGCTCAGCCGGGACCGCGAACTGTCGGCGTTCGTCCTCTTCTCGTCGTTCGCCGGCACGGTCGGCTCGGCGGGCCAGGGCAACTACGCCGCCGCCAACGCCTACCTCGACGCGCTCGCCGCCCGGCGCCGCGCCGAGGGACTGCCCGCAACCTCCGTGGCCTGGGGCCCTTGGGCCGGCGGCGGGATGGCTGCCGGCGGCCCCGAGGCCGAGGCACGGCTGCGGGGCGGCGGTGTCGTACCGCTCGACCCGGAGGCGGCGCTCGCCGCCCTCGACCGGGCGGTGGCCCGAACGGACGCCGGCCTGACCGTCGCCGAACTGGACTGGGACCGCTTCGTGCCCGGCTTCACCGCCGTACGGCCCGCTCCGCTGCTCGCCGAACTGCCCGAAGCCCAGGCGCTGTTGCGGCAGGCGGCGGCGCAGGACGGCGATGCCGAGGCGGCGGGCGGTGCACTGCGCACCCGGCTCGCCGGGCTGGGCGAGGCCGAGCAGGAGCGGCTGCTGATCCAGCTGGTCCGCGGTCATGTCGCCACCGTGCTCGGGCACGGCTCCGCCGACGCGGTCGAGGCGGACCGCGCCTTCAACGAACTCGGTTTCGACTCGCTGATGGCGGTGGAGCTGCGCAACCGGCTCGGGGTGGCGGCCGGACTCCAGTTGCCCGCCACCCTCCTGTTCGACCAGCCCACGCCGCGTGTCCTCGCCCGCCATCTGCGGTCGTTGACCGTGACGGAGGGCGGCGGCGCGCCCGCGCTGGACGCCCTTGACCAGCTGGAGGCCGTTCTGGCCAGGCTCGCCGAGGACGACGCGCAGCGCGGTCGGATCGCCTCCCGTCTGCTGGCGCTCGCCTCCCGCTGGAGCGGCCAGGGCGAACCGCCGGCCGAGCGGACGGACGAGGGCGGCGGGGACCTCCAGGACCGGATCGAATCCGCCGGTGCCGAGGAGATCTTCGCCCTCATCGACAACGACCTCGGCATCTCATGACCGGCAGGACGACCACGGCATCCCATGACCGGCAGAACGACCACGGCCACCGCCGGGCCCGACACGACCTCCAAGGTGGGTGAGTACGCGTGAACGAGCAGGAAAAGCTCCTCAGCTACCTCAAGAAGGTCACCGGCGACCTGCACGAGACCCGCAAGCGGCTGCGCGAGGCGGAGTCCGCGTCCCGGGAACCGGTCGCCATCGTCGCGATGAGCTGCCGCTTCCCCGGCGGCGCCGACTCGCCCGAGGAACTGTGGCGGCTGCTCGGCTCCGGCGGTGACGCCGTCGGCGAGTGGCCCACCGACCGGGGCTGGAACCTCGCCGACCACTACGACCCCGAACCGGGCCGCCCCGGAAAGACGTACAGCACCTCCGGCGGCGCCCTGGCCGGTGCCGGAGACTTCGACGCGTCCTTCTTCGGCATCTCGCCGCGCGAGGCGATGGCGATGGACCCGCAGCAGCGGCTGCTCCTGGAGATCTCCTGGGAGGCGTTCGAACGGGCCGGTATCGACCCGACCACCCTGCGGGGCTCCCGCACCGGTGTCTTCGCCGGCACCAACGGCCAGGACTACCCGGCGCTGCTGCTGGCCTCGCAGGAGAGCCTGGAAGGGCACGTCGGCACCGGCAACGCCGCCAGCGTCGTCTCCGGCCGCGTCTCCTACACGCTGGGCCTGGAGGGCCCCGCCGTCACCGTCGACACCGCCTGCTCCTCGTCCCTGGTAGCCCTGCACCTGGCCGTACGGGCGCTGCGCGCGAGGGAGTGCGACCTGGCGCTCGCCGGTGGTGTCACCGTGCTGTCGACACCCGGCCTCTTCCTGGAGTTCAGCAGGCAGCGGGGCCTCGCCCCCGACGGCCGGTGCAAGGCGTTCGCCGAGGCCGCCGACGGCACCGGCTGGGCCGAGGGCGCCGGCATGCTGCTGGTGGAACGGCTGGCCGACGCCCGCCGCCTCGGGCACCCGGTGCTCGCCGTGGTCCGCGGCAGCGCTGTCAACCAGGACGGCGCCTCCAACGGCCTGACCGCCCCCAACGGCCCCTCCCAGCAGCGGGTCATCTGGCAGGCCCTCGCCGACGCCCAGCTGTCCACCGCCGACGTCGACGCGGTGGAGGCGCACGGCACCGGTACGACGCTGGGCGACCCGATCGAGGCCCAGGCACTCCTCGCCACCTACGGGCAGGACCGCGAACAGCCGCTGTGGCTGGGCTCCGTGAAGTCCAACATCGGGCACACGCAGGCGGCCGCCGGGGTCGCCGGCGTCATGAAGATGGTGCTGGCCATGCGGCACGGCGTGCTGCCCCGCACCCTCCACGTCGACCGGCCCACCAGCCATGTCGACTGGACGGCGGGCCGCGTCGAGCTGCTCACCGAGGCCCGGCCCTGGCCGGCCGGCGACCGGCCGCGCGTGGCGGGTGTCTCCTCCTTCGGCGTGAGCGGCACCAACGCCCACGTCATCCTCGAACAGCCCGCCCCCGAACCGTCCGTAATCGAATCGGCCGCCCAGCCCGAGCCCATCGAGCAGCCCGCCCGGCCACCGCGCAGCACGCTGCCGTACGTCGTCTCCGGGCGCAGCGCCGCCGCGCTGCGCGCCCAGGCCGCCGCGCTGCACGCCCGGCTGCGTGCCGACGAGGCGGCCGCCCCGCACGACGTGGCCTGGTCGCTGGCCGCCGCCCGGTCCGCCTTCGAACACCGCGCGGTGCTCCTCGCCGACGACGGCGCCGAGCTGCTGCGGGGCCTTGAGTCCCTGGCGGCGGGCACCCCGGCGGCCGGGCTCGTCCAGGGCGTGGCCGACGTGGACGGCCGTACCGTCTTCGTCTTCCCCGGCCAGGGCCCCCAGTGGCCCGGCATGGCCACCGAACTCCTCGACACCGACCCGGAGTTCCGCGAGCACTTCACCGCGTGCGCGGCCGCGGTCGAGCAGTACGTCGACTGGTCCGCCGAAGCGGTCCTGCGCGGCGGCGACGGGGCTCCCACCCTCGACCGCGTGGACGTCGTCCAGCCTCTGTTGTTCGTGACGATGGTGTCGCTTGCCCGGCTGTGGCAGTCCCGTGGAGTGCGCCCCGACGCCGTCCTCGGCCACAGCCAGGGCGAGATCGCCGCCGCCTGCGTCGCCGGGGGCCTGACCCTGGACGACGCCGCACGTGTGGTCGTGCTGCGCAGCAGGGCCATCACCGCGCTCGCCGGACGCGGCGGCATGGCCTCCGTGCTGCTGCCCGTCACCGAGGTCGAGGAACGGCTGGCGCGCTGGGAAGGGCGGCTCTCGGTCGCCGCCGTCAACGGACCCGCCTCCGTGGTCGTCTCGGGCGACGCCGACGCCGTACGCGACCTGGTCGCCGATCTCACCGCCGCCGGCGCACAGGCCCGGCAGATCCCCGTCGACTACGCCTCCCACTCCGCCCAGGTCGAGGAGATACGCGACCGGCTCCTCGCCGATCTCGCCCCCGTGCGGCCGCGCAGCGCCGCCGTGCCGTTCTTCTCCACCGTCACCTGCGACTGGCTGGACACCGAACGCCTCGACGCCGCCTACTGGTACGACAATCTGCGCCGCACCGTTCGTTTCGCCGACGCCGTACGCGCCCTGGCCGCACAGGACTTCCGCGCCTTCGTCGAATCCAGCCCGCACCCCGTGCTCACCGCCGCCGTACGCGACACCCTCGACGAGGACGGCCGCACCGGAACCGTCGTCTCCGGCACGCTGCGCCGCGGCGAAGGCGGACCGCGCCGATTCCTCGCCTCCCTGGCCGAGCTGAGCGTCCGCGGCGCCGCCCCCGTCGACTGGACGGCCCTCGTCGGCACCGGCACCCGCATCGACCTGCCCACGTACGCCTTCCAGCGCCGCACCTACTGGCCCACGCCCGCCCGGCCGGCCGGGCGGGCCGCGACGGCCACCGGCACCGACCTCGACGCCCGTTTCTGGGAGTCCGTCGAGAACGGCGAGACCGGCCCGCTGGCCGCCGCCCTCCACCTGGACCAGGACACCCTCTCCACGGTCCTGCCCGCCCTGAGCGACTACCGCAGACGCAGCCGGGACAACGCCGTCGTCGACGCCTGGCGCTACCGCGTCACCTGGAAATCCCTGCCCGCCACTCCGGTGCCCGTGCTGCGCGGCAGCTGGCTCGTCGCCCTGCCCGCCGCCCACCAGGACCCGGGCCACCCCGGCCACGCCCTCACCACCGCCGTCGTCGACGCCCTCGCCCGCGCGGGCGCCGACCCGGTCACGGTCGCGGTCGCCCCGCACGACGACCGTGAGCGCATCGCCGGACTCCTCCGCGCCACCGGACAGGACCGGCCCCGGGCCGTACTGTCACTGCTCGCCCTCGACGAGGAGGAACACGACGGCCTGCCCGGCCTGCCCCGTGGCTTCGCGGCCACCGTCTCCCTCGTCCAGGCGCTCGACGACCTCGGCCAGGAGGCACCGGTCTGGTTCGCCACCCGGGGCGCCGTCGCCACCGGCGCGACCGAGACCGTCGACGCCCCGCAACAGGCCCTCGTCTGGGGCTTCGGCCGGGTCGTCGCCCTCGAACAGCCCCAGCGCTGGGGAGGCCTGCTCGACCTGCCCGCAACCCTCGGCCCTGCCGCCGCCGAACGGCTCACCGCCGCCCTCGCCGGCGTCGGCCAGGAGGACCAGCTCGCCGTCCGCGACACAGGCCTGCTCGCCCGGCGCCTCAACCGCGCCGCGACGGGCGGACTGGGCGCGCGCCGCGACTGGACCCCCACCGGGACCGTCCTCGTCACCGGCGGCACCGGCGCCCTCGGCCGCCAGGTCGCCCGCGGACTCGCCCGCCAGGGCGCCCCCGGCCTGCTCCTGGTCAGCCGCTCCGGGGCCGACGCCCCCGGAGCGGCCGAACTCCGCGCCGAGCTCACCGAACTCGGCGCCGGCCACGTCGAGATCGCCGCCTGCGACATCGCCGACCGAGACCAGCTCGCCGCCCTGCTGGCCGCCGTCCCGGACGAACGGCCGCTGACCGCCGTCTTCCACACCGCCGCCGTGCTGCGCGACGGCGTGATCACCACCCTCACCCCGGACCGGCTCGCCGAGGTCCTGCGCGTCAAGGTCGGCGGCGCCCGCAACCTCGACGCCCTCACCGCCGGCCTCGACCTGTCCGCGTTCGTCCTCTTCTCCTCCACCGCAGGTACGATCGGCGCCCCCGGCCACGCCAACTACGCCCCCGGCAACGCCCTCCTGGACGCTCTCGCCCAGCAGCGTCGCTCCCGTGGCCTGCCCGCCACCGCCATCGCCTGGGGGCCCTGGGCCGACGGCGGAATGGCGGAGGGCTCCGTGGGCGAACGCCTCCAGCGGCACGGCGTGCGCCCCATGAACCCCGACCTCGCCCTCGGCGCCCTGCAGCAGGCACTCGACCACGACGACACCACGCTCGCCGTCACCGACATCGACTGGGACCTGTTCGCCCACGCCTACACCACGGCCCGGCCACGTCCCTTCCTCGACGACCTGCCCGACGCCCGGCGCGCCCTGGTCGCCCGCCGCGCCCCGGACCACGACCCCCGGCACGCCACCCACGGCGACACGCCCGACACGGGCGACCTGACCAGGCAGCTCGCCGCACTCGCCGAACCCGAACAGCGAGCCGCCCTCGAGGAACTCGTCCGCGCCCATGTCGCGGTCGTCCTCAACCACAGCGGCCCGCAGGACGTCGAACCCACCCGTTCCTTCCGCGAGCTCGGCTTCGACTCCCTCACCGCCGTGGAACTCCGCAACGGCCTCAGCGGCGCCCTCGGCCGCCCCCTGCCCGCCACCCTCGTCTTCGACTACCCCACCCCGACCGTCCTCGCCGAACACCTCCGCGCCGCCCTCGCTCCGGCCACCGCCGACACCCCGGCCGCCGCGCTGCCCGCGCTGCGCGCCACCGCCGACGATCCGATCGTCATCACCGCGATGAGCTGCCGCTTCCCCGGTGGTGCCGACACCCCCGAGGAGTTCTGGCGGCTGCTCGCGGACGGCA
>NZ_JBSFHY010000092.1:0-10432 GCF_053597295.1 Streptomyces sp. NPDC001450
GGACAGGATTTGAACCTGCGACCTCTGGGTTATGAGCCCAGCGAGCTACCGAGCTGCTCCACCCCGCGTCGGTACGCCCAGCCTACGGCATACGCGCGGGCTCGGCGGCCACCACCCCGAGTGGGCAGGGAAGCGGCAGCGTGCCCGGACCGACTCAATCAAATCGGTGCGTGGCCCAGGGCAACCGAAGGAGGAATCGACGCGGCAGCACCTGCACAGGGCAGGGCGCGGGGCGGACGGCGAGCCCGATACGGTTCGCCGTTCGTCCCCGCGGCGTTCTGACGTCCTTCGTCCTCACCGCGCGGGATGTCAGAAACCGATGGCCTCGCGCAGCAACAGGACGGTGCCGCGTCCGGGCTGCGGCTCGGCGTTGAGGACGAGCAGACGGTTGACCGCGCTCGGCTGCCCGTAGACCGCCTGGGCGCGGGCGGTTTCCAGCGGGAGGGCGTGCTCTTCGACCCGGCGCAGTGCGGTGCTCAGGTCGGGCACCACCTTCTGTGCCCCGACGACCCAGATCGCCCTGGCGGCGCCGCCGGCGGAGGCGGGCAGCTGGCTACCGCTGCCGGAGGCGACGACGAGTGAGCCGGTCTCGGTGACGGCCGTGACGCTGGCGACGAAGACGTCGGGGGTGGCGACCAGTCGGCGGATCTGGTCCGACTCGGTGGCGCGGTCCATCTTCAGCACTCGAGGCCGGATGGCCTGGTAGCGGTCGCCCGCCTCGATGTCCTGCGCGATGCCGGAGAGCCGAAGTGTCTCGCTGGCCCCGGTGAACACGCCCGCGCCCTCCGGTATCAGATCCTTGATGCGGGCGCGGGCCGCCGCGGCGTCGTCGAGCAGTTCGGCGGTAAAGCCGTTCGCCCGCAGCGCGGCGATCGCCCGGTCCAGCCGTTCGGCGGACGCCGGTGCGCTGTAGTCGGCGTCCGCCCCGGTGGCCGGCGTGTCCGCCTCACCGGCACCCGATGTCCGACCGGCGTCCCCGGCCTTGCCGGAGCCGTGCGCCTGAGCGTCTGGGCCGGGCGCAAAACCCCGTAGCGGGGTGGTGTCGACGTACCTGACCTCGTAGACCCGCTCGGCGAACTTCCATCCCTCCGGAGTACGCAGGTAGGTGTCGTGGTAGATGGCGAAGTTCAGGCCCGATCGGCCGTCGAGCACACGTGCGATCTCCTGCATGTAGGTGCGACCGGTGGCGGCATCGCCATCGATCCGGATAGTGCCCGGGTGGCTGTTCTGCACGAAGAAGTCCCACTGGCTTTGCAGGCGTTCGCCACCGGTCCGGATCTCCTCCCGGCCGATGAGCTCGACCGGGACGTTGGGCATGCGCAGAACCCCGTCGGGGGTGAACAGCGCGGCGAGTCGGGCGCGGTCGCGCATCATCGCCGCGTCAGTGAACTCGCCGCGCAGCGCCTCGATCTCGACGCGGTCAGCGATCTCCTGGAAGTCGTTCATGCTGATCTACCTGTTCTGTGGATGGTGTAGTCGCCTTCACCAGTCCGACAACGCAGCCCCGCCGAATGTGAGGCGAGCCCCCGACCTCACTTTCCGCCGCTCTGATTCGTCGTCATGGAAGAGGGAACGTGAGCGAGGGAGCCGGAGAGGGTATGACCGACCCCGTCGGGACAGGCACAGCGGCAGGCAGACGAGCAGCAGGACCCGGGGCCAGCCGCGTCTGCGTGACCCTGCTCGGCTCGGCACGCACCCGGCGGGAGACCTACGTCGGCGAATGGATCCCGGAGCCGCTGCCCGACCCCGCCGAGTGGATCGCCGGGGCGGCAGGCCGTCCTGGGGTGGACCCGGCTGACCGGATCACCCTCGACGAGTCGGTGACCACGGCCTTCCTGTCGTGTTCGAGACGATGACCCCGGCCGAGCGGGTCGCGTTCGTGCTGCACGACGTCTTCCGCTACCCGTTCGCCGAGGTGGCCGAGATCGTCGGCCGCAGCCCGGCGGCGTGCCGTCAACTGGCGACCTCGGCCCGCCGTCGCATCACCGCCGCCCGGGCCGATGTGAGCCCGAACGCGGCCCGGCAGGCGAGCGTCGTGCGGCGGTTCAAGGCGGCCTGGGAGGCGCAGGGCATCGAGGCCCTGCTGAGCCTGCTCGACCCGGGCGCCACCGCGATCGCCGACGGCGGTGGCCGCGCCATCGCCCACCTGCTGCCGCTCGAGGGCGCAGAGCAGATCGCCCACCTCTACCTCACGATCGCCCGGTTCGCGCCGCCCCGCACGATCCTCCAGCGCACCGTCAACGGGCTGCCGGGCCTGGCGGTTGAGTCCGGGGGCCGGATCGAGACGGTGTTCACGTTCAAGGTCGCCGACGACGACCGGATCACGCACATCTGGGCGGTGCGCAACCCGGATAAACTCCGCCCATGGCAACTGTCGTGACCGGCCTGACGGGCCAGCGACAGTGGTCAAGGTTCAGCGTCAACCCCGGTCAAGGATTTCTGGCACAGAACATCAGCAGGTGTCGCGATAAGCAGCCATCTGCCGGTCGAGGTCTGCGGCTGCCCAGCCGCTTGCGGTTCGCGGCCTGGTCAGCGGGTTGCGGAGCCACCGCCCGGACGCCGGGCACGTTCCAGGTCGTCAGGCAAGAGCCTTGCTCGGCACACCGGCGGGCGATCAGCGGCTTCCAGATCCCGGAGCAGACAGCGGTAATCGCCTTGCTCGTAACCACGGTTGCCCAGCTCCATGTCCGGATCAGAAGCATGTCCGCGCCAAAATCGGAGTGCAGGAGGGCCATCGCGTTGCGATACTGCGCCCATGATCGACGTGCCTACCGCTGTGCTGGACTCGTTGCACGGGCTCGCCTTCGGTGACGCCTTCGGTGACCGTTGGTTCGGCATCCTGCGCCGGGACGGTCCGGCAGGTCTGGAGGCGCGGACGCTGCCCCCGGAGCCGCTGTGGCGGTGGAGTGACGACACCGCTCAAGCGCTCGTTCTCATCCGGGAACTCGTCGAGGGCGGCGGCGCCGTCGACCAGGAGCGCCTCGCCCTGCGTTTCGCGGCAGCCTACGGCGACGACACGCACCGCGGCTACGGAGCCTCGATGCATGACGTGCTCCGTCGGATCGGCGCGGGTGAGCCCTGGCGGGAGGTGGTCGCCGGACAGTTCGGCGGCCAGGGCTCCTGGGGCAACGGTGCAGCCATGCGTGCCGCCCCGCTCGGCGCCTGGCACGCCGCCGACCTCGACGCGGTCGCCGAGCAGGCCGCCCGTCAGGGCGCGGTTTCGCACCATCACCCGGAGGCGGTCGCCGCGGCGGTGGCGGTCGCCCTCGCCGCGGCGCTGGCAACCCGTAGTCGGGGTGGGCACACCCCGGCCAGGCCGGACTTCCTCCAGGCGGTCGCCGAACGACTCCCCGACAGCGACGTCCGGTCGGGGCTGCGGGTCGCGGCCCGAATGCCGGAGCGCACTTCGGTCCGGCACGCTGCGGAGGTCCTGGGCTCCGGCTACCGGATGTCCGGGCCCGACACCGTCCCGTACGCCCTGTGGTGCGCGGCGGGTCACCTCGACGACCTGCACGAGGGCCTGTGGTTCACGGTCGCCGGGCGGGGCGACATCGACACCACCTGCGCGATCGCGGGCGGGGTGATCGCCGCTCGCACGGGCGTCGCCGCCCTCCCCCCTGCCTGGCACGCGGCCCGTGAACCGCTTCCCCCGATCGTGTCGGAGTAAGAAACTCCTGGCGGGATGACTTCAGGCGTCTCCAGCAGATGTGTGCGCATCCGAGAGAGAGGAAGGCTTCGTGGATGTCGTCGCGGATGTCCCAGTGGATGCGCAGGCGGCGGAACCAGTGCAGCGCACCGAACGTCCTGGCGCGGCCGGTCGTTGACCACGACGGACGGGGCCCGTCTGGGGGCGTCGCGAGAGACAGGGGAAAGCCGATGGCGGAAGCAGTACCTCCAGAGGTGCGGGCCGCTCAGCGGCGTGTCATCAGCACGGTGCGGGTCTCGGGCCTGCTCAACGGCGACGGGCTGGCGCTGTGGCGTGAGGTGGGCTGCGAGGAGTGGAAGACCACCGCCGCCGAGATCGGCCGGGACATGGACCTGCTGGAGGTGCCGTACACGATCGTGTCCGCTGCCGCTTCCTCTGGCCAATTCGCGTGACAAGCGGCTGCTTCGCGGTGAGGAGGTCCGAATCGTCAGGAAGGACCTGACGCACCTGGTGCGTTGGATGCCCTCGCTGAAGGAAGCCATTGGCAACATTCCCGAGGACTGCCCCGGCTGGGGCTTCACCATCCTCCAGCCGAAGGCCGAGGGCCTGGCCGTAATGGGCTTCGCCCTGGCGGCGGACTGGCCGACCTGGAGCGAGAAGCAGGCGCTGGTCGCCGAGCACCACGGTACTTTCGCCTGGCCGACGAGCCTTCCACTGTCGGCGCCACCTCAAGCGACCCGGCGAAACACAGCAACCGAGGTGTGGGCCTGGCCCCTCTCTCCGAGCGGGGGCCAGCTGCGGAAGTTGGGTGCGCGCCGTCAGCATCGAGAGCACCCGGCAGGTTGGGAGCACCGCAAACCCCGCGCGTCAGATGTCGCGCAAGTCTTCCGGGCCGTGCAGGTCACGGGGTTCCTTGTCTTCAAGGTTCGCGTTCACGAGCCACTCGAAGCCGAGGCGGGACCTCTGCGCCGGTGCCTAAGCCGAACAGGTCCGCCTCGAGGGCGAGGCTCTTGCCTGCCTCGGCGAACGGCGACACCCCGATGGTGAGCCGAACGCACAGCTCGTGGCCGCTCAGTGCGCGCCGCAGCCACGTCTGGTCGTTGCTGACCTCCACGGTGAACCGGATGTCGTCGAAGCGGAGTTCTTCCACGGCTCCCCAAAGACGTGTCGATCACCCGGTTCTGCCGGGCAGGGCCGCCGTGCCGCCGCCGCCTTCCCACCGGCTGTGAGAGTCGGTGAGCCCCTGGTCAAAGCGGCCTGGTCCGTTCGCGTGACAGGGGCTGGCGCCGCACAGTCCCCCTCTCTCCAGCCGCCGCATAGTTGCGACATGACTACCGATCAGGCCGACGAGCTGTACGTTCTGCAAGCCCCCCAAGCCGCAGTCCTGGCACGGCAGCTTGTGGAGTCAGTGGGCAATCACCAGATGAAGAGGGCGACGGTGATCCTTGCCTCCTTCCGTGGCGGCTACTGGCTGCGCCGGTTCACCGAGGAGCCCGCGCTGGGCGCCGTGAAGCCGCACGTCCGCCCCACCTCGGTGAACTGGGCGGGTGTCCTGGAGCTGCTGCGGACACCCGAGCTGCTGGACGACAATCGCCGAGAGCCCGGCACCATGGGTCCCCATCTGACCGTGCTGGAGATCGCCGCATCGCTTGCCGCAGGTCACCCACTCGACTTGCGCCGGGCGGCCATGCAGCTGTCCGGGGCGGAATGGAGGGACGTCCTGCTGAGGATGGAGTCGGCAGCCGACTTCGTGTGATGCCCCGGCGGCGCGTCGCCCCCCCCGGGAGTGACCTCAGCGGGATGCCACGGGCTTCGCCCCGACCTCACAGCCGCCGACGCCCCACGTTGCGGAGGAGAGGCGACGGGCTGAGCGAGTGGCCGCCGAGGGTCTTCGCCGGCACAGCCGACACTGCACTTTGTCCGTTCTTCGGGTTCCTTCACGGAGTAGCAGCTACCCGGACGCGCGCCCATCAGGTGCCATTGGCGCAGCGGGATTCCCCCTCGCCGTGGGCCACTGTCGGTATCCGGGTCGCAAGCGGTTGCCGGACCGTGAGGTGCTGTCCGGGATCCTGTACGTGCTGCACACCGGCATCCAGTGCAACACGCGGGCCCGTCGCCGGTCGACCGAGGAGCCCGCGGCATCGCTCCCGTCCGAGAGCTCGGGTCTCAGCGTGGTGTCAGTCGTGCGACCGTTCCGATCTCCAGGGCTGTCCAGATTGCACCGTCCGGTCCCAGTGTGATGCCGTGTGGTTCGGAGGACGGGCTGGGGAGGTCGTGTTCGTCGATTCGGCCGTCGGGGGTGATCCGGCCGATGCGGTTGGCTCCCCATTCGGTGAACCAGCAGTTTCTGTCGGCGTCGGCTGTTATGGCGTGTGGGCGTGACGTGCGGTCGGGCAGGGCGAATTCGTCGATCTTTCCGTCCGGCGCGATCCGTCCGATTTGACCGGCGCCGATCTCGACGAACCACATGGCACCATCGGTGCCCGTGGTGATGCCTACCGGGGCACCGGCCGGTGTGGGTAGCGGGTGGATGGTGACATCACCGTCGAGCCCGATGGCGCCGATCGCATTCGCCTGGTTCATCGTGAACCACAGTCGGCCGTCCGGGCCGGTGGCGATGGCTGACGGGAAGGCTCCCGAGAGCGGGAGAGGGAACTCGGTGACGTCACCGTCGAGTGTGATGCGGCCGATGCGGTCGGTGTTTGCTTCGGTGAACCACAGTGCTTCGTCGGGGCCGGCGGTGATGCCGAACGGCCCGGCATCCGGCGTCGGCAGCGGGAACGAGGCGATGTTTCCGGTCGTGGTGATGCGACCGATCCGGTGGCTGCGGAATTCGGTGAACCACAGAGCGTCGTCGGGCCCTGTTGTGATGATCGACGGTCCGCTGGAAGCGGGTTCGAGCTGGTAGGAGGTGACGTCGCCGTCAGGGGCGACCCGGCCGATCCGTCCGTGGTGGACCATGGTGCATTGTCGGGGCCGCAGGTGATTCCGTAGGGGCCGGCGTCCCTGCCGGACACGGAGAATTCTGCGATCGGAGGGGTGGGACGGCGCGGCATAGGGCGGGTTCCTTCATCGGTGGGTGGCGGAGTTCAGCGACTGCGGATGCTATCCAGAGCGCTCCGCGACCGCCTCTGGTTAATGCTGCTGCGCGATACGGTCTCGCCTCAGAAGACAAGGGCCCCGGTGTGCGCTTGACCGGTGTGGACTTGCTGGGTAGCAAGCCGGTTCCCTCAGGAACTGCCGACGTGCCGTCCGGTCGTCACCGCCCAGTACCAGCCGGAGAAGTGACGTTCACTGCACCCCCTATACGTCACCTCGTACGACCAGGTTCAACCGAGGCGTTCGCGAGGACGTACGGAACGAAGTGGCCCAAGGCCGTCGCGAAGATCACCGAGGACCGGGACGAGCTGCTGGCGTTCCAAGACTTCCCTGCCGAGCACTGGATCCACCTGCGGACCACGAACCCCATCGAGTCGACCTTCTCCACGGTCGAACTGCGGACCAAGGTCACCCGCGGGGCGGGCAACACGGTCGCGGCCCTCGCGATGGTGTTCAAGCTCATCGAGCCCGCCCAGGAACTCTGGCGCGCGATCACGGGCGCCTCACTCGTCGCCCTGGTCCGCTCCGGCGCGAGGTTCGAGAACGGCCACCTCGTCGAACGGCCTGAGGCCGCCGCAGCGTGACCACAGCACTGCAAACCCACCGAGCCCCGCGACACCTGGATGCACACCGTTGCAGACCAAGAGGGCGACCAGGACCACGGCTTGGTCTTCCGGTGTTACTTCGTCCCGGTGCAACAGGCAGCCGGCCTACTGGCCGACAACCAAGGTGAGTTCATCCCCCTCATTGAACAGCCCAACATCCCCACAACCACCTGCTGATCACGATCCACAGGCCTTGGCCATTGCTCGGAATCGGTGAACACCTCGTGCAACTACGCCGACGACGTTCACAGCTCCTTACGCCGCGCCGGTATGTTCTCAGATTCGGTCCGTCAGGTCCTCGGCATACACCTGCGACAGCGGCTGCGGGCCGACGTACTGCTGGCAGTTGCATTGCCCGGCCTCGTAGCGCAGAGGCTTCTTGTGCTCGTCCCAGGCCGTCGGGACCTCGACTCGTTCATGGCAGTGGCCCTGTTTGTCGTGCTTGGCCAAGTGGTGCGTGCACCCGCACACGGGCTCCGGTGCCTGGTGTGCTGCTTCGACGGCGAGACGTTCCTGCTTCGCCGCGTCCATCAGTTCCAGCTTCCGTTGATGCCGGTTCCGCAACGCGGTACGCGCGGTGTCGGCGACCCAGGCGAAGCCACCCGTCCAGAAGAGAATCAGCACCCACCAGAACCAGTCCATCAGTCATCCTTCCCCCGTGCGGCCATACATGACGAGGCCGCCCTGCGCCCCGGTGCTAGGCATGTGCGCATCGAGGCGTTCTGTTCAGAATAGACACTGGCTAAAGCACCCGCCGAAAGCCAGGCACCCGGCGTAGGCCGGCCGTGGTCAGGAAAGCCACCGGCACCACGAGCACGCACACGATCCGCCATGCCCCGACCGCCGACAGCCCCCGGCCAGACAAGTAGTACTGCGCGCCGACCACCAGCGGAAGGTGGACGATGCACACGCCGTAGGAGTCCGCCGCCAGCTCTGCGGACAGGCGATGGCTACGGCTCAGCGTTTCCCGGAACAGGGTGAGCAGGCCCACGCACAGCGCCACGCACAGACCGCTCTCGTACGACGCCCAGAGCGCCGATGCGGCGTTGAAGCCGCCCGCGGCGAAGCACGGCGCGTCGGCGCCGATCGCGAACAGAGCGGCTACGCCGAGGAGTCCGCCGGTCAGCCACACCCACCCCTGCGGGCGTCGAAGCGGTCGAGCCAGCCGTTGCGGTGGGCGAGGAGACCGGCGCTGAAGAAGGCCGCGTACTGAGGAAGGCGGCCGGACTCTTCCTGGAGGAAGTCGAGGACGGGGATTTACTCGTGCAGCGGGTAGCACAGGCGTACGGCGAAGGTGGCGACGGCGATCACTGCGGTGACGACGAGCAGTTCCCGATGGCCCGGCACCGGCAGTTCGCGCGGCGGGTGCGGCGGACAGTGGCGCCGCACCAGGCCTTCTGCCTTGCGACAAAGGACTGGACGACGCTGTAGGCGAGCAGGTCACCGAGCTAGCGGCGGCGCTGGCCGACGGCGGCGCAGCCGTCCTGAGCCAGGCCACCCCCAAGACGGCCAGCGGCGTCCCACACCGGAGGGTGATCAGGCGCGCAGCTCGGCCAGGATGACCTTGTGCAGAGGTGGCCAGATGCCCGCCTGGTCCAGCCCCACAGCCGTCGCCAGGCCGTCACCCCAGTGCAGCCGATGCGTTCGGCCAACACATCCGCCCGGCTCACTCCTTTGTGCCGCACGTAGACCATCCCGCGAAGAGCCGCCCGGTCGTCCACCGGCAGACGGCCTGGACAGCGACCACGACGCGGCGGGCGGTGCGGAAGCAACGGGGCCACGCGCTCCCACAGTCAGCAGGCACAAGAGCACCCGACACCCGCAAGACTGTGCCGTCCTGCGGCCCACTGCCAGGCCCGACGACGGATCTCGTTCTGAGACGATCAGTTGACGAAGTCACCCAGTACCTGCCGCTCCGTCGGCCGGAGTTGAGTACGGGTGCTCATGCGCATCACCACCAACCGCGGCACCCTGCACCCATGACAGACACCCTTTCAGCCCCGGAGCGCCGGCGCCCCTGGTCGCACAGAACACGCCTGGGCGTGGACCTCGCCTTCGCGATCCCGCTGTTCTTGATGGAGACTGCGTGGCTCGCGCTGGACTGGATATACGGCCTCGGCCTGGAGGAATGGGCAGCGCAAGGCGACCAAGCACGGATCGACGCGGCCAGCCTCGCACACATCGGGCGGGTACATATGCTGCTGATCGCCGTACTCATCCTGGCAGTTCTCGCGGGAATCTTCCGTGCCCGCTGGACGGTGATCGCACACCTGCTGGTGGCCCTCCTGGCGGGCGGAGTGCTGGCGGCCTCGCGGCATGAGTGGGACAACAGCCACTCCCCGTCACCCGCTTGCATCCGCTACAGCGCGAACTGCTGAGACAGCCGGGCGCGGATCGTGCGACGCCGGCCAGCGCGCTGCTTCCGCGCACCTTCCGCCCGACCATCCCATCGCAGCGCTCGCTGTCCTGCTCCAGAGCCTGGACCAGCCGGGCCTGCTCGATATCGGCGTCGGACTCGCCCCCGCATCTCCCGGCGCAGGACCAGAAAGTCCTGCAGAACCTGTGCAGCACGCTCGGCTGGCCCTGCAGGTAGGGGGCCGCATGCGTAGCCCCACCGCCCTGATGTGCCGCCGGCGCCGAGACATCCGCAGCACCCTGCCCTGGGCGACATGCGGAGCATGAGTACGGGGCCGGGCTGTGGTGCTCCGGACGTTTCTCGGGAGGCGCGGTACAACCATCGATGCCGGTGGGGAGTCTCTTCTTCACTGCGCACCATGTGATCAAGCGGGTAACCCGCCGGGCACGGGATGCGGGCGACCGATCTGGTTTGCGGGCGCCGCCGGGCGTCCGGTGGTTGTGCAGGGGGTTTTCGTGCGTCACCCAGTCCGTCTCGCCGTGGCAGCTGCCGTAGCGGCTTCTCTGACCGGCAGTCTGATGGCCGTCTCGGTCGACCGCGCCGTCGCCGCTCCGTACAAGCTCGAAGACGACTAGGAGTTGTCCGGGCGATCACGTGCGAAGCCAGATGGTGAGGGCTGCGGCGGTTGCTGTGCCGAGGTATACGTAGCCACGCTTGTCGTAGCGG
>NZ_JBSFHY010000093.1:0-9949 GCF_053597295.1 Streptomyces sp. NPDC001450
CGGATGTGGACTGGGCACGGTTCACCCCCGCGTACACCAGCGTCCGTCCCAGCGCGTTGCTGGCCGACCTTCCCGAAGCACGCACCGCCCTCACCTCCGCTGCGGCCCCGCCCGCCGGTGAGGCAGCCGGTTCGGTGCTGCGCGACCGCCTCGGCCAGATGCCCGCGGCCGAACGCGACCGCGCGCTGCTGGAACTGGTGGTGGGCCGTGCCGCGGCCGTCCTCGGCCACGCCGACGACCGGTCCGTGGAGGCCACGCGGTCCTTCCGCGACCTGGGCTTCGACTCCCTCACCGCCGTCGAACTGCGCAACCGACTTGGCGCCGAGACCGGCCTGAAGCTGCCCAGCACCCTCGTCTTCGACCACCCGACGCCGACGGCCCTCGTACGGCTGCTGCGGCAGGAGCTGTTCGCCGACGACACCGCCGACCGGGCCACGGACGCGCCGCTGTCCGTCCCGGCCGTCACGGCCACGACCGACGACCCGATCGTCATCGTCGGCATGTCCTGCCGTCTGCCCGGCCGGGTCGCGAGCCCGGACGATCTGTGGCGACTGGTCACCGAAGGCACCGACGCGATCTCCGAGTTCCCCATCGACCGCGGCTGGGACCTCGACGCTCTGTACGGCTCCGGTGACGGTGACGTTGACGGCGACGGTGGTCGTGACGGCCGGGGCCGCAGCCACGCCCGCGCCGGCGGTTTCCTCTACGACGCCGGGCAGTTCGACCCCGCCTTCTTCGGTATCTCCCCCCGCGAGGCCCTCGCCGTGGACCCGCAGCAGCGGCTTCTGCTGGAGACCTCCTGGGAGGCGCTGGAGCACGCGGCGATCAGGCCCGACTCGCTGCACGGCAGCCGCACGGGCGTGTTCGTCGGCGCCGGCAGTTCCGGATACGGCGCCGGACTGCGCGAGGTGCCCGAGGGGCTCGGCGGGCAACTGCTGACGGGGGTCGCGGGCAGCGTGGTCTCCGGCCGTGTCGCCTACACGTTCGGCTTCGAGGGACCCGCGGTGACCGTCGACACGGCCTGCTCGTCCTCTCTGGTCGCGCTGCACCTGGCGGCGCAGTCGCTGCGGTCCGCCGAGTGCGATCTGGCGCTGGTCGGCGGTGTGACCGTGCTCGCCGACCCGGGCGCGTTCGTCGAGTTCAGTTCGCAGGGCGGTCTGGCGGCGGACGGGCGGTGCAAGGCGTTCTCCGACGACGCCGACGGCACCGGCTGGGCCGAGGGCGTGGGCGTACTCGTCGTGGAGCGGCTCTCCGACGCCCGCCGCAACGGTCACCAGGTGCTCGCCGTCGTGGCCGGTTCCGCCGTCAACCAGGACGGCGCCAGCAACGGTCTGACCGCGCCCAACGGGCCCGCCCAGCAGCGGGTCATCCGGCAGGCGCTCGCCGGGGCCGGACTGGCACCCGCCGATGTGGACGCGGTGGAGGCGCACGGCACCGGTACGACCCTGGGCGACCCGATCGAGGCGCAGGCACTGCTCGCCACCTACGGCCAGGACCGTGAACGGCCGCTGTGGCTGGGATCGTTGAAGTCCAACATCGGGCACAGTCAGGCCGCCGCCGGTGTCGCCGGTGTCATCAAGATGGTGCTGGCCATGAACCACGGCCTGCTGCCGCGCACTCTGCACGCGGACCGGCCGTCGACACACGTGGACTGGTCGGCCGGTGACATCAGCCTGCTGACGGAGAACGCCGAGTGGCCGCGGATCGAGGGGCGTCCGCGGCGGGCCGGTGTGTCGGCCTTCGGCGTGTCCGGCACCAACGCACACGTCGTCCTCGAGCAGCCCGCCCCGGAGGAGCCCACTTCGGAGGAGCCCACTTCGGTGGAGCCCTCCCCGGAGGAGTCCCCGGCCGGTGTCCAGGAGGACGTCCTCCCCGAGGCCCAGCCGCTGGCGTGGGTGGTCTCCGGCCGCAGCCGGGCCGCGCTTCGAGCCCAGGCCGAGCGGCTGGCCGCCCACGTCGCGGCGCATCCCGAGGCGACAGCGGTCGAGGTTGCCGCGTCCCTGGTGCGCTCCCGCTCGGTGTTCGAGCACCGGGCGGTGGTGTGGGGCGCCGACCGGGAAGAACTGCTGCGCACACTCCGGGCGGTCGCGGACGGTGCGCAGACCGACGACGCCGTCATCGGCTCCGCGCTCGCCGACGGGCGCACGGCGTTCCTGTTCGCGGGACAGGGGTCGCAACGCCTTGGTATGGGGCGTGAGTTGTACGCAACGTATCCGGTCTTCGCCGATGCCTTCGACGCCGTGTGCGCGCACTTCGACGCGGAACTCGAACGGCCCTTGCGCGCGGTGGTCTTCGGTGACGACGTGGACACCCTGAACCGGACGGAATACGCGCAGCCTGCCCTGTTCGCCCTCGAAGTGGCGCTGTTCCGGCTGCTGGAGTCGTGGGGTGTGCGTCCGGACGTACTGCTCGGGCACTCCATCGGTGAGCTGGCCGCCGCCCACGTGGCCGGTGTGTGGTCCCTGGCGGACGCCTGCCGTCTGGTGGTGGCGCGGGGCCGGTTGATGCAGGCGCTCCCGTCCGGCGGAGCCATGGTGTCGCTGCAGGCGTCCGAGGACGAGGTGCTGCCGCTGCTGGCCGGCCGGGAGGACCAGGCCGGCATCGCCGCCGTCAACGGACCGTTGTCCGTGGTGGTGTCCGGCACCGAGGAGGCGCTGAGCGAGATCGCCGCCGCCGTGGAGGCGCTGGGCAAGCGGACCCGGAGGCTGCGGGTCAGCCACGCCTTCCACTCCCCGCTCATGGAACCCATGCTCGCGGGCTTCCGTGCCGTCGCCGAGAGCATCGCGTACGCGGCGCCGGGCATCCCCGTCGTCTCCGACGTCACCGGCCGACCCGCCACCACCGAGGAACTCACCTCCCCGGATTACTGGGTGCGGCACGTCAGGGACGCGGTCCGCTTCGCCGACGGCGTACGCACCCTCGCCGACCAGAACGTCACCCGATTCCTGGAACTCGGCCCCGACAGCACCCTGACCACGCTCACCCAGTCGTGCCTGCCCACGGCGGACGGCCTGCAGGTGCCCGTGCTGCGGGACGACCGTCCCGAGCCGCGGACCCTGCTGTCGGCCGTCTCCGCCCTGTTCACCCGGGGCGCGGAGGTGGACTGGACGGCAGCTGTGCCGTCGCTGTCCCGCGCCCCGCGGACCGCCCTGCCCACCTACGCCTTCCAGCGCAGGCGCTACTGGCTCGAGGTGCCCGCCGGATCCGGCGACGCCTCCGCGCTGGGCCTCGCCGCCACCGACCACCCGCTCCTCGCCGCCGCGGTCCCCGTCGCGGGCAGCGGCGCGGTCGTCCTGACCGGACGGCTGTCGCTGCGCTCGCACCCGTGGCTGGCGGACCACCGCCTCGCCGGTACCGCCGTCCTGCCCAGCACCGCCTTCCTGGAACTCGCCGTGCGCGCGGGCGACCAGGTCGGCTGCGACGAGGTGCGCGAACTCACCCTGGAGACGCCCCTGACGGTGCCCGAACGCGGTGCGGTCCGGCTCCAGGTCCGCATCGAGGAGCCGGACGCCCGCGGCACCCGTGCCCTCGCCGTCTACTCGCGCCCCGACGGCGCAGGGCTCGACGACACCGCCTGGACCCGCCACGCGGAGGGTCTGCTCGCGCCCGGCGGCACCATGGACGCGCGGCGCGACGCCGACGCGGAATGGGAGGCCGACTTCGCCGTCTGGCCGCCGGCCGGCGCCGAACCGGTCGTGATCGGGGACCTGTACGAACGGCTGGCGGCCGACGCCGGCCTGGAGTACGGCCCCGCGTTCCGCGCGCTCGACGGTGTCTGGCGGCACGGTGACGACGTGTACGCCGAGATCGCCCTCCGCGAGGAGACGCGGGAGCAGGCACGGCGGTACGGGGTGCACCCGGCGTTGCTGGACTCGGCGCTGCACCCGCTGGGCCTCGGCCTCCCGGAAGGACTGGGCGACGGGCTGCTGCTGTTCGCGTGGCAGCGCGCCAGGCTCCTCGCCGACGGCGCCGGCACACTGCGCGTCCGGCTGACCCGGTGCGCCGAGGACGCGGTGACGCTCCGGGCCGCCGACGCCTCCGGACAGCCTGTCCTCGCCGTCGAGTCGCTGCGGCTGCGTCCCGTCGCAGATGGGCCCGTAACCACCGCCGACACCACGGCCGCGGACGGCCGTACGGACGCCGCTGCCGCCGGAGACCGTACGGGCACCGCCGTCGCGGAAGACCGTACGGACGCCGGCGGAACCGCCGGCGACGCCGTGGACCCCGCCCGTACCGTTGCTGCGTCCCGGCCGGTGCGCCGTCGCGCCGCCGACTCCGGCGAGGCAGGCGGGGAAGCGGGCCTCCTGGACCGGCTCGCCGGGCGGTCCGCGGCCGAGCGGCAGCGCGTGCTGCTCGACCTGGTGCGCCGCAAGGTGGCCGCGGTGCTGGACTACGTCGACGTCGACGAGGTGGAACCTTCCCGAGTCTTCAAGGACCTGGGCTTCGCCTCCATCACCGCGGTCGAGCTGCGCAACCGGCTGAGCGCCGACATCGGCGTACTGCTGCCCGCCACCCTGGTCTTCGACCACCCGACGCCGCTGGTGCTCGCCGCGCACCTGGAGAAGGAACTCTTCGGCGCCCGGCCGGACTCCGCGGCTCCCGCGGCGTCCCGTGCCCGACTCGACGACGATCCGATCGTGGTCGTCGGCATGGCCTGCCGCTACCCGGGCGGCATCACCAGTCCCGAGGAACTGTGGGACCTGGTCGTGAACCGCGGCGACGGCATCTCCCCGCTCCCGGCCGACCGCGGCTGGGACCTCGCGAAGCTCTACCACCCGGACCCGGACCACCCGGGCACCTGCTACGCCCGCGAGGGCGGATTCCTGCACAACGCCAGCCAGTTCGACCCCGGCTTCTTCGGTATCTCCCCGCGCGAGGCCCTCGCGATGGACCCGCAGCAGCGGCTCCTCCTGGAGACCTCCTGGGAGGCGCTGGAGCGGGCCGGCATCGACCCGGCGTCCCAGCGCGGCAGCCTCACCGGTGTCTTCGCCGGTGTCACCTACCAGGACTACGTCGGCATCCTCGGCGCCGCCAAGGACAGCTTCGAGGGCTACATCGGCACCGGCAACTCGCCGAGCGTCCTGTCCGGCCGTATCGCCTACGCCCTGGGCCTGGAGGGTCCGGCGCTGTCCGTCGACACCGCCTGCTCCTCGTCCCTGGTGGCCCTGCACCTCGCGGTGCAGGCACTGCGGCAGGGCGAGTGCGACCTGGCGCTGGCGGGCGGTGTCACCGTCATGTCGACGCCGGGCTCCCTCATCGAGTTCAGCCGGCAGCGGGCGCTCGCCGAGGACGGCCGCTGCAAGCCGTTCTCAGCGGACGCCGACGGTGCGAGCTGGGCGGAGGGCGTCGGCATGGTCGTCGTCGAGCGGCTGTCCGACGCACGGCGGCACGGACACCCCGTCCTCGCCGTCGTCCAGGGCAGCGCCCTCAACCAGGACGGCGCCTCCAACGGCCTGACCGCCCCCAACGGCCCCTCGCAGCAGCGGGTCATCCGCGCCGCGCTGGCCGGTGGCGGGCTCACCCCGGCCGACGTCGATGCGGTGGAGGCGCACGGCACCGGTACGACGCTGGGCGACCCCATCGAGGCGCAGGCACTGATCGCCGTCTACGGCCAGGACCGGCCCGAGGACCGCCCGCTGTGGCTGGGCTCGCTGAAGTCCAACATCGGTCACTCCCAGGCGGCGGCCGGTGTCGGCGGCGTCATCAAGATGGTCATGGCCATCCGCAACGGCGTGCTCCCGGCCACCCTGTACGCCGAGAACCCGACCCCCGAGGTCGACTGGTCGGCGGGCACCGTACAGCTGCTCGACGAGCCGCTGCCGTGGCCCGAGACCGGCCGTCCGCGCCGCGCGGGCGTCTCCTCGTTCGGCATGAGCGGCACCAACGCGCACGTCATCATCGAGCAGGCGCCCGACGACACGGCACGGGACGAGACGGCACCGAACGAGAGGGCACAGAACGACACGGCCGGGCAGGCCGTCGACACCCCCGCGCCGCTGCCGCTCGTGCCCGTCCCCGTGTCCGCCCGCACCTCCGACGGGCTGCGCGCCCAGGCGGGCCGGCTCCTCGCCCATCTGCGCGACCACCCCGGCCTCGGCCTCGCCGACCTGGGGCTGTCGCTCGCCACCACCCGCACCGCGTTCGACCAGCGGGCCGTCGTGCTCGCCGCCGATCGCGACGGCCTTGAGCGCGGACTGCGCGACCTCGCCGAGGACCGCATGGTCAGCGACGTCGTCCGCGGCACCGACCGGCGCGGCACCGGACCCGTGCTCGTCTTCCCCGGCCAGGGCGCCCAGTGGGCCGGAATGGGCCGGGAACTCCTCGACAGCTCACCGGAGTTCGCCCGCCGTATCGCCGAGTGCGAGCAGGCGCTCGCGCCGTACGTCGACTGGTCGCTGACCGCCGCCCTGCGCGGCGGCCCGGACGCGCCCGACCTCGACCGGGTGGACGTCGTCCAGCCCGTCCTGTGGGCCGTCATGGTCTCCCTCGCCCACCTGTGGCGTTCGTACGGCGTCGAGCCCGCCGCCGTCGTCGGCCACAGCCAGGGTGAGATCGCCGCGGCCGTCGTCGCCGGCGCCCTGTCGCTGGAGGACGGCGCCCGTGTCGCCGCCCTGCGCAGCAAGGCCATCACCGCCATCGCGGGCGACGGCGGCATGATGTCGGTGCCGCTTCCCGCCGACGAGGCACGCGCCCGCCTCGAGCCGTACGGCGACCGGCTCGCCCTGGCCGCCGTCAACGGCCCCGGCTCGGTCGTCGTGTCCGGCGCCGCGGACGCCCTGGACGAGCTGTTCACCGAGCTGACCGGCGACGGCGTCCAGGCCCGGAAGGTCGCCGTGGACTACGGCAGCCACTCCGGCCACGTCGAGCCCATCCGGGAGCAGGTCCTCGACGCGCTCGCCGGCCTGCGGCCCATGCCCGCCGAGATCCCCTTCCGCTCCTCGGTGACCGGCGAGTGGCTGGACGGGGACACCGCCCTCGACGGCGCGTACTGGTACACCAACCTGCGCGAGACCGTCCGCTTCGAGGAGGCGATCCGAGGACTGCTGGGCGCCGGTCACCGCGCCTTCATCGAGGTCGGCCCGCACCCCGTCGTCGCCTTCGGCCTTCGCGAGACCATCGAGGACGCCGCCGCCGATGCCGTCGTGCTCGGCACGCTCCGCCGCGACCAGGGCGGCCTGGACCGCTTCCTGACCTCCCTCGCCGAGGCCCACGCCCAGGGCGTGGCCGTCGACTGGAACGGAGTCTTCGCCGGTACCGGCGCCCACCGCGTCGACCTGCCCACGTACGCCTTCCAACGGCTGCGGTTCTGGCCCGAGCTGCGGGACGCGGACTCCGTCACCTCGGACGGCGCTGAGGTCACCGACGAGGCGGAGAGCCGCTTCTGGCAGACCGTGGAGGAAGAGGACCTCGAATCCCTCGCGACCGCCCTCGACCTAGGCGGGGACACCCCGCTGCGCGAGGTGCTGCCCGCGCTGTCCGCCTGGCGGCGCAGCAGCAAGGAGCAGTCCACCGTCGACAACTGGCGCTACACCGTCGGCTGGACCCCGCTCACCCAGGACACCACGGTCGCGCCCCCGGCAGGCACCTGGCTCCTGGTCGTCCCCGCCACCGGTCACGCCCTGGCGGACGCCACCCGGCAGGCACTCACCGACCACGGCGTCGGCGTGCGGGTCGTACCCGTCGACGGTGGCAGCCCCGCCGCCGACCGGGAGGGCCTGGCCGGCCTGCTGGCCGCCGCACTCGCCGCCACGGATGCCGAACCCGCCCTGGCACGGGGCGACCTGGGCGGCGTACTGTCGCTCCTCGCCCTCGACGAGAACCCGCACCCCGAACACCCGGCGGTCCCCACCGGCCTCGCCGCCACCCTCACTCTGCTCCAGGCCCTCGGTGACCTCGGCGTCAGTGCACCCCTGTGGTGCGCCACCCACGGTGCCGTCGCCGTCACCGGCTCGGAGACCGTCCTCAGCGCGCCGCAGGCCCTCGTCTGGGGCCTCGGCCGGGTCGCCGCCCTTGAGCACTCCGACCGTTGGGGCGGCCTGATCGATCTGCCCGCCGTCCTCGACCGCCGGTCGGGAGCCCGGCTGTGCGCCCTGCTCGCCCGGCCCGACGGCGAGGACCAGACCGCAGTACGGGCCTCCGGCACCTACGGCCGTCGGCTGCTGCGCGCCCCGCTCGCCGGCGCCACCCCGCCCGGCGAGAGCTGGCGCCCCCACGGCACCGTCCTGGTGACCGGCGGCACGGGCGCGGTCGGCGGACACATCTCCCGCTGGCTCGCCTCCCTCGGCGCCGAACACCTGCTGCTCACCAGCCGCCGGGGCGCCGACGCGCCCGGCGCCGCCCAACTGACGGCGGAGCTGACCGCACTCGGCGCCGGCCGGGTCACCCTCGCCGCCTGCGACGTCGCCGACCGCGACGCCCTGCGCGACCTGATCGACTCGATCCCCGAGGAACACCCGCTCGACGCCGTGCTGCACATCGCCGGCTCCCTCGACGACGGCGTCATCGACGCCCTCGACCCGGGCCGTATGAACCCGGTGCTGCGCACCAAGGCCACCGCCGCCGTCAACCTGCACGAACTGACCGCGGGCCTCGACCTGTCCGCGTTCGTGCTGTTCTCCTCGACGTCCGGCACCATCAGCGGACCCGGCCTCGGC
Organism: Streptomyces sp. NPDC001450; assembly: GCF_053597295.1. NCBI lineage: Bacteria > Bacillati > Actinomycetota > Actinomycetes > Kitasatosporales > Streptomycetaceae > Streptomyces > Streptomyces sp. NPDC001450. The sequence goes on from NZ_JBSFHY010000093.1 coordinate 8,655, forward strand.
AACTACGCTCCCGGCAACGCCTTCCTGGACGCCCTCGCCCAGCAGCGCCGCTCCCTCGGCCTGCCCGCCACCGCCGTCGCCTGGGGCCACTGGGCCGACGGTGGCATGGGCGACGGCGCGGTCGGCGAACGCCTGCGCCGCTACGGCGTCTACGACATGCGGCCCGAACTGGCCTGCCAGGCGCTCCAGCAGGCACTCGACCACGGCGAGACCTACCTCGCCGTCACGGACATCGGCTGGGAGCGCTTCGCGCCCGCCTTCACCGGCTCCCGGCCCAGCGCTCTGCTGCGCGACCTGCCCGACGCCCAGCGTGTCCTCGACCCGGCCCGCGGCACGGTCTCCGGCCAGGCCGCCCCGGACGCCTTCGGAGGCGACGGTGCCGACGGCGACCTGCCCGCGCTGCTCCGCCACCTGGCCGGCCTCGCCGACGGCGAACGCGCCGGTGCTGTCCTCGACGTCGTACGCGGCTACGTCGCCACCGTCCTCGGCTACCCCGGGCCCGAGGCCGTCGAGCCGACCCGCGCCTTCAGCGACCTCGGCTTCGACTCGCTGAGCGCCGTGGAACTCCGCAACGGCATGAACAAGATCACCGGGCTGCGTCTGCCGGCCACGCTGGTCTTCGACTACCCGAACTGCGCGGAACTGGCCCGGATGCTGCTCGCCGAACTCGGCGCGGCGTCCGACGACGGCGACCGCCTGCCCGCCACCACGCGGCCCACCGCCATGTCCGCCTCCGTCGCCGACGATCCGATCGTCATCACCGCGATGAGCTGCCGCTTCCCCGGTGGTGCCGACACCCCCGAGGAGTTCTGGCGGCTGCTCGCGGACGGCACCGACGCCATCGCCCCGTTCCCGGCCGACCGTGGCTGGGACGTCGACAACCTCTTCCACCCCGATCCCGACCACCCCGGTACCTGCACCGCCCGCGAAGGCGGATTCCTGCGGGACATGGCGGAGTTCGACCCCGCTTTCTTCGGCGTCTCGCCGCGTGAGGCGCTGGCGATGGATCCGCAGCAGCGGTTGCTGCTGGAGCTGGCGTGGGAGGCGTTCGAGCGGGCCGGGATCGACCCGCTGTCCCTGCGCGGTTCCCGCACCGGTGTCTTCGCCGGCACCAATGGCAACGACTACACCCCGCTCCTCGTCGCCTCCGGCGAGGACGTCGGCGGCCACCTCGGCACCGGCAACGCGGCGAGCGTCGTCTCCGGCCGCGTGTCTTACACGCTGGGCCTGGAAGGTCCTGCGGTGACCGTGGACACGGCGTGTTCCTCGGCTCTGGTGGCGTTGCATCTGGCGGT
>NZ_JBSFHY010000094.1:0-9753 GCF_053597295.1 Streptomyces sp. NPDC001450
ATGGTCCCGACGGCGGCGAACACCGGCCGTGCGTTCGGCACGACGACCAGCCAGTACGTACGCCAGTACCCGAGCCCGTCGACCTGTGCCGCGCCGAGCGATCGTTCGCTCCGCGAACGATGTGCGAGCCCTCCGGGCTCGCGGCCTGGGCGACCGCAGGCCAGTCGGTGGTCACTGTATGAAGGAAAGCGTGGAAAACGGTGCGCCCCCTCGTGCGCACCCCTTCTGACCTGCGTAAAGGCCATCGCGTCGAGATTGTGGAAAATGGTGCGCACCTCTTCTGACCTGCATAGATGCAGGTAGCGGAAAGCGTGGACTGCCGTGCGCAGTAACTCTCTGTGATGGGTTCCACGTCGAGATTGTGGACTATGGTGCGCCCTTTTTCCACAGGTGGAATCGAACTGATGTTGGGGCGCACCGTACTCCACGAAACCGAGCGTGGCGAGATTCCAGCGTTTACCTGACATACCGTCAACCCCCCCTGGAATGCAGGTGCCTGATGGCTCACCAGTCAGAGACTGACGTGACGTCAGTTCCCATGTCGTGGATGTTCCGAACTGACGAGGCGTCAGAAAAAGGAGGGCGGCGCACGACCGTCAAGGCTTGCAAGACCCCGAAAAATTTTAGTAGTCTTCTGGGTGTTGGGACGCTCCCCGAAAGGAATCCGAACCATGCGCGTCATGATCACTACTCCCGCCCTGAACGCTATGGAAGGACACGGCCTTACCGACGCTGCGTTGATCGTTGACGATCGGCGTGTGGCGGTCGCCTACTCGGTGTTCAGCCCGGCAACCAGCCGGTACAGCCTGGTGACGCTTGACGGGCGTTGGATCATCCCGGGCAAGGAGGGTTACAAGACGCGGGGGCCGGCGTCGACGTTCGCGCGGAAGAACATCGCGGATGTGCGCCCGGACGGAATGGTGATCCTGGAACCGGTGCGGCACAACGGCCGGTACGCGATGACGCGGTACGGGCAGCGTCGTTCGGGTATCTGCCGCGGCACCGTGTCTATGGACCGGTACGGCTACAAGTGCACCTGTGGCGAAACCCTGTCGTTCAGCGACATCCACCGTCCGGGGTGGACGATCGTTACGGACGGCCGTAGGGGTACGCACACGCAGGCTTACGCCGTGCGTTCGTCGGATGCGGTCGAGTGGTCGGCGGACGTTCCCATGTCATGTGACGCGCCGGTCGTGGTCGGTGGGCCGGAGGTTCCGGCGCCCGTGGAGGCTCCGGCTCCCGCACCCGTGGAGGCTCCGGCGGAGGTTCCCGCCCCCGCGCCCGTGGAGGCGACTACGGCGGACGGTACGGCGCTCCCGTTCGGCACGTACCGGCCGAACGTTCCGGGCGTGCGCACGCTGCGGGATGCGCGCCCGTTGGTCATCGGTGGCCGGACCATTACGGCGGTTGTCGAGTCGTCCGGCTGGACCCTGTTTGCCGGGGGTGAGATTCTCGCGACGGGTGACGCGCGGGAGATCTCCGGCGACGCGTGCGAGTGGTTCGCTGCGCGCGCCATGGCGGAGACTGCCGAAACGGCGCGCCCCGGGGTGGTGTGGGAGCGCGAGGGGAACGGCGCCTACGGCGCTAAGCGGCACGTCGTCACGGTCGACGGCCGTTGGTCGTTCCGCGTGGACGTCACGGGGCCGGACCGGAATGGGCTGGAGACTTTCAGTGCGCCCCTGTTGCTGGTTGCTGGCCGTGACAAGGGCGTCAAGGTTCCGACGATTCAGGTTGCGGACTTTCAGACGTACGAGCGTGGCGCGTGTGAGGCGGACATTCAGGCTTGGCTGAACCGTGAGGTTCGGGCGCGCGAGACGCGTCACGCTGAGTTGTGCGCGGTCGGTAAGACGCCGCGCCCTGCTGAATACCGGGGTGTGTGCGGTCAGTGCCGGATCAAGGCACCCGGTAAGACGCGCTGCGACTGCACCGGAGGGAAGACGTGGGCCGCGGGTGAGCGCGACCGCGCCGACATGGCGCGCGTGTTCAAGGCGACGCGCAAGGCGAGCGACGCGCGTGCGGCCGGTAAGGATGCTCCGGCCGGCTTCTTCGGCTGGTCCGTCCCGGCTCGTACGGCGGAGTGGACGCCGGAGGGTTACGCCCCGGGCGTGATGCTCGCGTGGGACGTCGAAGGGGTGGCGTTCACTGGGCAGGTTTGGGCGAACGACGTGATCACGGGTGAGTGGTCGGGATCCTCGTACGCGGGCAGCGCTGACGCGTGCGTGATCATCGCGACCGTTGACGGGGTGCGCGCCACGCGTGATCAGGCCGTGGCCGTTCCCATGTGGTTCGGGTCGAAGCACGGGACGCCGTACGCGCGGGTGTCGGTGCCGAACGGTACGGATGAGGACGGTAAAGCGCGCCGCTTCACTGCTGACGTGACGGTGATCGCTGCCGAGTGCGCGTCTGAGGGGCTGTTTCCCGTGGAGGCGGTAGAGGAGTCGGCCCCGGAGGAGAACGGGCCGGAGAACGACGCTGAGACGTCCGCGCCGGTCGACCCCGGTTACAGCCTTGATGTGGCCGAGGGGGAGCGCGTGTTCTCGCGCCCCGGTTTCGCCGACGGTGGGTCGTACAAGGGACGCGCGGCAGTGCTCCGCGGAGTCGTCACGGTGGGTGACGCGCGCGCCGCGGTCGAGCGGTTCCCCGAGACGCTGCGCACGTCGGGCGGCGCGGTTGTTGACGGCGCGATTGTTCCGATGGGGTGCGCGATGCTCCGCGCACGGGCCACGGTGCGCACGGATGCCGGGTACGCGGTGACGCTGCCCGACGGTACGACCGTGACCGGTACGTGGGTGGAGTGCGGGAACGCGTTCGCTGAGTGGGCGATCACGCAGCGCCCGGAGTTCGTGTGCGCGACGGCCGAAGGTCACGCGGACGGCGCGGCGACGCTCGCCCGGATCGGCGCTGAGGTTCGGGCGGAGCGCGAGCAGGCCGAGGCGGAAGCGGCGCAGGCTGCCGCGGACCTGGCCACGGTTGCGGCTGATCTTGAGCGGGTGTGGTCGGTGTGGTCGCCGTACCTGGCTGACCTGACGGACGAGGACGAAGAGCGGGTGTACGGGGTGGATGCGGGGGCGCGTACGGCGCTGCGGTACGCGCGTGCCGCGGTCGAGCGGAACGATTCGGGGGCAGTTGTGCACTTCGTGAACGAGGCGCGTGAGGGCGTCGAGTGGCTGGCAGAGTCGGCGCGCCGTTCGGGCCTGACGGTCCCCGACGCTCCGGCCGAGGTTCCCGCGCCGGTTGCTGCGCCCGTGCGCGCCCTGCCGGACGTCGACAGCGCTCCGGATGCGGTCGAGGCATGGGAGGGCGAGGGCGGCGCCGTTCCGGGCGTGGCCACCCCGCCGGTGTACGCGGCGGAGACCGCTCCGGAGCCGGCGACTTCCACAGGACTTGACGCGGACACTTCAAACGAGAATCGCAGCCCCGGCGGGGAAGGGGGGTTTTCCGGGGAACTTGACGCGAACGCGTCAAAGAACCGGGGGGAGTCCGCGGCGGCTGTGGCGGTTATGCCGATCGACTGGGCGAAGCCTGCCGGGCGCGGTGACTGCGCGGCGGCAAATACGTGTGGCGGGTTCGGGGTGTTGCTGTGGGACGTGCCCGGCTGTGCTCCGCGCTGCGCCGAGTGCGCCGCACGGGTCATGGGGCACTCGCCGGCGGCGCTGCGCGCGCTCACCCTGCCCGGGGACGTCGCGGAGGCGGAAGAGGGGGCAGAGGCGGCGGACATCGTCATCCGGCACACCCACGAGGACGGCACCACCGTTGAGGGCTCCTCCAAGGGTGACGGGGTGTGGGAAGCGTTGCGCCCGCTGGGCTGGACCTATCGGCGTACCCCGGGGATCTTCATCCGTGGCAGCCGCTACAAGGGCGCCGACCGGTGGAAGATCAACCGGGCTGCGGACGCGGTGCGCGCACTCGGCCTGTCGTGCGCTGTGGTGATCGAAGAAACCATGTCGTTCGCCGAGCGGGAGGCCGCCCGCGTGGATGCGTCCGAGGAGCGGGCGGAGCGGTACGCGGACCGGGCCGGACGTGCGGCGGCATCGTCGCAGGCTGCGCGGGATGCCTCGGACCGGATCGCCGAACGGTTCTGGATGGGTCAGCCGATCCTGCCGGACCACTACAGCGCGCCGAAGGCGTACCGGGACCAGGAGCGCATGCACAACGCGATGCGTAAGAGCATCGCCGAGGGCGAGCGGGCCGGTTACTGGGCATCTCGTGCGGCGGCCGCGGACGCCTACGAGCGGTACCGGAAGAACCCGGGGCGCACGCTGCGCCGTATCGAGAAGCTGGAGGCGGAGCGGCGCGGCGTTCTGCGGGAGCGTGACGGCGTCGACGACAAGGGCCGTAAGGCTGATGTGTGGCGACGCGAGCCATCCGAGGCGCGCCGGGAGGAGCTGACGCGCCGTCTGGCCGAGTACGACGAAGAGCTGACGTACTGGGCGGAGACGATCAAGGAGGCGGAGCGGCGCGGCTTCAAGGTGTGGGGTCGAGCCGACTTTGTGAAGGGCGATTTCGCGCGGTGGCGGGGGTCCTGGTACGAGGTGAGCCGGGTCAACGCCAAGACGGTGACCGTGCCGCACATCCACGCCGCGTTTGATGGCGGCACCGTCGGCGCCGTCGGCGGCTGCCGTGTGGTCACCCGCGCGGCAACGGCTGAGACCCGGCACAAGGGCAGCACGTACACGCTCCCCTACAACGAGGTGAGCGGGCGCATGTCGGCCGAGCAGATGCGGGCCGCCCTGGCAGGTGAGGCGATCCCCGCCGACCCGCGCGACGTCACCCCGGAGCCCGCCCCGGAGGAGGCCGAAGCGCACGCTGCGGCCTGTGCCCTGGCTGACGTGGTGTCGGACCCGTCCGGGGTGGACGTGTGGGAGGGCGAGGGCGGCGCCCTGGGCGACGTTCCCGAGGCGGACGCCGTGGCGGTCGAGGTAGCGCCCGTGGCCGGCGGCGGCACTCCGGCCGTCCCGACGGGCAAGGCCCGGAGGGCACTTTCCCAGGGACTTGACGCGAACACGTCAACTATGGCAATCGCCGTGGGGGAAGGGGGGTTTTCCGCAGAACTTGACGTGTGCAAGTCAAATATGGCGGCTGTCGCGACCGATACGGTGAGCGACCCGGGCACGGTCAACTCCTGGGAGAGCGAGGGCGGTTCCTGCCCGGGGGTGCAGGTCTGGTCGGCCGGCGAGCCTGCAGAGCTTCCGTCGCCGGCCAGCTGCGATGACGCGCGCACAGACGGTCTCGAGTGCCCGTCCGGGCTGTACGTCGTGCCCCTGCTTTCCACCCGCTACCGGGACTGGTGGGGGGTGGAGTGCGGCCGGTGCGAGCCGGGCATCCGCAAGGCTCTTGACGATCGGTGGGCGGACAAGGCGGATGCGTACGACGCTGCCCGCGCGCACTACGAGCTGAGCCACCGTGCGGCCGATGACGTGCTCACGGCGGCGGAGTTGGACGAGGTCGCCGCGTGGTCGTGGTCGTTCTCGGCCGCTCAGGTTCAGCTCTTGGGGTGGATCGAAGAGGCCAAGGTAGACGAGTTCCAAGACGGGGTGTGGGCGTGCGATGTGGCGTACGACCGGTTCGACGTCAACAAGCGGGTGAGCAAGCCGCGCATCCTGGGGTTGCTTCGGGCCGGTCTGGCCAAAGTGCTGATGGATGCGCCCGGGGAGCTGCGCGCGTTTCGGCTGACGGATGAGGGGCGTCGGGTGCTGCGCCTTTGGCGCCGCGCGCACCGGCACGGCCTGGTGACCGAGACGGACAAGGACGTCAAGTACGAGCCCAAGTCGGGGCGTGGGCGGCTGGATTACCCGTGGCTGTCGGACGGCCGTCTCTTCCCGGCGGAGGAGCGTGCACTCGCCGAGCAGAATCAGGACCAGGGCGCGGCGGATCTGCCCGCGTACGCGCCGGACGTCGTCAGCGATCCGTCCGGGCCGGAAGCGATGGACGCGGAAAGCGGGTCGCCGGTCGAGGTCGCGGCCGACCGGCGGGCGGTCGACCGTGCGGCGGTGCGGGCGATCATGGATGAGGGCGAGGCGGCCGAAGTAGTGCCCGCACTCGGTTGGTCGGCGCGCATGGTCACGGTGATGGAGGCGGCGGCGGCCGGTCTGCTGTGGGCGGGTGAGGACGACAACACCTTCCGGCACTGCGGGCGGCGGGTGAAGGCGGAGCGCGTACGGCTGCTCATGGGCGGCGGGTTCCTGTACCGAAGCGCGGACGGCCGGGTGTACCCGACGGACGACGGCAAGCGCGCCCTGCACCTGGTGCGCCTCAACCCCGGCGGGGTGTACGCCGACGACCGCGCCGCCTATGAGGCGCGGCTGACCATCGCGAAGCGCGACCGCGACCTATCCAGCGACGGCCGTAAGGAGCGCGCGCGTACCCTGGCCCCGCTTCCGGGCGGGCAGGAAGCCAAGCGGCGGCGGGAAGCCTTCTACGCCCGGCTCGCTGAGTGGGAGCAGCGGAGGGCCGAGGCGCGCGCCGAGTGTGAACGGATCATCGCCAGGGGCGAGGCCGAAGAGGCCGCCCGGAAGGCGGAGGCGCGGCGCCGTGAGGCTGAGCGGGAAGCCGCCGAGCGCGCCCGGATGGAGACAGAGGCCGAAGCGCGTACGGCGGCCGTAGAGGCGGCCGAGCGGCGCCGGGTGAAGCGCGCCGGTCGCAGTGAAGTGCGCCGGATCATCGCAGGGATTTGGCACGTCACCTACCAGGGCGACACCTACGTGATCAGTGACGAGTGCGGGGGGCTGTGGCTGATCGCGCCGGACAACTCCCGTGTGGGAACCGTGGCACCGGACGGGGACGGAGACCCGGACGCCGCCCAGGTGTGGGCACTGCTGACTGGCGGGCAGGACCAGGCCGCGGCCGACGAGACGGTCGAGCGCTGCCCGGCGTGCGAGTGCCGCGAGGGCGAGGTGTGCGGCGGCCGGTGCGACGGGTGCGGCCGGACCGCCGGCCCGGCATCGCACTGCGCACCGGGGCCGGCGCTTCCCCAGGGCGAGGACGAGAACACCTTCAAGGTGTCCCCGCCCGTGGGCGCAACGGGGTCTTCCGCCGGACTTGACGCGTGCAGGTCAAAACTGAGGGGCGTTCCCGCCTTCGTGGCGGACGTGGTGAGCGACCCAGGCGCAGTCAACGGCTGGGAGGACGACGGCGGCACCTGTCCAGAGGTGGAGAATCCCTGCCCGGCCGGCGAACCCGCTGTCCTGGAACCGGCGATCCGTGACGACGTATGCGCAAACCCTGTCTCCTGCCTGCCGGGTCTGCACGTCGCGCTCCTGCCCTCCCCTGCCATGCTCGCCCTTCCTGCGGCCCCACGGCGGCTCGCACTGGAGCCCGCGCCGATCGCGGTGCCGCGGAGCGCGCCGATCACCATCGAGAGCCGGGGCCAGGAGCACGACGAGCGCGCGGCAAGTGCTCGGGCGGACGCAGAGGCCAAACCGGCTGCCGGCAAGGCGCCGACGGTGCGTGAGTACGGCCGGTGGCTGATGACCTCCCCCGCCGAGCGGCTCGGGGTAGTCGCGCAACGCCAGTCTGCCGCAGGGGTGTTGGTGCGGCTGTACGGTGCGGCGCTGCTGCTCGCGCTGGTCCTGGTGGTGCTCGGCGTCCTGGTCGCCGGAGCGGCAACGAGCGTGATGCTCGTCAAGGCGGTGCGGCTCTCCGTGCGCGTTCTGCGCCGGGGGCTTGAGCGGGGTGCCGACAACGGCGAGAAGCCTGACGGGGGCGGGTACGTCTTGGTTGCTTAGCCGGTCGTCAGGGCGCGGTCGTGGGGGTGAGCGGCGGCGCCGAGCCTGTGAAATCCGCTCCCGTGGGGGCTCTGGACGATGAGGCGCGCCAATCTCCCTTGATGCTGCGAAAATTTTTAGTAGTCTTCAGGGTGTCGGGAACACCCGACGCCTACAGGAAGGACCCCCCAACATGGCCAACTCCCCCGCCACTCAGGAAGCCCCGCGGCTGACCACCGGCCCGCTGATCGCCGAGGCCCTGCGCCGCGAAGGTGTCGCGTTCGAGATGCGATCCCCTTACCTGCGCATCCCGACGGCGAATGGCGAAATCCTGATCGAGGCCCGCAACTGCAACCGCCCCTGCGGGGACGACACGGACACCCGCAGCGGGTGGGACATCGGCCGGCATCTGTTCGCCGGATGGGTGGCCACCTGGTGGGACACCACCGACCCGGATGGCGGGGCGGCCGAGGTGTACGACGGCAACACCTCCGGGCTCGGCCCGGTCCCGGACGCCGAGGAGTGCGCGTTCGCGGTACGCGCCTTCCTCGCCCCGGACGGCGGGCACCGCCTCCGTCTGCTGAAGGCCTCGCTCGACACCTCCCGGCCGCAGGCCGCAGCCCGCGCAAGGGCCGAGCTGCGCCAGCTGGTCGCGGACGGCGTGGCGGCCGCCCGCGAGCGCCGGGCGCGCGATGCCTTTCCCTTCTGAGCCCTCAGCCCCCGCCGCGCAGGCGCGTGGCCCGTTCGAGCCGGGCCGGGGAGCACCACGCCGACCGTTGAGACGGCGGACGGCAGACCACGGCAGACACGAAAGAGAGGGTCCACGTGAGCTACACCCACACCCTTGCGAGCCGGTACGGCGCCACCCCCGTCACGGTCACCGTGACCGGCCTGCCGAGCGAGGCGGCCCGCGCGGTCGCCGACTACGCCGAGACGCTCACACAGCAGCTCTCTCTCGCCCGCATCGAGCGGGACGAGACCCGCAAGGCCGCCTACCGCCTCCAGGCGCAGCGGGAACGGCAGGTGAGCGTGACGTTCACCGAGGCGCAGAGGCTCGAGATGTGCCGCACGTCGGAGGAGCGCAACCGTCCGGCGGCCGTCGAGGTGTACGTGTCCCCGATCACGGGCGGGGCCGCGCTGCACTGGATCGACAAGAGCGGCAAGAACGCCTCCGGGTGGGACCCGGTCAGCCTGGAAGACCGCCACTCCTCCGCGATGAGCGATGACCTGCACGCCGCGGCCGGGCTCATCCTTGCCAAGCGCGGGCTCAACTACGTGCCCGGCGCGACGTGGAGCGGTGACCGTACGCGGTCCCGGGTGCCGATCCTGCCGACCCGCGACTACCTCAAGCTGCAGGAGCGCCGGTTCGGTCCGGTCCCGGTGCTGCAGCCGGTGGACACGCTCGCCTTCCAACCGACCGGGGACCGCGGCTGGTGGAAGGTCAAGGGCGCCCCGGACGGCGAGCCGTACTGGCTCACCTGGACCCCCGCCCTGAAGGGCGACCAGTGGACCGTGTGGGGCGCCATCCCGTACGAGGGCCTCGGCCTGCGCCCCGCGCGCCTGGTGGCCCGCGCAGGCGCCGTCGCCGACCTCGCCGACCTCGCCGCCATCGTCGACGGCCAGTAGCCGAGGAGCAGCTCCTCGAGCACGACGGCACCGGCCATCTGGCGGACGGCCGCTTCCACAACCAGCTCCGGCCCCTCGGCCCAGGCCTCTCGAGCCGGGGACATCACGACACCACAGGAAGAGACATCTCATGATCCGCGTCATCCGCACGGTCAAGCTCAAGCAGTTCTGCCGCTCGCTCACAGCCCTCCACGACCGCGCCGGCGCCGCGAAGACGCGCGCCGACACCGCCGAGCACCGTATCGACAAGGCCATGCAGGTGCTCGACGCGCTGGATGTTGCGCAGGACCACATCGTGCGCCAAGCGCTCAAGGGCGACCTGGTGTGACTGCCCGGGTGGCGGCCGACCTCACGTGCAGGTGCGGTCAGCCAGGCCCGGGGGCGGGGCAGGTACGCGCACGCCGGCAGCAGCCACATCGCGAAC
>NZ_JBSFHY010000095.1:0-9653 GCF_053597295.1 Streptomyces sp. NPDC001450
GAGAGCGTGACCGCGGCCGCCTCCAACTTCAACCGCTACCCGGACATGGCCTGCACGGGTCTGATGAACGAGCCGCCTCGTCGTTCCCGGACCCGGGCACCCGCCTCGCTAGGGCGTCGTCCGCGGCGGCAGCTTCGGCCTCGAGCGGTCCGGTACCTCGCTGTAGTCCGGGGGAACCGCCGCGGGGTGGGTGTCCAGCAGCTCGACGGCCAGCTGCACGGCGTCGTCGAGCTGGGCGTACCGGCCCTCGGCCCAGTCCAGTGGCGTGCGCAGGACCTCCAGGTCGGGGGCGACGCCGTGGTTCTCCACGGACCATCCGTAGGCGTCGAACCAGGCGGCGTTCATCGGGACCGTGATCACCGTGCCGTCGCCGAGGCGGTGCCGGCCGGTCATGCCGACGACTCCGCCCCAGGTGCGCTGCCCCACGACCGGACCGAGTTCGAGGAGTTTGAAGGCGGCGGTGATCATGTCGCCGTCGGAGGAGGTCGCCTCGTCCGCCAGGGCCACCACCGGACCCCGGGGCGCGTTCGAGGTGTAAGAGACCGGTTGCGCGTTCCGGGTCAGGTCCCAGCCCAGGATCGTCCGGGTGAGTTTCTCGATGACGAGTTCGCTGATGTGCCCGCCGGCGTTGCCGCGCACGTCCACGATCAGTGCGGGCCGGGACACCTCCATGCGCAGGTCCCTGTTGAACTGGGCCCAGCCCGAGCCGCCCATGTCCGGGATGTGCAGGTAGCCGCACTTGCCGCCGCTCAACTCCCGTACGACCTCCCGGCGCTTGGTGACCCAGTCCTGGTAGCGCAGCGGCCGTTCGTCGACGAGCGGGACGACGGCGACCCGCCGGGCCACGCCGGCTTCGCCCTCGGCCGGGTCGGAGGGGCCCGAAGGGCCTTCCTCGGAAGGGTGGTGGGCGACGGGGTGGGCGAAGGTCAGCTCCACGGTCGTACCGCCCGAGCCCGCGAGCAGCGGATACGGTCCCGCCACCGGATCGACCGGGCGGCCGTCCACGTGCGTCAGGACGGCGCCCTCCTGGATGCCCGTCCCGGCCAGCGGCGAGCGGGCCTTGGAGTCGGACGAGTCGCCGGGCAGGATCCGCTTGACCGTCCAGCCTCCGTCCCGGCGTACGAAGTTGGCGCCGAGCAGGCCCTGCCAGCGCTGGTAGTGGGGCGGGCCCTCGTTGCGGCGGGCGGCGGTGACGTAGGCGTGCGAGGTGCCCAGCTCGCCCAGGACCTCGCGCAGCAGGTCGGCGAACTCGTCGGGGGAGGCGACCCGTTCCACGAGCGGCCGGTACTGGTCGAGCACGGCGTCCCAGTCGATGCCGCTCATGCCCGGGTCCCAGAAGTAGGAGCGGATGAGACGGCCGGCCTCCTCGTAGGACTGGCGCCATTCGGCGGCCGGGTCGACCTCGTGCAGGATGCGGCGCAGGTCGATCCACACGGTCGTGTCGCTGTCGCCGGACTCGGTCGACGGCACCGCCCGAAGATCACCCTCGTCGACCACCACGAGCCGGGTCCCGTCCCCGCTCACCGCGAACCAGTCGAGATGGTCGACGAGTTCGGACTTCTTCGCCTTGGTGATGTTGAAGTACTCCAGCGTCGGCCGTCCGCTGATGTCGGCCGGATTGACGAAGGTTTCGCCGAGCGCGCCGGAGATGGGCCAGCGCAGCCAGACCAGGCCGCCGCCCGCGACCGGGTGCAGCGCCGAGTACTTGGAGGCGATGACCGGGAACGGCGTCACCCGGTTCTCCAGGCCCTCCACCTCCACGGTCACCGTGCCGGCCTCGCCGGTCTCCTCGTCCTCGACGGGGTCGAGCCCGCCCGCGGCCGGCCGCCCCTCGGGGTTCAGGGCGAACGGGGACGGGGTCGCCGAGGAGAGCGGGACCAGGTACGGGCGGCAGCCCAGCGGGAAGGACAGGTCGCCGGTGTGGACGTCGTACACCGGGTCGAAGCCGCGCCAGGAGAGGAAGGCGAGGTAGCGGCCGTCGCGGGTGAAGACGGGATTCTCGTCCTCGAAACGGCCGTTGGTCACGTCCACGATGTGCCGGTCCTTGATGCGGGCCAGCTTGATCTGCCGCAGCGAGCGGCCGATGCCCGGCTGCGACCAGGCGATCCAGGACCCGTCGGGGGAGAAGGCGAGGTCGCGGACGGGCCCGTTGACGGACCGGATCAGCTCGGTGACCTGCCCGTCCACCGAGCCCTCAGAGCCACCGGAAGCGTCGGAGGCCTCAGCGGCATCCTCTCCGACGCCCGCCACCCCCTCCGTCCCCTCCGCCACCTCGATCAGCAGCAACCGCCCGTCGTGCGACGCGATCGCCAGCCGCTCGCCCGGCGGGTCGGACGCCATCTCCAGCACCCGGCCCAGCTCGCCCGAGGCCAGTCGGCGGGGGGCACGGTCGCCGCTGGCACGGGGGAGGTGGGCGATCTCGATGGCGTCCTCGCCCTCGGCGTCCGTCACGTACGCCACCTGCCCGGTCGAGCCGAGCATCTCCGGCAGCCGGACCCGCACGCCGGGTGTGTCCGTGATCGTGCGCGCGGGGCCGTCCCGGTGCGTGAGCCAGTACAGGCTGCCGCGCACGACCACGGCGCTGGCCCGCCCGGTCTCGTCCACGGAGATGCCGTCCACGTGCTGGGCGGCCGGCACCTGGTACCTGCGGCGTCCCGCGCGCGGGCCGCTCAGCCGGATGTCGAGCTTGTGCGGTACGGCGTTCGCGGCGAGGTCGTCCACCAGCCACAGGTCGCCCGCGCACTGGTAGACCACCCGGGTGCCGTCGCTGGCGGCGTTGCGGGCGTAGAAGGCGTCGTGGTCGGTGTGGCGGCGCAGGTCGGAGCCGTCGTGGGCACAGGAGTAGAGGTTGCCGACGCCCTCGTGGTCGGAGAGGAAGGCGATCCGGCCGCCGACGAACATGGGGGAGGCCAGATGCCCGTCGATCCCCTCCAGCAGCCGCTTCCCGTGCAGCCACAGCCGGCCCATGGCGCCGCCCCGGTACCGCTTCCAGGAGGCGGGTTCGTGCGGCGGGGTGCCGGTGAGCAGCAGGGTCATGTGCACGTCGTCGATGTCGGCGACCTGGATGTCGGAGACCGGGCCCCAGGGCAGCTTGCGGCCTGGGTCGCCGTCCGTGGGCACCTTGTAGGCCCAGGTGTAGTAGGAGAAGGGCTGGCCGTGGGAGGCGACGGCGAGGATGTCGCTCTGGCCGTCCGCGTCGGGCGGTGTCCAGCCGCAGACCTGGGTGTCGGTGCTGCCCCAGTACGTCAGCTGCCGCGCGGGTCCGCCGTCGACGCCGACGAGATGGATCTCGGGCATGAGGCTGCGCCAGCTCGTGTAGGCGATCTGACGGCCGTCCGGCGAGAAGCGGGGGTGGCCGGTCTTGGTGCGGTCCACGGTGAGCCGCCAGGCGCGGCCGGGGGAGTCGAGGGGGGCCAGCCACAGGTCGTCCTCGGCCACGAAGCACAGCAGGTCGCCGTTGAGGTGGGGAAGGCGCAGATAGCTCACCTCCCCATGCTTTTCCGGGTGAGGAGGCCCAGCAACTTATGGAAAACCGACAGGCGTGACCCAGCACACGTACGAAACTGTTTCGTTTCGCTTGTCGCTGCGGTACATTCGTCACGCACGAAACCGTGTCGTTCGGAGCGGGCAACCGAGTCGGGAAGGTGAGAGACATGACTGAGGTCGCCGCAGCGCGTCGCAGTCGGATCACGCCCGAACGCGAGGCCGAGTTGTACGAGGCCGTGCTCGAACTGCTCCGCGAAGTCGGCTATGACGCCCTCACCATGGACGCCGTGGCCGCCCGCACCCGGTCCAGCAAGGCCACGCTCTACCGCCAGTGGGGCGGCAAGGCCGAGCTGGTGGCGAAGGCGGTGCGGCACAACAAGCCGGGCGGCTTCGGTCTCGAGGAGATCGACACCGGGTCGCTCAAGGGCGACCTGCACGCCCTGACCATGCGTTCGGACGACTGCGAGATGGAACAGAACTCCGCGCTGATGCGGGGTCTGGCCATGGCGATCCATGGCAACCCGGACCTCCTGCGGGCGTTCCGGGACCATCTGATCGAACCGGAGATGGCGCAGTTCCGCCTGGTGCTGCAGCGGGCGATCGACCGGGGTGAGGTCCGTGCGGACAACCCGGCGATCGAATTCGTGATGCACATGATGATCGGCGGGTTCGCCGCTCGCACGATGATCGACGAGAAGCCGCCGACGCAGGCCTTCCTCATTTCGTACATCGACGCCGTGGTCCTCCCCGCCCTCGGCGTCACCACCGGCTGAACCCACCGGCCGAACCCTCTCCCCAGCAAGCCCACCACCTGACGTCACCGCTCACGTCGTCGGGCTGATCGCCCCTGCCCAGATGAACCCCACGACCTGACCGGGAGTACGCCCTCGTGGCCACGTTCCTCTACAAAATCGGCCGGCTCGCCTTCAGGCGCCGGCACTTCGTCGCCCTCATATGGGTCGCGCTGCTCACCCTCGCCGGGGTGGGCGCCGCCTCCGCGCCGGCTGCCGGCAACTCCTCCTTCTCCATCCCCGGCACCGAGGCCCAGAAGGCCTTCGACCTGCTGGAACAGCGCTTCCCCGGGATGAGCGCCGACGGCGCGACCGCACGGGTCGTCTTCAAGGCGCCGGACGGCGAGAAGATGACGGACGCGGACAACGAGGCGGCCGTCAAGAAGACGGTCAAGGAGTTGCGGAGCGGCTCCGAGGTCGTCTCCGTCGCCGACCCCTACACCGGGCACGCCGTCAGCAAGGACGGCACGATCGCCTACGCCTCGGTGAAGTACAAGGTCTCCGGCATGGAGCTGGAGGACTCCTCGCGCGACGCGCTGAAGGAGGCCGCGCAGGCCGCGCGGGACGCCGGGCTCACGGTCGAGGTCGGCGGTGACGCGCTGCAGACGACGCCCGAGACCGGCTCCAGCGAGGTCATCGGCCTCGCGGTCGCCGCGGTCGTCCTCGTCATCACCTTCGGCTCGCTGCTCGCCGCCGGATTCCCGCTGCTGACCGCGATCATCGGTGTCGGCATCGGCGTCTCCACGATCACCGCGCTCGCGAACGCCCTGGACCTGGGCACGACCACCTCCACCCTGGCGTCGATGATCGGCCTCGCCGTCGGCATCGACTACGCCCTCTTCATCGTCTCCCGCTACCGCTCCGAACTGGCCGAGGGCCGCGAGCGCGAGGAGGCGGCCGGACGGGCCGTCGGTACGGCGGGCTCGGCGGTGGTCTTCGCCGGCCTGACCGTCGTCATCGCCCTTGTGGGCCTGTCCGTGGTCAACATCCCGATGCTGACCAAGATGGGTGTCGCGGCCGCCGGCACGGTCGCCATCGCGGTCCTCATCGCCCTCACCCTGATCCCGGCGCTGCTCGGCTACGCGGGCCGCAGGGTCAAGCCGGCCGGCGAGAAGAGCAAGCTGCTCGGCGGCGGCCGCAGGCCCAAGCAGGCGGACCGCCCCAACATGGGCACCCGCTGGGCGAGTTTCGTCGTGCGGCGCCCGGTCGCCGTCCTGCTGCTCGGTGTGATCGGCCTCGGCGCGGCGGCGGTCCCGGCCGCCTCCCTCGAACTGGGCCTGCCGGACGACGGCTCCCAGCCGGTCTCCACCACCCAGCGCCGCGCCTACGACCTCCTGTCCGACGGCTTCGGACCGGGCTTCAACGGCCCGCTGATGGTCGTGGTCGACGCCAGGGGCAGCGACGACCCGAAGGCGGCCTTCACCAAGGTCGGCGACGAGATCAAGGGCCTGAAGGACGTCGTCACGGTCACCCCGGCCGCGCCCAACAAGGCGGGCGACACCGCGACGATCACCGTCATCCCGGACTCCAAGCCGTCCTCGACCACCACCGAGGACCTGGTGCACGCCATCCGCGGCAAGGGCGCGGACATCACCTCCGCGACCGACGCGAAGGTGCTGGTCACCGGCTCCACGGCGATGAACATCGACGTCTCGCAGCGGCTGAACGACGCCCTGCTGCCGTACCTCGCCCTGGTGGTCGGTCTGGCCTTCCTGCTGCTGATCGTGGTCTTCCGCTCGATCCTCGTCCCGCTGAAGGCGGCCCTCGGCTTCCTGCTCAGCGTGATGGCGGCCCTCGGCGCCGTGGTCGCGGTCTTCCAGTGGGGCTGGCTGTCGGGCCTGATGAACGTCGAGGAGACCGGCCCGGTCATGTCGATGATGCCGATCTTCATGGTCGGCGTGGTCTTCGGTCTCGCGATGGACTACGAGGTGTTCCTCGTGACCCGCATGCGGGAGGCGTACGTCCACGGGGAGAAGCCCGGCCAGGCCGTCGTGACCGGCTTCAAGCACGGCGCACGGGTCGTCACGGCCGCCGCGATCATCATGATCGCCGTCTTCTCCGGCTTCATCGGCTCCAGCGAGTCGATGGTCAAGATGATCGGCTTCGGTCTCGCCGTCGCCGTCTTCTTCGACGCGTTCATCGTCCGCATGGCCATCGTCCCGGCGGTGCTCGCACTGCTCGGCAAGAAGGCCTGGTGGCTGCCGAAGTGGCTGGACCGCGCCCTGCCCAACGTCGACGTCGAGGGCGAGGGCCTGCGTACGCAGTCCTCGGCGGACGGCAGGGACACCGACCCGGACGAGGAGAAGGAGCTGGTACGCGCCTGACGTACCGCTTCTGACAGCAGACCAGCCGGTGAGGGATCCGTGGGGACGGGGCGCCCTCACCGGCTTCTTTTGTGCCTGAGTACCCGGGGGCCCGCGTTGAGTATCCGCGCCCATGCCGCACCGGCGCGCCTCCGCGCAGGATCGTCCTCGTGAACCTGAACCCTCAGACGTATGCGACTCTGTACGGTCCCACGCGGCCGGCGCCGCGGAACAGCCGTGGCGAGACCGCGGTGGGCCTGCTGGCCGCCGTGCTCTGGATCCTCACCCTCAGCTCGCTCGGCTGGCTGACGTTCCTGGTGGGCATGGTGGCCGTGTGGGGCCTGGCGGACGGTATGTCCTGGGCGGAGGTCCGGGGTTTCGTGCTGCCGTACGCCCTGACCGTCGTCGGCGCCGCGGCGGCCCTGCTCGCGCTGGCCTTCGCCCCCGGCGTCCGCCGCCTCAACCCCCTCACCCGCCTGCTCCTGACGGGCGCCCTCGCCTTCCCGGTGCCGACCGGTCTCGCGGTGTGGACGTGGGTTCAGGCCGGCTGAACTCCTCCTGGCAGCGTCACCTCGGCCCACACCGTCTTGCGCGGGCGTGGGCCATGCGCGACGCCCCAGCGGTCAGCCAACTCCGACACGAGGAGGAGGCCGCGGCCCGACTCGCCGTCGGGGGCGGGTCGTTCGAGATGAGGGAGACAGTCACCTCGGGTGTCGGTGACCTCGATACGGAGGGTGTCGGCGACGACGTAGAGGGTGAGGCGGAAGTCCCGGCCGGGGACTCGGCCGTGGGTGGCCGCGTTCGCGGCGAGCTCGGCGACGATCTGGGGTGCCCGGTCCAACGGGAGTCCCCAGGTGTGGAGTTGTTCGGTGGCGAGGAGGCGGGCGAGGTGGGCGCCTTGGGGGGTGGGGGTGAGGCGGGCGGTGAAGTTGGGGATGACGGCGGTTTCTTGATTCACGTCACTCAGCGTGTCCGGGTCTGCCTACTTGGGTGAGTGATGGCGCCTGTGCGTAGCGTGACTGTCCTGGCTTTGTCTCGGCTGTCTTGGCTGTCTCAGGCGTTGTACCGGGTACAGGTGCGCGTCGGAGGAGGAGCCATGAACGACGGTGTGGACGAGGCGGGTTGGGACGTCGAGCCCGGGGACGAGATCGAGCCGGTGGTTCAGGCGGTGGGGCGCCTGCTGAAGGTGTGCCGGGAGGCGGCCGGGATGAGCGTGTCCGAGATGGCCGAGGCTCTGGGCTACGGCGAGGACTTGATTCGCAAGATCGAGCGCGGGGTGCGTATTCCTCGACCGGAGTTCCTGGACAAGGCGGACCAACTGCTGAAGGCGCAGGGGCACCTCAGGGCGTTCATGGAGGACATGCGGAAGGCTCGGTATCCGAAGAAGGTGCGGGAGCTGGCAGAGCTGGAGGGGCGGGCCGTGGAGATGCTGCTGTACAGCAATCACGCCATCCATGGGTTGTTGCAGACGCCGGAGTACACGCGAACGATCTTCGAGATGAGGCAGCCCGCACTCGCCGAAGACATCGTGGAGCGGGAAACCGCAGCACGCGTGGCTCGAAAGGTCGTCTTCGAGCGAGAACCCGCCCCGACGCTCAGTTTTGTCCAGGAACAAGTGACGCTCGAACGTCCCTTCGGTGGGAAGATGGTGCTACGCCGACAACTCGAACACCTCCTGGAGGTGGCGCAGTTGCGGAACATCACGCTCCAGGTCATGCCGACCGACCGAGAGGAGCACGCCAGCGCAGCGGGCCTGATCGAGGTACTGAAGTTCGCTGATGGCACGGCGATCGGGCGTTCCGACGGGGCGTTCAACGGCCGCCCGGTCTCAAACCCGAAGGATCTTCGGATCCTTGAGCTGCGCTATGGCATGATCCGGGCGCAGGCTCTCACGCCGAGGGAGTCGCAGGCCTTCATCGAGCGAGCGCTGGGGAGACTATGAGCACCGCCGAACTCCACTGGTTCAAGAGCAGCTACAGCAGCACCAACGAACCCGGCGACTGCGTCGAAGTCGCCACCACCCCCGCCACCATCCACATCCGCGACTCCAAGACCCCCGAGACGGGGCAGCTGAAGGTGACCCCCTCCGCCTGGGCCGTCTTCCTCACCCACGCTGCGAAGTGACCGTAGGGGCTGCCCGCTTCTCGGCATTGTCGTGCTTCCACGGCCCGCCTCAAGGGCGCTTCGCGTCGCCTTCGGCGATGGCCCTTCGGGCCACCCTTGACCCGGGCCGCTCCAGCACGGGGAAGAAGCGAGCGAGCGGCCCGGAAAGGCGGGGTCCCGGCCGGGGTTCGCGAGCAACGGTCGGCTGCGAGGGCAACCTCGGCCGACGGGGCGCGGTCGCGCCTCGCCAGCACGCCGGGCCGGCTTAGCGACTTCCGGCCGGTGGGGGAGGGGGGCAAGGTGGCGGGTCGGGGCCGTGGCGGTCCCTCAGGCAGCAATTGGTGGATTTGGGCCAAGGGGCTGAGAGAGAGTCGCAGGTCCGGGTCATGCTCCCGGCCGTAGAGGTGGGACGGATGCACCACTCATGGCCCAATGCTGCCAATCACCACCCCGCGTGACGGGAGGGACGGATGTGACGCCCCGACTGCCCCACCGACCCGACCCCGAGGGCAGCCCCTGCCCACTCGCCGTAAGCCGCTGAGCCTGCCGCCGCGTCGGCTGTGCTCTCGCGCCCTGCCCACTCGCCGTAAGCCGCCAAACCCACCCGGCGTGCAGGCGAGGCGCGGTCGCGCCCACTCCGCCGACGTCACGAACGCAGCATGCCCAAGGGGACAACGTGGCTCAGCCGGCCACTTTCCCCCGGCCGCCCGCTCGCTTCTTCCCCGTGCTGGAGCGAGGCGTGTCAAGGGTGGCCCGGAGGGCCATCGCCGAAGGCGACGCGCAGCGCCCTTGACTCGGCTCGTGGAGGTACGACACTGGCCAAAGAAGCGGGCGGCCCAACGGCAACCAGGAAGCGCCGTTCGCTTCGACAACTCAGACCGTGTCCTACGTGGTGAGGCGGACGTTGACCCGGTATGGGGCGGGGAACGTGGAGTTGGATCGTGCCGGACGGCTTGTGGGAGATCGCCAA
>NZ_JBSFHY010000096.1:0-8715 GCF_053597295.1 Streptomyces sp. NPDC001450
CCGGCCCGCAACGCCAACTCCAGGAAACCCGTCCCCGGAAACACCACCACACCCGCCACCACATGGTCCCGCAACCACTCCTGCGCAACCAACGAGAGACGCCCCGTCAACAACAGACCGTCACCACCGGCCAACTCCACCGCCGCACCCAGCAACGGATGCCCCACCGAACCCAGACCCACCGCACCCAGATCCCCGAGCGCCGAGCCCGTGTCGCGCGACCAGAAGCGGCGTCGCTGGAACGCGTACGTCGGCAGGCACACCCGGTCCTGCTCGGAACCGGCGGACGTGTCCTCGGAGAACGCCGCCTCCCAGCGGACCGGAAGGCCGCCGACGTGGAGCTGGGCGAGTGCGGTGAGCCGGCTCTCGGGCTCCGGGCGGTCCTTGCGCAGGGTGGTGGCGAAGTCGTGGGAGGTGTCGTCCAGGCAGGCCTGGGCCAGGGCCGTCAGCTGACCGTCGGGGCCCAGTTCCAGCAGCCGGCCAACCTTGCGTTCCTCCAGCGCGCGTACGCCGTCGGCGAAGCGGACCGGCCGGCGGACATGCCGCACCCAGTAGTCGGGGGACGTCAGTTCGCCGGGTTCGGCCGGGCGGCCGGTGACGTTGGAGATCAACGGGATGCGCGGGGCGCTGTAGGTGAGGGTCTCGGCGACGGCACGGAAGTCGTCGAGCATGGGCTCCATCAGCGGGGAGTGGAAGGCGTGGCTGACGCGCAGGGCGGTCGTCTTGCGGCCCTGGGCACGGAAGTGCGCGGCCACCTCCTCCACGGCATCCGAGGCACCCGAAACGACCACCGCCTGCGGACCGTTGACCGCCGCGATACCCACCTCATCGTTGAGCAGCGGCAGCACCTCGTCCTCGGCGGCCTGGAGCGCGACCATCGCACCGCCCTCAGGCAGCGCCTGCATCAACCGGCCACGCGCGGCGACCAGTCGGCACGCGTCCGCCAGCGACCACACCCCCGCCACATGCGCCGCCGCGATCTCACCGATCGAATGACCGGCCAGCACGTCCGGGCGCACACCCCACGACTCCAGCAACCGGAACAACGCCACTTCGAGGGCGAAGAGGGCGGGCTGGGCGTACTCGGTCCGGTTCAGACGCTCCGCGTCCTCACCGAAGACCACCTCCCGCAGATCGAACGGGAGTTCCGCGTCCACCGCGTCGAAGGCCTCGGCGAAGACCGGATACGTCTCGTACAACTCCTGGCCCATGCCGAGCCGTTGCGAACCCTGGCCGGTGAACAGAAGGGCCAGCCGTCCGCCGGTCCGGACGGTTCCGGTGACGGTGTGGGGGTGGGGCTCGCCGGTGGCGAGGGCGGTGAGGCCGGTGCGCAGTTCGTCGAGGGTGCGGCCGGTGATCACTGCCCGGTGTTCGAAGGTGGAGCGGGTCGTGACGAGGGCGCGACCGATACGGGCCGGGTCCGGGTCGGGATCCTCGTCGAGGTGCGTGAGCAGGCGCGCGGCCTGTGCGGTCAGTGCGGCGCGGCTGCGGGCGGAGAGCACCCAGGGCAGGGGGTGTTCGCCGGTGGGCTGCTTCGGGCCGGCCGTGGGAGCGGCGTTCGCGGGCGCCGCCTCCGCCTCTTCCGCCTCGCCCGTCAGGTCGTGCGATCCGGGCGCGGGCGCCTCCTCGACGATCATGTGGGCGTTGGTGCCACTGATTCCGAAGGAGGAGACGGCCGCGCGGCGGGGCCGGTCGTCGTGGCGGGGCCAGGGCTGCTCGTGGGTGAGCAGGCGGAGGTCGGCGGCCGTCCAGTCGATGTGCTGGGACGGCTCGTCGGCGTGCAGGGTGCGGGGCAGGAGGCCGTGCCGCATGGCCAGCACCAGCTTGATGATGCCGGCCACACCGGCGGCGGCCTGGGTGTGCCCGATGTTGGACTTCACCGAACCGAGCCACAGGGGCCGGTCCTCGGGCCGTGCGGCGCCGTAGGTGGCGAGCAGCGCCTCCGCCTCGATGGGGTCGCCCAGGGGGGTGCCGGTGCCGTGGGCCTCGATGGCGTCGATGTCCGCGGCGGACAGGCCTGCGTCGGCCAGGGCCGCCCGGATGACCCGTTCCTGGGCAGGGCCGTTGGGGGCGGTCAGGCCGTTGGAGGCGCCGTCCTGGTTGACGGCGCTGCCGCGGATCACGGCGAGAACGGGATGGCCGTTGCGGCGGGCGTCGGAGAGGCGTTCCAGGAGCAGCATGCCGATGCCCTCGGCGGGTCCGAAGCCGTTGGCCTCGGCGGAGAACGCCTTGCACCGGCCGTCGGCGGCGAGCGCGCGCTGCCGTCCGAAGTCGACGAACATCTCGGGGCCGGACATGACGGTCACGCCGCCGCCGAGCGCCAGGTCGCACTCGCCGGAGCGCAGGGACCGTACGGCGAGGTGGAGGGCCACCAGTGACGACGAGCACGCCGTGTCGACGGTGACCGCGGGGCCCTCCAGGCCGAAGGAGTAGGCGATACGGCCGGAGGCGACGCTGATGGTGCTGCCGGTGAGCAGATGGCCGCCGAGGTCGGCCTGCGAGTCCTGGGAGCGCGGCAGGTAGTCCTGGGCGATGGCTCCGACGAAGACGCCGGTGCCCGAGCCGCGCAGGGAGGCCGGGACGATGCCGGCGCGTTCGACGGTCTCCCAGGAGGTCTCCAGGAGCAGCCGCTGCTGCGGGTCCATGGCCTGGGCCTCGCGCGGTGAGATCTCGAAGAACTCGGCGTCGAACAGCGGAGCGTCGTGCAGGAAGCCGCCCTCGCGGACGTACGAGGTGCCCGGCCGGTCGGGGTCCGGGTCGTACAGCGCCTCCAGGTCCCAGCCGCGGTCGGCCGGGAACGGGGTGACGGCGTCGGTGCCGGAGGCCAGGAGCCGCCACATGGCCTCGGGGGTGTCGGCCCCGTCGGGGAAGCGGCAGCCCATCGCGACGATCGCGACGGGTTCCTGCTGCTGTTCCTCGAGGTCCTGCAGACGCTTGCGTGTCTGACGAAGGTCGGCCGTGACCAGTTTGAGGTAGTCCCGCAGCTTCTCTTCGTTGCTCGCCATTCGATGCCACTTCCTAGGAGGAGCCCCGAGGGGATCCGGAGACGTCGGGTCCTGAGCGGTCCGGGGTCGGTCGGGGTCAGGAAATGCCCAGCTCTTTGTTGATGAGGTCGAACATCTCGTCGTCCGTCGCGGATTCGAGTCCGGTGCCGGCCGTCGTCGTGCCGTCCGCGCCGCCCGTCCACCGGGTCAGCAGCTCCCGCAGTCTGGCGGTCACCTTGTCGTCCAGCCCGTCGTCGCCCGCCGCGGCGTCGGCCGCACGGTCCACACCGGCCATGACGGACTCGAGCTTGTCGAGTTCCGCGAGGAGGAGGTCTGCGGGCCGTGCCTCTTGCGGTGCGCACTGTTCCAGCAGGTACCGGGCGAGGACCGCGGGCGTCGGGTAGCTGAAGATCAGCGTGGCCCGCAGGGTGAGCCCGGTGGCCGTGCCGAGCCGGTTGCGCATCTCGACCGCGGTGAGCGAGTCGAAGCCCAGCGACTTGAACGGCCGGTCGGCGTCGACCGCTTCGGGGTCGGAGTGCCCGAGGACCGCCGCGGTGTGGGTGCGGACCAGGTCCAGGGTGGCCCGTTCCCGTTCCTCGGCGGGCAGTACGCGCAGTTGCTCGGTGAACGACACCGTCGTACCGCTGGCGTCGTCCCGGGCCCCGCCCGCGGTGCCGGAGGTGTCGGCGGCGGCCCGCCGGACCGGGGTCCGGGCCAGTGCCCTGAGCAGGGCGGGCGGCTCGGTCCCGCGGCGTTCCAGCCCGGCCAGGTCGAGCCGGGTGGGCAGCAGCAGCGCCTCGTCGGCGGCGAGGGCCGAGTCGAACAGGGCCAGGCCCTCGTCGGCGGGCAGGGGTGCGAGGCCCATACGGCCGATGCGCCGGATGTCCGCGGCGCCGAGGGTGCCCGCCATGCCGTCGTCGGTGTCCCACAGGCCCCATGCCAGGGAGAGCGCGGGCAGCCCCTGGGCCCTGCGGTGGTGGGCCAGGGTGTCGAGGAAGGCGTTGGCGGCGGCGTAGTTGGCCTGCCCCTGGCTGCCGAAGGTGGCGGCCACGGAGGAGAAGAGGACGAACGCCGACAGGTTCAGGTCGCGGGTCAGTTCGTGCAGGTTCCACGCGGCCTGTGCCTTGGGCCGCAGGACACGGTCGACGCGGTCGGGCGTCATGGCGTCCAGGATGCCGTCGTCGAGGATTCCGGCCGCGTGGATGACGGCCGTGAGCGGACGCTCGGCGGGGATCTCGGCGAGCAGCCCGGCCAGGGCGTGCCGGTCGGCGATGTCGCATGCGGCGACCGTGACGGTGGCACCCAGCCCGGTCAGTTCCGCGGTGAGCTCGGCGGCACCCGGGGCGTCGGGGCCGCTGCGGCTGGTCAGCAGGAGATGGCGGACGCCGTGGCGGGTCACCAGGTGCCGGGCGAACAGTCCGCCGAGGGTTCCGGTGCCGCCGGTGATCAGGACGGTGCCATGGGTACGGGTGTGCTCTGCGGTACGTCCGTCGCGCGCGCCCTCTGCGGTGCCCCCGTCGCCGGCCGCCGTCCCGGTGTGTCCGTCGCCGGCCGGGGTGTGGGCGAGGTCGATGGGCACCTCGGGAACGGTGAGGACGATCTTGCCAGTGTGCCGTGCCTGGCTCAGGTACCGGAACGCCTCCGGGGCCCGCCGCACGTCCCATGTGGTGACCGGAAGCGGGCGCAGCGCCCGCTGTTCGAACAGCGCGAGCACGGCCGTGAGCATCTCGGCGGTGTGATCGGGGTCGACGTCCCTGAGGTCGAACGCCCGGTACCCGACGCCGGGGTGCTCGGTGGCGACGGTCTGCGCGTCGCGCAGGTCGGTCTTGCCCATCTCGATGAAGCGACCGCCGCGCGGCAGCAGCCGGAACGAGGCGTCGATCAGTTCCCGGGCCAGGGAGTTGAGTACGACGTCCATGCCACGTCCCCCGGTCACGCGCAGGAACTTCTCCTCGAAGTCCGTGTCGCGCGAGGACGCGATGTGGTCGTCGTCCAGGCCCATGGCCCGCAGGGTCTCCCACTTGGCGGGAGCCGCGGTGGCGAAGACCTCGGCGCCCAGGTGCCGGGCGAGTTGTACGGCGGCCATGCCGACGCCACCGGTGCCCGCGTGGACGAGGACGGACTCGCCGGGGCGCAGATCCGCCAGGTCCACCAGACCGTGGTAGGCGCTGAGGAAGACGATGGGCGCCGCTGCGGCCTCGGTGAAGGACCAGTCGTCGGGCTGCCGGGTCAGCAGACGGTGGTCGGCCACCGCGACCGGGCCGTACGCCCCGGAGAAGAGTCCGAGGACGCGGTCACCGGGGGTGAGGCCGGTGACGCCCGGGCCGGTCTCCAGGACCACGCCCGCGCCCTCGCGGCCCGGTACCTCGCGGTCGAGCATGCCCAGGCAGACCAGGACGTCGCGGAAGTTGACGCCGGTGGCCCGCATCGCCACCCGTACCTCGCCGGGCGCGAGCGGTCCGGTGACCTCGGGGCAGCCGACCAGGGCCAGGCTGTCGAGGGTTCCGGGCGTGGTGACGTCCAGCCGCCACACGGGTTCGCCGGGCGGCGGAAGCAGCGCGCCGCCGGTGCCGGCCGGGGCCAGCCGGGGGATGTGGGCGACGCCGCCGCGGAGGGCGAGTTGGGGTTCGCCGGAGGCGAGGGCCGGGGCCGGGTCGGTCTGCGTGGCGACACCGCCGGCACCGTCGGCACCCGTGACCTGGTCGGTGGCGGCGGGCGTGTGGGACGCGAGGTCCAGCAGGACCAGACGTCCGGGGTGCTCCGACTGTGCGGAGCGGACGAGCCCCCAGACGGAGGCCGCCACCGGGTCGGTGAGGGCCCGGCCGCCGTCGGCGGGCATCGCCCCCCGTGTCACCAGCACCAGCCTGGCAGCGCCGAAGCGGTCGTCGGCCAGCCAGTCCTGCACGAGGGAGAGGACGTGGTGCAGCGCCGCCCTGGTGGCTTCCACGGTCCGCGACGCACCGGTGCCGTCCGCGCCCGCCAACGGCCCCTCGGCCATGGACGGACCGCAGGCGACGAGTACCGCGCCCGGCACCGGTGTTCCCGCGGCGACGGCATCGGCCAGTGCCGTGAGGTCGGCGTAGCCTCCGGCCGGGGCTTCGCCGAGCCCGGCGATGTCGGGTCCGACGACGGCCCACCGCTCGGCCGGGTCGGGGAGGGAACCGGACGGTGCGGGCAGCGCGCTCCACTCCAGCCGGAACAGCGCGTCCCGCGGCCCGGCCGGTCCGCCCGGGGCGGCAGGCGCCAGGGCGTCCTTGCTCAACTCCCGCAGTGTGAGGGCGTCGACACGGGCCACCGCACGGCCCTCGGTGTCGGCGACGGTGATCGTGAGGGTGTCCTCGTCCACCGGCGACAGCCGCACTCGCACGGCGGACGCGCCCACCGCGGCCAGTGTGGCACCGCTCCACGAGAACGGCAGCCGCACACCGCCGAAACCGTCGGCGGCCGTGCGCCCGGCGGCGAGCCACGCGTGCAGCGTCGCGTCCAGCAGGGCCGGGTGCAGACCGTGGCGCTGGGCCTCGCCCTGCTGGTCGGTGGGCAGCCCGACCTCGGCGCAGACGTCGTCACCCTGCCGCCAGACGGCGCGCAGGCCCTGGAACACCGGGCCGTAGGCGTATCCCTCGTCCGCGAGCCGCTCGTAGAAGCCGTGCAGCGGGACGGGGGCCGCGTCGGCGGGCGGCCAGCTCTCCAGGTCACCCGCCCCGGCGGTGTGGTCCACCTCGTGGTCGCCGTGCGCGTCGAGGAGGCCGGTGGCGTGGCGGACCCAGTCCTCGGTCGCGGCGTCGGCGCCATCGGCCTGCGAGTGGACGGACACGGTACGCCGCCCCGAGTCGTCCGGGCCGCCGACAGCGACCTGGACCCGTACACCGTCTCGTTCCGACAGGGCCAGCGGCGTCTCCAGGGTCAGGTCCGCGACACGTCCGCAGCCGACGCGGAGGCCTGCCTGCAGCGCCAGTTCCAGGAAGCCCGTGCCGGGGAAGAGGACCGTGCCCGCCACGGCGTGGTCCCGCAGCCACGGGTGGGTCCTGAGGGAGAGTCTGCCGGTGAGCAGGGCCCCTCCCCCTTCCGCCAGCGTGACTTCGGCGCCGAGCAGCGGATGGCCGGAGGCCGTGAGCCCGAGCCCCACGGCGTCGCCCGCTGTGGCGCTCGGGACGCCCGGCCAGAAGCGCTGCCGCTGGAACGCGTACGTCGGCAGATCGACCCGGCGCGTTCCGATGCCGGCGAACACGGCCGGCCAGCGCGGTACGGTGCCACGGGCGTACAACGCGGCCACGGCGTTCAGCAGCGTCGCGGGTTCGTCGCGGTCCTTGCGCAGCGTAGGCACGAACAGCGCCTGCTCGGCGGGATCGGCACCCGCCTCGGCCTGGGCCAGGGCGGTGAGTGTGCCGTCCGGTCCCAGCTCCAGCCAGCTGCCGACTCCTTCGGCGCGGACCCGGCGGACACCATCGGCGAACCGTACCGCGTGGCGAACGTGCCGCACCCAATAGTCGGGGGTCATCAGGTCGTCGGCTTCGGCGAGGTCCCCGGTGAGCGCCGAGACGACGGTCAGCCGCGGCCGGTCGTACGCCAGGCTCTCCGCGACCGTACGGAACCCGTCGAGCATGGGTTCCATCAGCGGTGAGTGGAAGGCATGGCTGACCCGCAGCCTGGTCGCCTTGCGGTCGAGGCCGCGGAAGTGTGCGGCGATCTCCTCGACGGCTGCTTCGGTGCCCGCGACCACGGTCGCCTCCGCGCCGTTGACGGCGGCGATGCCGGCCTGGTCCTCCCGGCCGGCCAGCAGCGGCAGCACCTCGTCCTCGGACGCCTGCAGCGACACCATCGCACCACCCTCGGGCAGCGCCTGCATCAACCGGCCCCGCGCCACCACCAGACGGCAGGCGTCCGCCAGGGACCACACACCGGCCACGTGGGCGGCGGCCAGCTCACCGATGGAATGCCCGAGCAGTACGTCCGGACGCACACCCCACGACTCCAGCAGCCGGAACAGCGCCACTTCGAGGGCGAACAGGGCAGGCTGCGCGTACTCCGTCCGGTTCAGACACTCCAAGTCCTCACCGAAGACGATCTCCCGCAGGCTGAAGGGGAGTTCCGCGTCCACCGCGTCGAAGGCCTCGGCGAAGACGGGATACGCCTCGTACAACTCGCAGCCCATGCCCAGTCGTTGGGAACCCTGACCGGCGAACAGGAAGACCGTACGTCCGCCGCCGGTGGCTGCCGTGCCGGTGACCACATGGCCGACGGGCTCCTGGTCGGCGAGCGCCCGGAGGCCGCGCAGGGCCTGCTGCCGGTCGGCGGCCAGGACCACGGCCCGGTGCTCCAGCGCGGAACGCGTCGTCGCGAGCGACCGTGCGACGTCGTGGTGCGACAGCTCGGAATCGGACGACAGGAGGGTCGCCAGCCGTTCGGCCTGGACGCGCAGCGCGCGGGGCTCCGCGGCCGAGAGGGGCAGGAGGACACTGCGGCCCTCGGTCTCGGCAGCGGGGATGGTTTCGTCGGCGTCGTCGGTCTCGTCCGTCGGGGCCTGTTCGAGGATGACGTGGGCGTTGGTACCGCTGATGCCGAAGGACGACACACCGGCACGGCGGGGCCGGTCCTGCGACTGCGGCCACTCCACGTTGTCGGTCAGAAGGCTGATCTCCCCGGCCGTCCAGTCGACATGGGAGGACGGCTCGCCGGCGTGGAGGGTCCGCGGCAGCACCCCGTGCCGCATCGCCATCACCATCTTGATCAC
>NZ_JBSFHY010000097.1:0-8546 GCF_053597295.1 Streptomyces sp. NPDC001450
AGAACCGCCAACTGGGCGACGTCACCACACTCACCGACTCCACGGTCATGGACCTCATCCAGACCAAACTCCCGGCGGCACCCAGCGAGGACTGAGCGGCCGACCGCTGCGGCGGCGCAGTACGGCCTCCCGGGCGTGATGCCTGGCGCGCCCGGGCAGGCTCGACGGTGCCGGACGGCGTTCACCGCCGTCCGGCCTACGCCTTTGTCTTCATGTGCCGAGGGCGTCGGCCAGTCCCGCCCGCCCGGTGATGCCCAGCTTCCGGTAAGCACGGCTCAGATGAAGCTCCACGGTGCGCAGTTCCACGAACAGCTCCTCGGCGATCGACCTGTTGGTCATGCCCTGCGCGGCCAGCCGGGCTACCCGTCGCTCGGCCTGGGTCAGTGCCCCTGTGCCCTGCGCGCCTTGTGACGCGGGACGGTAGCCGCTGCCGCGCAGTTCGTCCTCGGCTTCCCGGACGATCACCGTAGCTCCGCACCGCTGGGCGACTTTCAAGGCCTGTTGCAGGTGAGTACGGGCCGCGTCCGGTGCTCCCTGCCGGACGAGCAGCACGCCGCAGTCCAAGAGCGCTTGCGCGTAGGCGTGCCTGCAGTTCGTGGTCTCCAGGAGCGTCACTGCCTCACCGAGCAGACGTGCTCCTTCATCACCACCGGCGAGGAGTCCTGCCGCGCGCAGGGCCGAGCCGACCGTCTCGGGGACCCCCCAGGCGCGGGCCAGCCGGAGTTCGTCGTCGGCGAGTTGGCTCGCTTGCCCGTGCTCGCCCAGCAGAGCGTGCGTCAACGCGGCCTCCGAGCGCCACGGCAGCACGGCCGGGTGTCCCAAACCGCGGGCGCAGGCTCGTTCCCCGCTGTCCAGGAAGTCGGCGAGCGCCTGCCGCAGCCGCCCCTGTGCGCGTCGTACCCGGCCGCGTACCAAGGTCGTGAAGTCGTTCGCCCAGTGGGGTGCCAGGCTGCCGTTGAGGCCCTGTCGCTCCAGCAGTTGCTCCGCCTCGTCGGCACGTCCCTGCTTGACCAGGGCATCCGCCCACATGGCCGCACTGTGGTTCGCCGGCGCCCGCACGCCCACGCTGCGCAGCGCGTCCAGCGCCGTGCGGGCGTCGCGGAGGCAGTCGTCCACGTTGCCGAGGCGGTAGTGCGCTCCTGCTCTGAGCGTGTGCACGTAGCCCCGTGCCAGTCCGGATCCCCTTCCCCGCTGCCGTTCCATGCTGGCGTCGACGCGGGAGAGCGCGAGTTCCGGACGGCCGGCCACCGACACGGCCAGCACCGCGCCGGTGTACACGAAGGACTCGTCGCCCTTCGGCATCACGCCGTGTGCCAGGGCTCGTCCTGCGTGTGCAAGCACGAGTCGGGGTGAGCCGCAGGTCATGACCTCCCGCAGGGCGAGCAGGGCTTCCAGGGCGTGCTCGGATGCGGGTCCCGGGGCCGGGGAGGCGCTGAGCTCCTGGAGGCGGTCCCACTCCGGCGTCTCGGGGAAGCCGTGCGTGATGCCGGCGTACAGCAGGTCGATCTCGGTTCGCAGGGCGTGGTCGGGATCGCGCGGCCGCAGCTGGTCGATGGTGTCGTGCAGCACCTCGATGCCTTCCGGATACCGGTTGAGGGCGAAGAGGGTCGTGGCGAGTGATCGAGCGGCCTTTGCATGGGTCTGGGGCGGCAGCCTCAACTGGAGACTGCCGCGAAGGCTGCGGACGGCCGTGCGCGCGCACAGTCCCAGCTCGGCCTCCCCGAGCGAGATGAGGACGGACGCTCGTACGTCGTCCCGCAGGGGCTCTTGCAGCGCCCGTCGCAGGCAGGCGATGGTGTTGTCGCTGTCGTCTCCTCCGACCTCTTCGGCCGCCCGCAACAGTGCCTCAGCGACCCACTTCTCACCCGGACGGCACTGCAGCAGGTGAGGGGTGAGTGAGTCCCAGGGCGCATGGGTGTCCAGCAGGAAGCGCGCGGCACGGGTGTGCAGGTCCCGCCGCATGCCAGGCGCCACCTCGTTGGCGACCGCGGCGGCCAGCGCCGGGGCGGGAAAGCGCGGCCCCTGCGGGGTGTGCACCACGATGCCGGCGCGGTCCAGCGTGTGCAGCACGTCTTCGACGGTGCCCTCGTCAAGGGCCGTCACGTGGGCGAGGAGGGACACAGCGGGATGGCCGGACAGGACCGCGACGGCAAGAGCGACGCTGCGGACCTCCTCGCCGTGCGAGCCGATGTCGGCCAGCACGGTCCGCCCCAGTTCCCCGGGCACGTGCTCCAGGATCCGGGCGGCGGCGGCGCCGTCGGGGGCGATTCCCGAGGCCCGCACCGAGCCCAGAACGCCCTGCAGGACGGAGGGGATTCCCGAGGTGGCGTCCAGGCACGCCTGAAGGAAGGCCGGCTCCGGATCGACGCCCAGCTCCGCTGCTGCCATGACCCGTACCTCGTCCGCACCGAACGGGGTCAGAGTCATCTGATGGTCGAAGCAGGGGAGCAGGTCACCGATCACTTCGCGGCCCGGGGCGGTGCCGGCGTTCGGCACCAGTGCGGCGACGACGGCGGGCCGTGAATGGGGAGAGCGGCGAAGGAGACGGCCGAGCTGACGCAAGGAGGCACTGTCGGCGAGGTGGAGATCGTCGATCACCAGGACGGCCGGGCCCTGCCCAGGGGCGCACAGGCGCTCCTCCGCCCGCACCAAATCCTCCGCTTCGGTGAGAGCGGAGAAGCCGTCCCAGCAGGCGAACAGACGGCGGAGCAGGTCGAACTCGCCGTCCGCCGGGTCACCTGCCGCACGCAGTACCCGGAACCCGCGATGTACCGCTCCCTCTGTAAAAGCGCGAAGGAGTGCCGATTTTCCGAA
The DNA here is from genome assembly GCF_053597295.1 of Streptomyces sp. NPDC001450. Taxonomy (NCBI): domain Bacteria; kingdom Bacillati; phylum Actinomycetota; class Actinomycetes; order Kitasatosporales; family Streptomycetaceae; genus Streptomyces; species Streptomyces sp. NPDC001450. The sequence continues at coordinate 2,815 of NZ_JBSFHY010000097.1, forward strand.
CCCTCTGTCACCCCGCACAAACATTTTGTTACCGCGGGTGGGCAGGGATGTCAGTTCATCCAGAGCCGCGAGTTCTTGCTGTCTTCCTATCAACACGATTGCTCATTATGAGGGTTTCGATGGTGCGCTCATCCCGGCGCGCCGGAAGGGCCGGGAGAACCGATGGCCGCGGAACCGAAGTCGTCCAATGCTTCGGTAGGGTACGGGTGTCCGCGGCTCCACCTCCGTGGTGCAATCCACCTGCGACAACAACGGTCCGACACGTAGCGGTTCTTGTGCCTGTACGGAATGTCACCGGGGCCGTCCAGTCGGCGGGTTCAGGGATGCAGGGGACAATGCGGGGGCGACGGGTGCGCCAGAAAAATGCCACCGCATATTGCACCGGGGCATGGGCGCTCGCAGGGTCGGTCATATTCACCGTCTTGCTCATAGTTGCGTCTTCTCCAGCGAGCGAGTCGTTGGAGTGCGCCGTTCCGCCGGAACGGCGCCCACACCTTCGATCGGATTGCCTGCGGGCCGGGACGGACGCGGGCCGTCCCCGGCGCCCCGTTCGCAGTGTGTTCCGGGCTATTCGCAGTACGTTCCACGGGAGGGAACGATGTTCCACAGCAGGTAGTCGTCCACCAGCCGGGTCAGGCAGGGGTTGCCGGAGGCGTAGGCACCGTGGCCCTCACCCCGCATGCCGATCTCCACTCCGACGCCCTTGCCCAGGGCGCGTGCGAGCCGCCGGGCGTTGGCGAAGGGGGTGGCGGGATCGCTCGTGGCTCCGATGACGAGAACCGGACCGGCGCCGGGTGCACGGACGTTCAGGTGCTCGGATCTGCCGCGCACCGGCCAGTCGTCGCATGCCCTCATCGTCCATGCGACGTACTCGCCGAACACCGGCGAGGTCCTGCGGAACCTCGGCAGGAGCTCGGTGATCCGGTCGTCGCTGACACGTTCACCGCTGTCGGCGCAGTCGACAGCGACCTGCGCTGCCTGGTGGGAGCTGTAATGTCCTTCAGGATCCCGGCCGTTGGAGAGGTCGGACAGGTCCAGCAGGATGTCGCCGCGGCCGTGCCGCATGGCCTGGTCCAGCCCCTTGGCCAGGATGCCCCACATCTGCTCGCTGTACAGCGCCGTGGCGATGCCCGAGGTGGCCAGGTCCGCCGTCAGCTTCCGGCCGCCGGCCGCCGGCAGGGCCCGTGCGTCCAGGCCGTGCAGCCAGGTCGCGAGCCTGCGGCTGCCGGCGGAGACGGTTCGCCCGGTCGGGCAGTTCTTGTTCGCGGCACACTGCATCATCCAGTGGTTCAGCGCGAGTTGGAACTCCGCGGTCTGCTGCAGACCGGCGTCGATCCGCCCGAGAGTGGGGTCCACCGCTCCGTCGAGGACGATGCGGCCGGCTTTCTTCGGGAAGAGGTGCACGTATTCCGCCCCCAGCAGCGTGCCGTAGGCGATGCCGAAGTACGAGGTCTTCCTGTCACCGAGGACCTGTCGCATCAGGTCGATGTCACGCGCGGCGCTCTCGGTGCCCACGTGGGGGAGGACGGCCGCGGAGTTCTTCTGGCAGGCCACCGCGTACCGTCTCGTCTGCGCTGCGTTGTACTCCCGCTCCTTGGGCGTGTCAGGTGTGGTGTCCCGGGCGTAGAAGCGGTCGAGTCCGGCCCCGTTCAGACAGGTGATGCCATGGCTTCGTCCGACACCACGGGGATCGAAGCCGACCAGGTCGTAGCTGTGCCGGAGCCGTGCGAACTCCTCGTCGACGGCCGGCAGGACGTCGACCCCGGAAGCGCCGGGGCCTCCGAAGTTGAAGATCAGCGACCCGATGCGTCTGTCACGGTCGAGGGCCTCGGCGCGCACGAGGGCCAGACCGATCGTCCGGCCTCGCGGGTGGGCCCAGTCCAGGGGCACCTTGAGCGATGCGCATTCCCATCCTTGTCCCGGCGCCCGTCCCGGGCCCTGGGACGGCGCAGGCTCGGGACACCTGTGCCATCGGAGGTGCTGATCCGTCAGGGACCGTGGTGGCACGGCCTGTTGCGCAGGAGCGGAACCGCCTTGTGTGCTCCTGCACCCGGGCACGGCGAGGACCAGCAGACTCAGAGCAGCGCATGAGAGGCGTCGCTGCCACGCGGGTCGTGAACGGGGGAGAGAAGCGGAGGGAGACGGAGCACGGTGCTTCATGAGGTGTGGTTGTGCCTTTGGTGGAATCGCGGACCGGATGAGCCCATGCGTTGCGCCGGCGTCTGTGCCAGGTGGCACCCGGACGCCCGGCTGAGGGCTCCCTCTATCGAACAGGCTCGGCGAGGGGTCGCCCAGACGCCTTCCACCGAAGAGTCCTAAGTGTTCGGTCTCGCGTGTGGTGCGGAGCCGATCGCGGACGAGCGCAGCGGATGGGCACCTGTTCGCACCGCCGCAGTCGTGCAGTGTGGCATCTGCCCGACCGGGAAATGGCACGCTTCGAGAAGTTCGACCACCCCATCATCGAGAACGAGGTCGCCGCCCTCACACACGGCAAGGGCAAGGTCCGCTATGCCGACGCCGAGGCGAGCGTGGCCGAACAGAGCCGGAAGGCGAAGGACGTGGGCATACCGGTCATCGCCTACGACCGCCTGGCGCAGGGCCCGATCGACGCGTACATCTCCCACGACAACGCGCTCGTCGGCCAGTTGCACCTCGCCCGCTGTCAGCAGGCAGAGCTCATCGCGCGGCAGCGAGGACCCAGGCCCCACGCTCTAGCAGGCCACCGGCGACGACCAGTGCGTCACCGACCGCGCCGACACGGTCGGCGCGACGTTCGGCGGCAGTCGGCGCACCGCGACGAGTCCCCGGCCCGAGTCCCCGGCGCGACCATCCGCAGCTGGTTGGCGGTCATGCTGAACTGCCCGGCGACCGTCGCACCCGACACCACCGGCGCAACGGATCACCCGGCGGACGCGTTCGGCGGCTCGGTGACGACGCCGGGCGCCCCGCATGCGCACGTGGGACGATTGCCGAGGACGGGAGAGGGGCACCTCTTGGAGGCCTCGTTGCGTGTTGTGATCGTCGGTGACCGTTTCATTCCTGCCGAGTTCTATGTCGACGCCCTGGCGAAGGCCTGTGGCTCGGGCTTCGGGCCGGTTCACGGTGTGGAGTGGCCGGGGACCAAGGCGGAACAGCACGCGGCGCAGCAGACCATGGAGTGGCACGGCCCGGAGGCCGTGGCGGTGCCCGATGAGATCGTGGAGGCGGTGGGAGAGGCCGAGGTGCTGGCGGTGCACTTCGCTCCGGTGCCCCGTGCGGTGCTCGTGGCCGCCCCCGCGCTGCGGGCCGTGTGCGTGGCACGCACGGGGCTGGAGAACGTCGACGTGGCTGCCGCGACCACCCGCGGAGTGGGGGTCGTGCCGGTGTTCGGCCGCAACGCCACGGCCGTGGCCGAGCTCGCTGTCGGTCTGATGCTGACGGAGGCCCGGGACATCGCCCGGGTGGATGCCTCGGTGAAGGCCGGCGGCTGGCGCAAGACCCTCGGTCGTCCTGGCCGCGAGATCGGCGACAGCACGGTCGGAATGGTCGGCTTCGGCCATGTGGGGCGCGCGTTCGCCACGGTGCTGCGCGGCTTCGGAGCGCGTCTGATCGCCCACGATCCGTACGTGCCCGACGCCGTTCTGGCCGCGCACTCGGTCGCCCGCGCCGACAGCCTGGACACGGTCTTCCGCGAGTCCGACTTCGTCCAGGTCTTCGCGCGGTTGACGGCCGAGACCGAGCGCTTCATCCACTCGCGCCACTTCGCGTTGATGAAGCCGACTGCCTACTTCGTGAACACCGCGCGCAGCCGGCTGATCGACACCGCCGCCCTGTACGACGTACTGGCCGCCCACCGCATCGCCGGGGCCGCGCTCGACGTCCACGACCAGGAACCTCTCCCGGCGGACAGCCCGTGGCGCCGGCTGGACAACGTCACGATCACCACGCACTTCGCCGGTGACACGACGACCACGAGTGTGCGCTCGGCACGGCTGGTCGCCGAAGCCATAGCGGAACTGTCCGCCACGGGCCGGTGCGTTTCCGCGGTCAACGCCCGTGAGCTGGGGTGGGTGTGAGCGGTGGCCGGCGATCTGGTCCTCGGTGTCGACGCGGGGCACACCGTGACCAAGGCCGTGCTGTTCGACGCCGCCGGCCGGCAGGTGGCTCAGGGTTCCGGTACGGTCCGGCTCGACACCTCGCATCCTCGCTGGGTCGAGCGGGACATGGACGATGTGTGGCGAACCGCCCACCAGGCCATCAGGGCGGCTCTCGCCGCGGCCGACGTGGAGGGCCGGGCCGTCGCCGCGGTGGGTCTGACCGGCCACGGTGACGGCCTGTACGTCGTCGACGAGGAGGGCAGGCCGGTGCGAGCCGCGATCGTCGCCATGGACACGCGTGCCGAGCCGGTGCTGGCCGAGTGGCGTGACACCCCGGTCTGGGACCGTGCCCTCACTTTGTCGGGCACGGTCCCCTTCGCGGGTTCTCCGGCCGCCCTGCTGGCGTGGCTCGAACGTCACGAGCCGGCCGTGCTGGAGCGGGCCCGCTGGCTGCTGTCGTGCAAGGACTGGCTGCGTCAGCAGCTGACGGGCGTGGTGGCCACCGATCCGACGGACGCCAGCGCCTCCTTCACCGACATGCGCCGGGGCGGATACTCGCAGGAGCTGCTCGACCTGTTCGAGCTCGGGCGGCTCGCCGCCAAACTGCCCCCCGTGCGGGCCTGCGAGGCGGTGTGCGGAACGGTCACCCCGCAGGCCGCGGCCGTCACAGGGCTCGCCGCCGGTACGCCCGTCGTCACCGGCGCCCATGACGTCGACGCGGCGGCGCTGGGGATCGGCGCAACCGACGTGGGCCAACTGTGCCTCATCGCGGGGACGTTCAGCATCAACCAGGTGGTCTGCGATCACCCTGTCACCGACGTCCGTTGGCAGTGCCGCAGATTCCTGTGTCCCGGGCGTTGGATGATCATGTCCACCTCGCCCGCCTCGGTGGCGAACCTGGAGTGGTTCCTGCAGGTCACGGGTGCACCAGCGGGGCACCGGGACGACGCTTACGACGCCTTGAGCCAGGAGGTCGTGGAGCACCTGAAGGGTCCTTCGGAGGTGCTGTTCCATCCGTTCGTCTACGGATCCCCCCACCAGCGGCCGGCCTCCGGGACCTTCCTCGGCCTGCGCGGCTGGCACGACCGCGGGCACCTGCTGAGGGCCTTGATGGAGGGTGTCGTCCTCAATCACCGGTGGCACGTCGACGTGCTCCGCTCCCACCTGCACCTCAGCGGACCTGTCAGGCTGACCGGCGGCGCCGCGCGCAGCGCCGTCTGGAGCCAGATGTTCGCCGACGCCCTGCGCCGGCCGGTTCTGGTGACGGACGTCGAGGAGAGCGCCGCCCGCGGGGCGGCCCTCCTCGCCGCCGGTGCCGTCGGACTGCTCGGCGACGGGACGGACCCGCGCGCCGTCGCTCCGATCATCAGGCGCCATGAGCCGGCCGCAGGCCGCGTCGCGGTGCTTGAGGAGGCCTACCAGGCCTACCGGGAAGCCCAGGAGGCTCTCTGGCCCGTCTGGGCCCGCCTCGACTCGGCGAGCGGGACGGAGTGACCAGCGCTTGGGAGCGCGCATCGACGGCAGGCGACGGCTCTCCGTACACGGGACGTAACCACAGCCCTTATCACATTTTCTGTGATTTTCTCGGGAAAAGTATTGCATATCAACGCGGGTGGGCGTAGACAGGCATTCAGGACCAATCGCAGCCCGGCTCTC
>NZ_JBSFHY010000098.1:0-7726 GCF_053597295.1 Streptomyces sp. NPDC001450
CCTGCGGGGCCCCTGAGGCTTCCGCTCATCCCGAATCTCGAAGTCCATCGCATCCCCTGAGCTGGGGTGTTGCGACGACCACTAGAACGGAAGCAGCGCCGGGGGCCCTTCTCTCGATACTCCTGCTATTGCCGTTACTGCTGTTACTGCTGCTGTTGCTGTTGCCGTCTAGGCGTCGAGGACCTGTCCGGCCCGCTTCACCACGGGCGGCAGGACGCTCCACGGGAAGTTGATCCACTCGTCGGTGCGCTTCCAGACGTACTCGCACTTCACGAGGGAGTGGGACTTCTCATAGATCACGGCGGAGCGCACCTCGGCGACGGTGTCGAGGCAGAAGTCGCGCACGAGCTTGAGCGTCTTGCCGGTGTCCGCGACGTCGTCGGTGATGAGCACCTTCTTGTCGGAGAAGTCGATGACGTTGGGGACGGGCGCGAGCATGACGGGCATCTCGAGCGTCGTCCCGACGCCCGTGTAGAACTCGACGTTCACGAGATGGATGTTCTTGCAGTCGAGGGCGTAGGCCAGCCCGCCGGCGACGAAGACACCCCCGCGCGCGATGCTGAGCACGATGTCCGGCTCGTACCCGTCGTCGGCGATGGTCTGCGCCAGCTCACGGATGGCGGCACCGAACCGCTCGTAGGTCAGGTTCTCCCGTACGTCGCTCATGTCGCGGCCGTCCTCACACCTGGGTCCGGTGGAAGTTCTGGAAGGACCGCGAGGCGGTCGGCCCGCGCTGCCCCTGGTACCGGGAGCCGTAGCGCTCGCTGCCGTACGGGAACTCGGCGGGCGAGCTGAGCCGGAACATGCACAGCTGGCCGATCTTCATGCCCGGCCAGAGCTTGATCGGCAGGGTGGCGAGGTTGGACAGCTCCAGGGTCACGTGGCCGCTGAAACCCGGGTCGATGAACCCGGCGGTGGAGTGCGTGACGAGCCCCAGCCGCCCCAGCGAGCTCTTCCCCTCGAGGCGCGAGGCGAGATCGTCCGGCAGCGTGATGACCTCGTACGTGCTGGCCAGCACGAACTCGCCGGGATGCAGGATGAACGGCTCGTCGCCCTCGGGCTCGACCAGCCGCGTCAAGTCGGCCTGCTCGATGGACGGGTCGATGTGGGGGTACCGGTGATTCTCGAACACCCGGAAGAAACGGTCGAGACGCACGTCGATGCTCGACGGCTGCACCATGGATTCGTCGTAAGGATCGATGCGCACCCGCCCGGCGTCGATCTCGGCCCGGATGTCCTTGTCTGAGAGAAGCACGTCCCGAGGATACGCAAGGCACGCGGAGCCGCGACAATCGTGCGACCCCGCGCGCCTTTCGATCTTGCAGCGCCTGCCCGCTACCGCTTCTGCAGAGCCACCGGCACCGCACTGCGGAGCCGGGCACACCGCGGACACCTCACCAGCCGGCCGGGGCCGAGCCGCTCGGCCTGCTGCATCGGGAACGAAGCGGTGCTGAAGACGTGCCCGTCCGCACAGCGAACGACGGTGCGTTCCATCAAGTCCCTCAAGTCCCTTCCCCAAGAGCCGCGTCCGGCTTGCTGCCCTGACGACAAAAGCCACATTACGGGATCAAAGAGACGACTCTCCAGGCGGCACTCCGGCCCCACCCGGACCCTCTCCCACCCCTCCACGGTACGCCCCAACTCGCGTCCCCCGCACCGGAATCCCACCCCTCCGACGCGCCTGCAACACACCCCCAACGCACACGGACCCCGCGGTCCGAGCACCGGGGGTCTGCGATGAGGTACAGTGAGCGAGCGTTCGGACATCGACTCTACGGAGCCGCCCCGTCCGTCTTACGCGGGTGTAGTTTAATGGTAGAACATCAGCTTCCCAAGCTGAGAGCGCGAGTTCGATTCTCGTCACCCGCTCCAGAGAGAAACCCCAGGTCAGTGGCCTGGGGTTTGTTTGTTGCCTAGACCAATTTGAGGGCGGCGTGCCCTCTGCGTGCCCTGACGCGACAAGGTCCACCCGCTCGAGATCCCCACGGTCATCGCCCGACGCGGCCCCGAACACGGCTCCGGCCTCGGAGTCCGCCGCTGGGTCGTAGAAGGCGCCATCGCGCTGCCGCACTGGTTTTGGCGCGTGCGCATCCGCTGGGAGATCCGCGACGGCATCCGCCAAGCCTTCATCGCCCTCGGCTGCGCCATCATCTGCTGGTGACGGCTGAAAACCAGTCAGCCCCTAGTGCCGGGCGTCGTTGTTGCTGCTGAGGTCGGGTACGTCGGCGGACAGCAGGTGTTCGGCGCCGCCTTCGAGGGCCTTGGCCGTCTCGGTCGAGCGGGGGAGCATGGTCTTCTCGTAGGTGCGGATCGCGTCGGCGACGGTGGCGGCGTTCGCGAGAGCGAGGGCGATTTCGCCGGCGTCGAGCATGGCGAGGTTGACGCCGACACCGAGCGGGGGCATGAGGTGGGCGGCATCTCCGAGCAGGGTCACCGTCGGGTTGTGTTCCCAGGCGTGCGGGACCGGGAGGGCGAAGATCGGGCGGTCGACGTAAAGGCCGTCGTTTTCCGTGATCATCCGGCGCATGCGGGGCGACCAGTGGGCGTACTCGCCCAGGAGCAGGGCGCGGATGCCGTCGGTGTCCTCGACTGTCAGGCCGCTCGTGCTGATCCAGTCGAGGGGGACTCGTTGGACGATGTAGACGCGGATGTGGTTTCCGCTGTTGCGCTGGGCGAACAGGCCGCGCTCGCCGTCGGCTGCGTGGGCGCTGCCCTGGCCGACCAGCTCGGCCATGTCCGGGTGCCGGTTCTCGACGTCTGAGAACCATGCTTCCAGGAAGCTCACCCCGGTGTACTGGGGGACGGCGGGGGACACGGCCGGGCGTACCCGGGAGGAGGCTCCGTCGGCGCCGATGACCAGATCGGTCTGGACGGTCGTGCCGTCGGTGAAGTGCAATCGCCGCGGCCCGCCGTCGGGTCCACTGATCGTGTCGAGGGCGCGGCCCCAGTGCACGGTTCCCGGTAGCAGGGAGTCGAGCAACAGGTTACGCAGCTGGCCACGGTCGATTTCCGGCTTGAAGAGTTCGTGGGCCGCCGGGACTTCATGGGACGTGATCGTGCCGGTCGCGTCCATCTGGCGCATTTCCTGCCCTTCGGGGCGGGCGAGCTTGAAGAACTCGTCGAGCAGACCGGCTTCGCGCAGGGCGATCTGGCCGCTGTCGGCGTGCAGATCGAGGGTGCCCCCCTGGTTGCGCGCGTCGGGGCCCCGGTCGCGGTCGTAGACGGTGACCGCTATGCCGCGCTGCTGAAGGATGCGGGCGCAGGTCAGTCCGCCGGGGCCGGCGCCGATGATGCTGATGCGTGCCCGGGCGGGTTCTGGGGAGTTCATGGTTGTCCCTTTCAGTCGGCGAAGAGGGGCGAGCAGGCCGGGCGTCGTCGGCCTCGGCACCCGGTTGTGCCACGCAGAGGGGCCTCTCAGGTGAACAGGTCGGCGCAGGGCAGACGATGACCAGGCTGACGAGGGATGTGCCGCTCATCAGGTACTCGCGATAACCCATAAAATCAGAGCGAGTAGAAAAGTGCAACGACTCTACTTAGCGACTGATGCGACTATCGAGTACGCTGTAGCCATGACCGTGCCCTCTGCCAGCCGCCGCGACCGCAAGAAGGCGGCCACCCGGCAGGCGATCGCCGACGCCGCACTGCAACTCTTCCTGGAGCGCGGCTACGACCAGGTGAGCATCCGTGACATCGCCGACGCCGCCGACGTGTCGACCGCGACGGTGTTCAAGCACTTCAGCGGCAAGGAAGCGCTGGTATTCGACCAGGACGAAGACCGAGAGTCACAATTGATCGCCGCGGTGCGCCAGCGACCCTCCGACCAAAGCATCCTCGATGCCCTTCGACAGCACGTCCTGGACACCTGGCCGTCGATCGAGACGCATCCTCAGGCGGCCGAGTTCACCAACCTGGTGAACTCCACGCCGGCGCTGCGCGCCTACGCCGAACGCATGTGGACCCGGTACACCGACAGCCTCAGCGCAGTCATCGCCGACGAGTTCGGCGTGGACCACGACAACCTCGCATGTGTGGCTCTTGCCCGATTCGTACTCGAGATCCCGGTGCTCGCTCGCGGCCGGCAGGACCGCCGGGCCGCCGTCGAGGGAGTCTTCGACATCCTCACCCACGGCTGGGAGCCGCCGAGCAAGCCGCCCGCGCAGTAGCGCCTGGGCCGTTTCCTGGGCCCGTCCTCGACCAGCGCTTCACGAAGGGCGATAGCTCTGCGGAGGGTGGAAAGCCCCCGCAGAGCGAAGCACGCTGAGCGTCACCGGCTCGTCGAAGGAGACGGGATCCTCCAGCGTGAGGCCGCTCGCCTGAGTCGCGCCACTCATGCAGGCGTCGTACTCGCGCCGAGTGATGCCTGTCTGGGTGCGGTGGGCGGACCACACCTCCTTTGGGGGGCAACGTGGACTGAAGCGATGCGCGCCATGCCCACCAGAGCCATGGTGGGCGCGGTCGCGTACAGCAGACCAGGGGTCCCGGATGATCTCGGCCTCGCTCATGCCCCGGCGCTTGGCCGCCTCCTTGATGATCGCCAGGTCCCGGACCGCCCCGGGCGCGGGCGCCGCGGTCGCCCCGCCGGAACCGCCGGGTGGCCTTCGTCTCGCTGCTGGGGTCTCGGCGCGCTCGTCGGCACGGTCGCCCGCCGATGACGACGGCAGCCGCGCCCAAGCCGTCGACGGAGGTCACAGCGCTGTGACCGGAAAGACTCGACGGCAACAGTGCGGCCCGGGAGAGTAATTTCTGTGGTCGTGAAGTGAGAAATCGACACGGCGCACGAGAAATATTCCTGAGACGGCAGACAGCCAGGAATTATCCACCCCGCGAGGTCGCTCACGACGTGCTACTGTCGGTGTTAGTTGCAGGTGTGGTTGCCAGAAGGTTTTTCCGACGGCTGATCATCACGGCGACACGGAATGCGCACAGGGTGCATTCCTGACACCGCCTCCGAAGGAGAAACAAAATGGCCACTGGCACCGTGAAGTGGTTCAACGCGGAAAAGGGCTTCGGCTTCATCGAGCAGGACGGCGGCGGCGCCGACGTCTTCGCCCACTACTCGAACATCGCCACCCAGGGCTTCCGCGAGCTGCTGGAAGGCCAGAAGGTGTCGTTCGACATCGCGCAGGGCCAGAAGGGCCCGACGGCCGAGAACATCGTTCCCGCCTGACGCGTCGCACTGACACATACTTCGCAGCTGGGGCCCGCACCTTGGGGTGCGGGCCCCAGCTCGCTTCATTTTCAGGGTGATTCAACCCTGCTTTTTCCGGCTCGTTCTCGAGATTCTCTGCGCCGTTCATTTCACTGCGGAAATTCCTTGAATACGCGCCCGCATCGAGGAAGGTTCCGCATGAACCGTGCACGCACAACTCGCACATACGACCGCTTCGGAGGAAGCGCTGCCGTCGGCCGCTCCGCTGTTCAGAGCCGCTCCAAGGGCTACGGTGGCCGGCGGGCCGCACAAGGTGAGTTCGCACTGCCGAAGACGAGCACACCGGCGTTGCCCGCCGTCGAGTCGTTCGCCGATCTCGCCATGCCGACGCCGTTGCTGGCCACGCTCGGCCACGAGGGCGTGACCGTACCGTTCCCCATCCAGGCGGCTACCCTGCCGAACTCCCTCGCCGGCCGTGACGTACTCGGTCGCGGCCGCACCGGGTCGGGCAAGACCCTCGCCTTCGGCCTCGCGGTACTGGCCCGTGCGGCGGGTCGGCGCGCCGAGCCGCGCCGGCCACTGGCCCTGGTCCTCGTCCCCACCCGTGAGCTGGCCCAGCAGGTCACCGACGCGCTCGCTCCCTACGCCCGCTCGGTGAGCCTGCGGCTCGCCACCGTGGTCGGCGGAATGTCCATCGGGAGGCAGGCCGGTGCGCTACGCACCGGTGCGGAGGTGGTCGTCGCGACGCCCGGTCGGCTCAAGGACCTCATCGACCGGGGCGACTGCCGACTCGACGACGTCGGCATCACGGTTCTCGACGAGGCGGACCAGATGGCCGACATGGGATTCATGCCCCAGGTCACCGCCCTGCTCGACCAGGTGCGCCCCGAGGGCCAGCGGATGTTGTTCTCGGCCACCCTGGACCGCAACGTCGACCTGCTGGTCCGCCGCTACCTGACCGACCCCGTGGTGCACTCCGTCGACCCGTCGGCCGGTGCCGTCACCACGATGGAGCACCACGTACTCCACGTGCACGACGCGGACAAGCACCGCACGACCACCGAGATCGCGGCCCGGGACGGCCGGGTCATCATGTTCCTGGACACCAAGCACGCCGTGGACCGGCTGACCGAACACCTGCTGAACAGCGGTGTCCGCGCCGCGGCCCTGCACGGTGGCAGGTCGCAGCCGCAGCGCACCCGGACCCTGGCGCAGTTCAAGGACGGTCACGTCACCGTCCTGGTCGCCACCAACGTCGCGGCCCGCGGCATCCACGTCGACAGCCTCGACCTGGTCGTCAACGTGGATCCGCCCAGCGACCACAAGGACTACCTGCACCGTGGCGGCCGTACGGCCCGCGCCGGGGAGTCCGGCAGCGTCGTCACCCTGGTGACACCCGCCCAGCGCCGCGGCATGAGCCGACTGATGGCCTCGGCCGGCATCACCCCGCACATCACCCCGGTCCGCTCGGGCGAGGCGGAGCTGAGCCGCATCACCGGCGCCCAGACGCCCTCCGGCCTCCCGGTGGTCATCACCGCGCCTGCCGTGGAACGCACCCGCCGCGCGTCTTCGTCCTCCCCAGGCCGCCGGGGCCGCACCGGCCAGGGCCGACCCGTCGGCGCGGGGGTGCGCCGCAGGGCACGGCGGCCCGGTAGCGACTCGGCTGCCTAGACCGGCGCGGTCCCAGGAGCCCCCGTGGACGGCCGCAAGGGCCGTCAGGCCGACCAGCCCTTACCGAAGGAGACCCCCTTGACGCCAGAGCGGACGCAGTACCGCAGGCCGGACCCCGCCCCCGTGTCCGTGGTCGACGACAGCGAAGGGCACGGGCCTCGGGTAAGTGATGACATGACCGTCGAAGTGGCTCTGGCCGTCATGGCGGGTGCCCGGGTCGATTACCTGACCGTGTGCGACGGGGACGACGAGAGCAAGGGCTTGGTCACCCTGGTCCGGCTCGCCGTTCTCCGCAACAGTTCCACGTACACGGACCGGATCCGCCTGCGGGACGTCCTCGACGGATCGCCGCCCCCTTCCGGCCCCGGCGGCGTCGGTGAGTACGGCCGGGTTCCGGGCGGCGTCGCCCTCTCGCGCTGATCCGCCTCGGCCCGGGCATGCCGTTCTCCCCCCTGCGACTACTCCCCCGTGAGGCATCATGCGCTGTGTCATCGCCCGGTACCCGTTCGACCTGACCAGGACCGGGGTGTTGGCCTCGATGAAGGGCGTCAGGCCCGAGCTCGTCACGGGGGCGTCCGTGACCATCGGCCGCCGCCGCTACCCCGTCAAGCAGGTGGGCCGGGTCGTCACGCGACAGGACCCCCGTGACTTCACCGCCGGCGAGGTCGTGCGGGCGATGACGCGTCTCGGCTTCACCTGCCACGACCGCCCCGAGGGCGCGTCCGTGGGCGAGGGTGGACCCACTCTCCTCCACACCGCGTCCGCGCTGCTCGGCGGCACCGGCCCCGTGGCCGTGTGAGGACGGGCGGGAGACCGCCCTCAGGAGCCCGGTGGCAGGTCCCCGGCGACAAGCTCGCGCTTGAGCTCGATGCCGGCGACGAAGAAGAAGACGGCGAGGAGGCCCTC
>NZ_JBSFHY010000099.1:0-7357 GCF_053597295.1 Streptomyces sp. NPDC001450
GGGTTCGACCAGTCCAGCGTCTCGGTCGGCTCCTTGGCCCAGGTCAGCCGACGGGCCTGCTCGGCCCAGAAGCCGAGCCTGTCAGCCTTGGCCTGTGCATACACCTCCGCCGTGACGTTGGCGTGCGCGGCCAGGTCAGCCGGCGGCGCGAACCTGCGTTCTTCCCTGAGCAGGTTGGCCAGGCTCTCGTTGCTCATGATGACTTCCTCGTGGTCGGGGGGGTCGGCGGTCAGGTGGCGGTCGGCGGTGGCGGGGTCAGGCCCCGAACGGCCACGTCGGCAGGGACCTGCCCTTCCAGGTGGCGTTGGCCACCCCGGCGAACGAGCCGTACCAGGCGAGCAGCGCGGTGAGCAGGCCCGCCCAGCCGCCCGCGTGCCCCAGTGCCGCCCGCTGTCCCAGCTCCCCGGCGGTGAGCAGCACGAAGGTCAGCAGAAGCACCGTGAACACGGCGAGCAGGACGCCGTTGATCCGGCAGGCGACGATCGTCATGTAGGCGGTGAACACCGTCCAGGCGAGCAGGAACAGGCCGGTCGCCTGGTAGGCGTGGTCGGCCGGCAGCTTCGGCGCGACGAACTGGACGTAGGCCGCGAAGGAGAGCCAGAAAGCGCCGTACGAGGTGAAGGCCAGCGCGCCGAAGGTGTTGTTCTTGCGGAACTCCCACATTCCGGCGAGGAGTTGGGCGATGCCGCCGTACCACAGGGCGAGCGGCAGTACGACGGCCTCCAGCGACGCATCCTTGATCAGACCGGCGTTGAAGGCGGAGAGCACGAAGGTGGTGAGGGCGAACGCCGCCAGGCCCAGCGGGCCGGGGTCGGCGATCTGCGGGCGCGGGGCCGTGGGCCCGGCCGGGGTCCGCTCGTCGGTGGCGTCGGCGGCGGGTCGCTCGTCGGTGGCGGGCGTCTGAATGTCGGTCATGGTGCAGTCCTTGGGTGGAGGGGTACGTGCTCGGCTCGGGTTCTGGGACGGGGTGGTGCGCGGGGTCCTCGGACGCGGCCAAGTCGCGAAGGGTGCGGTATGTGGTGTGCGGTGGCCGGTGGGCCGCGGGCTGGCTCGGGGTCGGGGCCGGATGTTCGCGGATGCCCGCACATCAGGGTGCGGAAGATCCCGCTGCCGCTCCCGGTCCGGGAGCGCGGCTGGGCGGCCGGGCTTCGCGCGGTGTTGCGCTCTGGCCGGTTACTGTGCGGCAGCCGCGTCCCGGCCGGGAGCCCCCGTACGGAACCTGTCGATCAGTGGTGCCGGTGGTGCGACGGACGGCCGTGTTCCAGGGACGAACGGTCGCCCACCCCCGCCGAACGGCCGGACGCGCCGGCCGCCAGCGTCTCCGGCAGGTGCAGACGGGCTAGCATCACGGGAGTGTTCGCGGGCACCCGGCCGCGCGTTGCCAGGGAGACGCCCACCATGGTCAGGAACGCCGTCGGCGCGCTCCAGGCCGCGGGCTCGGCGAGCAGCATCCCGACCCAGCCCGTACCGCCCGCCCCCAGCAGCGTGCCTGTCAGCGCCGCCGCCGACAGCCCTCCGCCGACCAGCATCCCGGCGACGGCTCCGGGCGCGGTGAGCCCTCGCCACCAGATACCCAGCACCAGCAGCGGGCAGAAGGTGGAGGCGGCCACGGAGAAGATCAGGCCGACCTCGTGGGCCACGGACACCCCGCTACCCGACAGCAGTAGTGCGATCCCGCAGGGTGCGAGCACGGCGACCGCGGAGGCCCGGCGGAAGCCCCGCACGTCCCCGCCGAAGAGGTCCTGCGAGAGCACGGCGGCGACCGACAGGGCAAGCCCCGAACAGGTCGACAGGAAGGCGGCGAAGGCACCCGCGACGACCAGCGCCGTCAGCAGCTGCCCCACCGCGCCGGGCACCAGCCGGCCGGGCAGCAGCAGCACCACGGCGTCCGCCCGGTTCCCCTGGGCCAGGCCGGGAGCGAAGAGCCGTCCGAGGCCGCCGTACACCTCGGGCAGCAGGTAGAAGACGCCGAGCAGACCGAGGACTCCGACCGTCGTCCGGCGGGCGGCGCGGCCGTCGGGGTTGGTGTAGAAGCGGGCGATGACATGTGGCATGCCCATCGCCCCGAGGAAGGTGGCCACCATCAGCGAGTACAGGCTGTAGAGTCCGCGGCCGCCGCCCTGGGCGCGCGCGGGCCAGGTCGCACCCGCGCCCGCCGCGTGCCCGGCGGACGCGTGCACGGCGGGCGCCGAGGCGTCGGAGGCGGGGGCCGGGCTGCCGGACGGGTGCCAGATCCCGCGCCAGACAAGCAGCAGGACGACCGCCGGAACGGCGAGCGTGGCAAGCTTCAGCCAGAACTGGAAGGCCTGGACGAGCGTGACGCTGCGCATGCCTCCGGCGACCACGCCGACCAGCACCACCGCCGTCACCAGCAGGGCACCCGACCAGGCGGGCGCGCCGAGCGCGGCATGCAGAGCCAGCCCCGCGCCCTGGAGTTGCGGCACCTGGTAAAGCCACCCGATGAGCACCACGAAAGCGGTCGCCGTCCGCCGCACCGCCGGCGAGCCGAGGCGCGCCTCGGCAAAGTCGGAGACGGTGTAGGCCCCCGACCGGCGCAGCGGCGCGGCCACCAGGACGAGCAGCACCAGATAGCCCGCCGTGTATCCGATGCCGTACCAGAGCATCGTGCTGCCGTACGCCACCACCAGCCCCGCTATGCCCAGGTAGGAGGCAGCCGAGAGGTATTCGCCACTGACAGCGGCGGCGTTGCGCAGCGGTGACACCGTGCGGGAGGCGACGTAGAAGTCCGGCGTCGAACGGGACTTGAGGCCGTAGCCGCCGACGGCCACCGTCACGGCCACGACCAGCAGTACGGCGGCCAGGTTCTCCGGTGCGTTCATGACCGGTGGACGTGCTCGGCGAAGTCGCGTTCGTGGCGCTCGGCCCGGCCGACGTAGCAGGCTCCGGCCACCACGAGCAGCGCGTGCACCGGCAGTCCCAGGAGGAGCCACGGCAGACCGGCACCCCACAGCCGCGCGTGATGCAGCTCCGGTACATACCCAAGGAGCAGCGGCAGGGCGGCGAGCGGCAGGAAGACCGCGCCGCAGACCAGCAGCCCCAGCCGGAGCTGGGCGCGCATCAGCGCCTTCACGTAGACCTCCCCGAGCGCGGTCTGCTCGTGCACATCCCGTACCACGGCGCCTCGCTGACCGGGCCGGGCGGCCCGGGTGCGGGGATGGGTGACGGCCACACGCCGCGCCGGCTCAGCCATCGGCGGCTCTTCCGCCCTTCGGCGGGCCGGACGGGGGCAGTAGCATCTCGCGCAGCTTCCGGCTGCTGCGGCGGCTGACCGGCACGACGGCGCCGGCCACGCGCACCGACAGCCGCCCGGAGTCGGTCAGCAGTTCCTCGATGTGGTCGGTGGCGACGAGGTGGCGGCGGTGCACGCGCACGAAGCCGGCGTCCTGCCACTGGTCCTCCAGGCTGGACAGCGGCGCCCGCAGCAGATGGCTGCCGGACTCGAGGTGCAGACGCACGTAGTCGCCGCACGCCTCCACATGCCGTACCTCGGAGCGCTGGACGAACCGCGTCACGCCGGACAGTTCGACGGCGATCACCTGGTCGTCGGCGGGCTGCTCCGCGGACGTCGGGGGCCCGGTGGGAGCGGGTTCCCGGTCCGCGGGGGCAGGGTCCGCGGGGACCAGGTCCGCGCGCCGCTCGCCGATGCGCCGGACGGTTTCCGCGAGCCGCTGGGCACGTACGGGCTTGAGCAGGTAGTCCAGGGCCCGCACATCGAAGGCGGGCACCGCGAAGCCGTCGTACGCGGTGACGAACACCACCGGCGGCGGCTCGGCAAACCGGGACAGGACCCGGGCCACCTCCAGTCCGTCCAGACCCGGCATGCGGATGTCGAGGAACACCGCGTCCACGGGCCGGTTCTCGGCCAGCGCGCGGTCCAGCGCCAGCAGCGCCGCGGCGCCGTCGGCCGCGGACTCCACGGGGCCGACGCACGGTTCGAGCCCGAGCAGGTAGACGAGCTCCTCCAGCGCGTGAGGCTCGTCGTCGACCACCAGGAAGCTCAGCATGCGCGAATGGGAGCATTCCCCGCACAGCGGGTCAACCCGCCGCACATGTGGAGTTCGCCACAGCCGTGAGGGCAGGGCGTTCAACTGAGCGCGTCGAGCCCTTCAGCCAGGCGGTCTCCCCCGGCCGCCGGGGCCACCACGCCCGCCCGGTACTTGGGCACCCGGATCCGCACCTTGGTGCCCGCCCCCGGTGCGGTCTCGACCACCACCCCGTACGCATCCCCGTACACCTGGCGCAGCCTGGCGTCGACGTTCCCCAGGCCCACCCCGCCCGAGTTCCCCGGGCCCGCGCCGCACGCACCGGCGGCGCCCGTGCTCCCGGCCCCGCCCGCGGCCAGGACGCGCCGCAGCTCCCCGGGGTCCATTCCCACGCCGTCGTCCTCCACCGTGATGTGCGCCTCGGCGCCGGCGTCCCAGGCGAGCACGATGATCCGCCCCGGTCCGGTCCTGCCCTCGAAGCCGTGCCGCACCGCGTTCTCGACCAGCGGCTGCACGCACAGGAACGGCACCGCCACCGGCAGCACCTCCGGTGCCGCCTGCACGTCGACCCGCAGCCGTTCGCCGAAACGCGCCTGCTCCAGCAGCAGATACTGACCGACCGAGCGGAACTCCTCCGCCAGCGTGGTGAACTCGCCGTGGCGGCGGAAGGAGTAGCGCGTGAAGTCGGCGAAATCCAGTAGCAGTTCGCGAGCCCGCTCCGGATCGGTGCGGACGAACGAGGCGATCGCGGTCAGCGCGTTGCACGAGAAGTGCGGCGAGATCTGCGCGCGCAGCGCCCGCAGCTCCGCCTCCACCAGACGGGTCCGGGACCGGTCCAGCTCAGCGAGCTCGAGCTGGCCGGACATCCAGCGGGCCACCTCGCCGGTCGCCCGGACCAGCCCCGCCGACACACCGGGGGCGTACGCGAGCAGCGCCCCCTCGACCCGGTCCTCCACCACGAGCGGCGCCACGACGGCCTCCCTGACCTCGCACCGCCCCTCCCCGCACCACACCCCGCCGTCCTTCAGCACCGCCGTCCGGCCACCCGCAAGCACCTCCGCCGCAAGGCCCACGGCCGAGCCGGTGTGATGCTTGCCGACGCCGTCCCAGGTCAGCACGCGTTCGGTGTCCGTGACGGCCAGCGCCGGAGCGCCCAGCAACTCGCGCAGATGCCGCGCGGCCGCGCCGGCCGACGACCCGGTCAGCCCGCCGCGCAGCGCCGGCGCCGCCAGGGACGCACGGTGCAGCGCCTCGAACGTCGCCTGCCCCGCCCGCCCGTCGAAACCGGCGTGCCGGCGCAGCCGTCTCCGCCGCCGGAATATGTCCGCCATGCCAGACACGGTAACTGCTCCGGCCCGCCGCGCGTGCGGGAGATCCTGGCGGCTGCGCGGTCGGCCCGGTCCACGCCGCCGGATCCGCAAGCCGTCCAGCACAGGGACGAACATGAGGCTGTCGCCTCGCTGGCCCGGCGAGGTCTGCCCAGTCAGTCTGCCCAGTCGGTGGGCGAGCCCGGTCGTCGGCCGGCAGATGGTTCTTGCTGGTCAGCCCTCCCGGCGAGCGCCCCAGCGCCTCCCTCCCATCCTCCGCCACGCGCGCACCGCCGCCTTTACGGAAAGTCACGCAGGGGCCGGTGACGAGGCCCGGCCGCATGCTGATGCACCCGGCAGGACATGAAGTCGATGTTCACCGCCCGTGCGCGCCTGCGCTGAGCGCTTCTCCTCCTCTGCCGCCTTGGCCGGTGCCCCGTCGGGATCGGCGGCATCCACCTCGATCTGTAACTCGCCCAGGATCCGCTGCCAGGTGCCGTCCGCTGACCAGCGGCGGTGCCGCTGGTAGACGGTTGCCGCTGATGGCTCTGGCAGACTGGCCGCCCGGCTCTCCGGGACGCTCCGACTGCTGATACGAAAATCCCCCGTCTGTGCAGGTCAGGTGCGGCAGCCACATGGCGGACCGGCGCAGGTGGTTGTAGTCGTAACCCTTATTGCCATGATCAGATGGATCTTCGGCCCGTACTTGCCTCGATCCACTCTGCTAACCGCCGGTGAGCGGTAGCCCCGGATGGGCCGAACGACGCAGCAGTTGTTGCCATGTACATCCCGATGTAGCCACGAACATGATCGCCGCCAGGACCTCTCGGTTCCCATGCCGACGGCGGCCTCCGCCCTGCGGACGGACCGGTGCGGGCGGACCGGTGCGGGCGGACCGGTGCGGGCGGAACCACCGCTGGAACAGCGCCCACAGCTCGTCCGGCACAAGGCGCTCGGCAATCCCCATGCCAGGAGGCCACCGAGACCACCGAATGAGACGCCTTGTTGGCCGGCAGCGCTGTCGGGCAGCCGTCACCGAAGTGGTGAGGCGGGGTAGCCGACCGCCGGCAGCACCGATAGCGTCACCGCATGGACCAGGAGGAACGGTTACTTCACGCCTCGTCGTTCGGTGCGGCGGCGGTCGCATACGCCGAGCACCGTCCCGACTACGCGCAGGCCGCGGTGCACTGGGCGCTCGAACCCGCGCCCGGCCCGCGCGTGCTCGACCTCGGTGCCGGAACCGGCAAGCTGACCGCCACGCTGGTCGCGCTGGGTGCCGAAGTCATCGCTGTGGAGCCCGACCCGGGGATGCTGACCGAGCTGCGCCGCTCGCTGCCGGCTGTCCGGGCCCTGCCGGGTAGTGCCGAGGCGATACCGCTGCCGGACGCTTCTGTCGATGCCGTGCTGGCCGGCAACGCCATGCATTGGTTCGACATGGCCGTCGCGGGACCCGAAATCGCCAGGGTCCTCGCGCCCGGCGGCATCCTGGCCGGCCTGTGGAACCTCATGGACGACCAGGTCGAGTGGGTTTCCGGGCTCGCGCGGGTCAGCGGGAGCGCGGCCATCGGCCCGCGTGACACGCCCACCAGCTGGCGCGCCGAGACGGCCGACATGCACCTTCCCAAGACGGGCGTGGCCGCCCGGTTCGGCTCGCCGGAGCAGGCCGAGTTCCCGCACGGACAGCGCCGCACCGCGGACTCGCTCGCCGCGACCATCGCGACGCGCGCGGGGATGTTGGTCATGCCGGAACAGGAACAAGAGGCCACGCTGGGCCGGATCCGCGCGTTCCTCGCGAGCAGACCGGAGACCTCCCGCGGCGAGTTCACCCTCCCGATGCTGACCGGCGTGCTGCGCGTCCGACGGCTGTGAGACATCACCTCGGCACCCGAACCTGACACACGGCCGCGAGCAACGCGGGAACTGGCCGCAGCGAGCGTGTCGACGGGGTGGGAGACGGTCGGGTCGTACGCGACCGGCCCGAACACGCCGGGCTCGGACCGCAGTTGTCGCCACTTCCGCCAGACACTCCCCGCCCCGGACGACCAC
>NZ_JBSFHY010000100.1:0-6708 GCF_053597295.1 Streptomyces sp. NPDC001450
AACTCTTCCGGATAAGACTTGGGCACAGCGACATCCTTCCCACCCGCCCCACAGGGCAAGCCAGTTCAGATGTCACCCGATCGTGCATCAGACCCCTTCGGGCGGTCCTCGCCTATATCGGGATCGCACTGGTCCTCGGCGGGCTTGTTACAGGGCTCGTTAAGGCGGGGGTGGCGCTGCACGCCCGTGAACCGCAAGGGCGGTGGTGGTCGGGCGTAAAGATTGCTGAAAGGGCACCGATGGCGCTGCACCTCGCGGTCACGGCACTGAAGCTTGACCCTGTTCAGCAGGAGTTGGTCTTTGGGGTTGTTGAGGTCGTTGGCGAACTTGCGTCGCAGGGCGGTGTCCCACTCGTCGGCTCCGGAGCGCCAGGCGTTGGCGAGGGGGACCATGTGGTCGATGTCGACCTCGGTCGACGGCTTCGTGGCCACCTTTCCGTCGTAGGGGCTGACCCAGGTGCCGGAGACGGCGCGGCACTGGTCGTCCTGGACGACGTTCTGGCCATCCCGTTTGACGACGGCTTCGCGGGTGTCGCAGGCGCCGTACTGGGTGATCCAGTGCGGGAACTTCGCGCGTGAGTACCCAGCCATCGAGCGAGGGGCGGAGACGTTCAGCTCGTCGAGTTCTTTGCGGACGACGTCGGCGGGTGGAGGCTCGGGAAGGTCCCGGCGTTCCGCTGCGGTGCCGGCCACCTGATGGGTCGAGGGGCGCGGGGAAGGGAGTGGCGCTCCGGGACCGCGGTACAGCGGTGCGACCGCAGTCAGGTGGTTGAGGAACAACCGAAGGCCGGGCGGCAAGCCCCCGTGCCGTGAAAAGCGTGGCCGCTGCGCGCACTCCCAGCCCGACGCAACAGCAGCTCAGTCGTGCTGAGCAGGCTCCCGTCCGACCTGCGCAGCCACGGGTTCCTGGTGGGGCGGGTAGAGGAGCCCCCGGAACGGCCGAGGAGAGCCCGGGACGAAAGTCCGGGACGTCCCAGGGACGCCGGGACGCCCTGGGACGGGCGGGAAAGCGCCCCGCGGCGCATATGTTCAGCACCGCAAAGCCTGCTCACACCCTCCCGTACCCGGGCTAGGAGACAGTCATGATCAAGAAGCGATTCACCACGGCCCTGGCCGGCGCGGTTCTCGCGCTGGGCATCCTCACCACGACCGCGGGCCCTGCGGAGGCCGCCGGACCGCCCACCACCTACGGCAACATCTGCTACCAGGCCCACGTACAGAACCTGGGCTGGCTGAACTGGCAGTGCGACGGCCAGTGGGCCGGCACCAAAGGCAAGGGGCTCAACCTCGAAGCCCTCCGCGTGCACATCAACGGGTACTGGACGGGCTGCTTCCGCGCCCACCGCAGCAACTACGGCTGGGACGACCACCTGGAGTGCGCCAAGCACGGCACGGACATCCAGATCGGCACCACGGGCATGAACACACCCATCGAGGCCATCGAGTTCTACGCCCCGGCCAACTACAGGGCCTACAGCGTCGCGCACGTCCGCAACATCGGAGACCTGCCCGGCAACCACCCTGGTGACGACCCGAGCCACGTAATCTCGGGCACCGAGGGCCGCGGCCTGCCCATGGAGGCCGTCTGGTTCTCGGTCATGTAGGGCGGCACGCCCGGTACCTGAGCCGCTCACCGGGAGAAAGAAGGCCCAGTTCTCGTATGGCAACGGCCAAGTGGCGTCTGCGGGTTACTGGCCTGGTCAGCGCCGGGCCTCGCCACCGCAGGCGTCCGGCTCGCTTGACCTCCTGCGCGTCAGTCCGGCAGCCAGTGCAGCTCGTGCGCCAGGGTTTTGGCGACGGCACGGATGCGGCGGTGTAGTGGCGACTGCTCGCGTGGGAGGACCAGGTGGATCGTCAGGCTGGGCGCGCCCCGCAGCGGTCGCCAGGTGAGACCGGCCGGTTGTGCCGTGGCCGCGGCTTCTCCGGCCGGGGCGAGGGTGATCCCGTCGCGCAGGTCGCGCTGAGACATGTCGAAAGAGACTGCGGGCGTGTGGAATCGGGGGTGTGGTCGGGTGTCTCGGAACAGTGCGGACAGCTGATCGTGGATCACGGGGTTGGCCGCACGGTCCGGGAGTCGCAGCGGATACGCGGCCGCGTCGGCGATCTCGATCTCCGGGTGTTCGGACAGCGGATGGTGCTGCGCCAGCTGGACCCCGATGCGCGCACGCCGCAGCAGGAACCGGCGCACGCCACGGCCCGGTTGTTCACCGCGGGTGATCCCGGCATCGATGCGGCCGTCGGCGACCGCGGGGGAGATCTCCGGTGTCGCCATCGGGACCGCGCCGACCTCGAGTCCGCTGTTGCCGCGAATCAGCCTGTCCACCAGGGCCGGTGCCGTCTCGGCCCCGGCGCTGAGGCTGTATCCGATGCGCAGCGTGCCCAGTTCACCGGCCGCTGCGCTCCGGGCGGTGTCCCATGCCCGGTCCAGCGCCGCCAGCGCGGGCGGCGCGGACTCCGCCAAAGTCTCACCGGCCGTGGTCAATACGACGCTGCGCGTGTTGCGGACCAGCAGGGCCGTACCGAGTTCCGCCTCCAATCGGCGCATCCGGGCGCTGAGTGCGGGCTGTGCGATACCGATCCGTGCGGCCGCGCGAGTGAAGTTCAACTCCTGCGCCAGCACCAGGAAGTACCGCAGGCTCACCGTATCCGGCGCCACGTGCCCTCCCTGCCGATTGATAACGATCCGTTCTGAGCCTATCCCGTACCGGTCTTTCCCTCGACCGCATATCAAGCCCTAACCTGCGCATATGGCGATTCAACCGACCGCAGTACCCGTCGCCGGGATCGATCGATCTGAGTGTCAATTCGAAGTCGGACGTGTCCGGCCGAACACAGGAGGTTTCCATGGCTAAGGGCTACTGGGTCAGTGTCTACCCCGCCATTTCCGACCCTGAGAGGCTGACTGCCTATGGCATGCTGGCCGGTCCGGCTGTCCGGGCTGGGGGCGGGCGCACCCTGTCCCGTGGCGGTCGAGTCGTCGCCCACGAGGCCGGAATCACGCAACGCGTCGTTCTGATCGAGTTCGACAGCTTTGAACAAGCCGTCGCGGCATACGAGAGCGAGGCATACCAGAAGGCGCTGGTGGCCCTCCCCGACGGCGTCGAGCGCGACTTCCGCATCATCGAAGGCATCGACTGACCGGCGGGCTCAGCCATCGCTGAGCATCCGTGACCTGAAACGCACACGGTGCTGAACGACGACTCACGAGACGAGTTCGAAGCGATGCCCCGCGTCCCAGTTCGTCGTCGACGTCCTCGACGGCCTGATCCCTGTCGGCGGCTCGCCGCGCTACCCAACGTCGAGCAACTTGCCTGACTTGCCTGATACGGCGATCAAGCTCTGACCTGCCACAACGGCGATTTCGGTGCGGGGTTCGCGCTGCTGGCCGCCTACCTGCTGGTGCAGTCCACCTGGGTGCTGGTGGCCGGCTTCCGCCCGCACCGCTCCCCGCTGGGCATCGCCTGGACCGCCGTCACCGCGGCGGTGATGTTCGCGCTCGCCTTCGGCAAGGCCCGCACCGGCGCGGCCCTGGACAACCCGGTACTGAAGACCCAGGTCATGGAAGGCACGTGCCACGCCTGCGCGGAACGCCGCGTCGCGCATGTCGCAGGACTCCGGCAGCCGGAACAGCACCGTCTCCCGTACGCCCGGTGCCGCACGGTCCACAGGACCGTCCCCGAACGCGCGGGCGTCCCGGTAGCCCAGGACGGCAAGCATCCCGCCGGCCGCGCCCAGCAGCCCCCGGGCGAACGCGGGCAGGATCGAATCCAGATCATCACATGGAAGGTCGTAGTACGCGGCCTCCTCCGTGTAGGCCCCGAATGCGTCAACCGCGCTGCCTGTGTTGCTCATTGCCGCCCCTCACCCAGCCCCGCCCGACCTGCCCGAGCGGCCATCCGGGCAAGCAGTTTTCCACGCCTGGTCTCCCGGTCTTCCACAATGGGCGAGCACGGTCCACATACGAGGGACAGCGAGCGCCGTGGTTCAACGCCGAAAAGGGTGTCGGCTTCATCTCCCAGGAGGTGGACGTCGGGTGCGTGGCGCCAGTGCTGGTGATCCGGTCGAGCCAGACGTGGTGTTGAGGGCGAGTGCGAGTCTGGCTTGATCATGACAGACTCCCCGTCGGCCTGGTACTGGACCGGTCTTTTCACGCAGGGGTGGGGTATTGAGAGGGATCGAACGGTTCAGTGTCGCAGGGATGGTTGCAGTGATGCTGATCCTCGCAGGATGCGGAAGCAGCGCGACAACGGAGCGGCACCGCTCGCCAGGTTCCACGACGGCGCCGACACGGCCGGCAGAGAAGACTGCCGACGTGGTGCTGAGTGACCTTCGTTTCGCCTCCGTTGGGGTCGGAGAGGCCCGTGTGAGCGCTGCACGGAGCAAACGCGCGGCCAGCGACGGCATCCCGCCCTGCCTCGTCGCAGGCGTGATCCTGACTTCGAAAGTCCCTGGTGAGGCCGCTCTGCTCCGCTTCACCAGTCGTCTGCACCAGCGAGGGTGGAAGCTCGACGGCGCCGTCGACGCAGATTTCACCGCGCTCAAGTCCGGGGAATGGGATGCCTTCCTGGGGGCCGCACCGGTCCCTGCCAAGTTCAAGGACCAGGCAGGCACCAACAAGGGCGGGATCTCCGTGTCGGTGAGCGGGCGGTGCAAGAGGCGCTGAAAGTACCGCCCGCGAAGCGTCCGTAGGGAATCGCTCGCGGAGCAGGGTGCCCGCCTAGCGGGAGTCTAGGGGCCACTAGTGCTGTGACCGGGAACGTTCACCGGGTTCTGGTCCGCATTGAGGCTGGGGCCGATTGGATGGGGCCGGACATCCCATCCAGTGTGGGGAGACGTGGTGGCAGAGCCGGTCAAAGTTCGCCGACTGACGGATCAAGAGGGGCAGCGCCTGCAGCAGATCGTGCGGCGAGGCAGTACCAGTTCCGTGCGCTACCGGCGCGCGATGATGCTGCTGGCTTCGGCCGGCGGGAATCGGGTCCCGGTCATCGCCCAACTGGTTGCGGCTGATGAGGACACCGTCCGGGACGTCATCCACCGCTTCAACGAGATCGGCCTGGCCTGCCTGGACCCTCGGTGGGCGGGAGGCCGTCCCCGCCTGCTCAACACTGACGACGAGGACTTCGTCGTCGTGACGGCCACCACACGCCCGGTCAAACTCGGCCAGCCGTTCACCCGCTGGTCGATCCGCAAACTCTGCGCCTATCTGCGTAGGGTCCACGGCCGGGTGATCCGTATGGGCCGCGAGGCCCTGCGCTGCCTGCTGGCCCGACGCGGCATCACCTTCCAGCGCACCAAGACGTGGAAGGAGTCCGTCGACCCCGAGCGCGACACCAAACTGGACCGCATCGAGTACGTCCTGGAGCACTTACCCGATCGTGTTTTCGCGTTCGACGAGTTCGGGCCGCTCGGTATCCGCCCCACCGCAGGCTCCTGCTGGGCACAACAGAGTCGGCCCGACCGGATTCCGGCGACCTATCACCGCACTCATGGAGTGACCTACTTTCACGGCTGCTACTCGGTTGGCGACGACACGCTGTGGGGCGTGAACCGTCGCCACAAGGGCGCCGCTCAGTCCCTGGCCGCGCTGAAATCGATCCGTGCCGCCCGGCCTGACGGCGCCCCCATCTACGTGATCATGGACAACTTGTCCGCGCACAAGGGCATAAAGATCCGCACTTGGGCGAAGAAGCACCGGGTGGAGCTGTGTTTCACCCCTACCAATGCCTCCTGGGCCAACCCGATCGAGGCGCACTTCGGACCCCTGCGGCAGTTCACCCTGGCGAACTCCAACCATCCCAACCACACCGTGCAGACCCGGGCCCTGCACCGCTACCTGCGCTGGCGCAACATCAACGCCCGCCACCCCGACATCCTGGCCGCCCAGCGCAGGGAGCGCGCCCGTATCCGCAGCGAGAAGGGCATCCGGTGGGGCCGCCCCGCCACGCGAGCGGCGTCACCAATCCAGGTGCAACCCGTGAGCCCTGCCTCATAGCCTCGGCCCCATGACTGACCATGCCCTCGTCCCCGACGACTTCGTCGTCCCCGCGGACCTGATCACCCCGCAGTTCCATCTGGAGCCGCTGGGACCCCGGCACAACGCCGCCGACCACGCCGCCTGGACCAGCAGCATCGAGCACATCCGTGCGACCCCGGGCTTCCAGGACCGAGGATGGCCTCCTGCCAACGGGATGACCCTGCAGGCGAACCTCGCCGACCTGCAGCGTCACGCGGACGACTTCGCTCAGCGCCGCGGATTCACCTACACCGTCATCGAGACCGACAGTGGCGAGGTGATCGGTTGCGTCTATATCTATCCCTCCCGCAGCGACGACCACGACACCGACGTCCGCTCCTGGGTCCGTGCCGACAAAGCCGAGATGGACGCGCCCTTGCATGCGGCCATCACGACCTGGCTGTCCACGAGCTGGCCCCTCGGAACTCTCAACTATCAGCCCCGCTGACCATCATGTGGTCCCGCAGCGACCAGCCACACCGACCCCTGCGGGACACCTGGCCTCCGAATGGCCCGACCGCGGGAACGAATATCTTCCCGGTAAACCTTCCCGGTCACAGCACTAGGCAGTTTCGTTTGGATCATCTGCTCGTTGGTCTGAATGTGCCGTTGACTGACGCGCAGTGGGCGCGGATCGAGCCGTTGCTGCCGGACCGGACGCCGAGGCGTGGTGGCCGGTGGCGTGACCACCGTGAG
>NZ_JBSFHY010000101.1:0-6659 GCF_053597295.1 Streptomyces sp. NPDC001450
TGCGTCGCCCGGGAGCAGTCCATGGCCCAGGCCACCGAACTGGTCGCGAAGGGCGGCCATGTCGTCGTCGTGGGCGTGGGGGCCGCCGGTACCACCCCGGTCCGCCTCGACCTGGTCCAGGACCGGGAGATCCGCATCGAGGGCACCCTCATGTACACCACCGACGACTATCGCGTCGCCATGTCCCTCATCGCCTCAGGTGACTTCGACACCGCCGAGATCATCACCGCCACCTATCCCCTGGAAGAAGCCGCCGCTGCCTTCTCCGCCTCCCTCGACCCGGAACACGTCAAGGTCCTGGTCACCGTGGACGCTCCCTAGTGCTTCGACGGAAGGGGCACTAGGCCTGCCCGGGCCCCGCTCGTCCGGGGCCCGGGCAGGGGCTCTGCCGGCCCGGGGGCATGTGCGAAACTGCGGGACTGGCGTCAGCGACCGCTTCCGGTCGACAACGCCGCAACCGCAGCCGTGTGTGAGGCTGGCTCCGTTCACCGTCGACGAACGAGCACGACCGAAGGGAAGGAGGGGCGCCGTGGCCGCCCGCACGCGATCGTCCCATGCCGTCGTCGAGGAGCGACGCAAGGCCGTCCTGCGTTACGTCGCCGAGCACGGCGAGACCCGCATCGACGACCTCGCCGAGCACTTCGGCGTGAGCCTGATGACGATGCACCGGGACCTGGACGACCTCGCCGGACGTCACCTCCTGCGCAAGGAGCGCGGACGGGCCCTCGCCTTCCCCGCCCTCACCATGGAGATGGCCACCCGCTTCCGGGAGAGCAGTGCCCTCCTGGCCAAGAACGCCATGTGCGCGGCCGTCGCCGACCGGATCAAGCCGGGCACCACGGTCCTCATGGACGACTCCACCACCCTGTTCCCACTGGTCCCCGTGCTGGCCCGGCTGGACCAGCTGCACGTCGTCACCAACTCGGTCGGCCTGGCACAGCGCCTCGGATCCGAGTCCAGGGTGAACATCACCCTTCTGGGCGGGCGCTACCGCGGTGACTTCAACTCCTGTACCGGTCCCGCGGTGACCCGCGCGCTGTCCCAGATCCACGCCGATCTCGCGCTGATGTCCGCCACCGCGATCCTGGAGGGCCGGCTCTTCCATCCCATGACCGACTACGTCGAGGTCAAGCTGGCCATGCTCGCCTCCGCCAAGCAAGCCCTGCTCCTGGCCGACCATTCGAAGTTCGGCAAGACCGCCACGTACGCCTACGGCACCGTGGCCGACTACCAGGCGGTCATCACCGACACCCGCACTCCCGAGGCCGAACTCGCCGCCATCCGTGACCTGGGAGTGCCCGTGGAGACGGTCGCCCCCGAAGAGCAGCCCACCTCGTGATGCGGACACTGTTCGAAACGCCCAGTGCCTATCGCCCCAGCGACGCCGAGATAGCCGCGGCAGTGCCCCACGTGCAGGCCGTGCTCTTCGACTTCAGCAACACGCTCTTCCAGATGATCTCCCTGGGAACATGGCTGCGCCGAGTGGGCCGCGCGTCCGGCCGGCTCGCCCTGCTCGCCGAACCCGGCGCCGAGGCCGAGATCTCCCGTCAGCTGCGCACCGCCTTCCGGCTGCCGTCGGTCGTCGCACTGCAGCAGGGGCGTTTGGAGACACGTGGACTTCCTGCGCGACGCCGAAGACGCGGCCTACCGGGAACTCACCGCCCCGGACGCCTGGACCCCGACACCGAACCCACCCTGCGCGCACTCCGCTCCCGCGGCCTGCGCGTCGCCATCGTCAGCGACTTCGCCTGGGACCTGCGCACCCACCTCGCCCACCACGGGATGGACACCCTGGTCGACAGCTGCGTCATCTCCTACGAACAGGGCCGCGAGAAACCCGATCCACACCTGTTCTTCAAGGCGTGCGCCGACCTCGGCACCGAGCCCCGCGCCACACTCATGGTGGGCGACAACCCCGTCCGTGACGGCGGTGCGACCACCTGCGGCCTGCGGACCTACATCCTGCCCGCCGAGAACCGCACCGGCGAACGCGGCCTCGCCGACGTCCTCCGGCTGATGCCCGAACGGCAGCCGGACTGAGTCCTCCAGGTTCTGTCTCTCCGGTCGGCGGCATTTCCACACGAGACGGCCGCGAAGTAGCAAGTGGCCGGGTAGACGGCGGGTTTGTCGCACCGCGTCGCCAGGCCGCGCCCCTGCTCGAGGCGGTTGATGCGGCGTCCGACGGCGTTCCGCTGCTTGTAGCCTCTGCCTGGTTCCGTTCGGAGAACGCGGGTGCGGGCCACGACGGTTGCAGAGCCCGCTGCATCACCGGCCTGGGCCTGCTGCGGCAGCCTGGGCCAGGGCGCGTGCCCTGGCGTCTACGGCCAGACGGCCCTTGGCGCTCAGCCCGCTGTGCGAGCGTTCCGAGCGCGTGATCGGCCGGCTTTTCGCGGCCGACGGCTCCCTAGCCAGTGTGCTCCGGCTTGGTGCTGGTGTGCTCGGACACCGTGGAGTCCACGGGCACGGTCCGGCCGATGCCCCGATCAGCGTCCACCTTGGCCAGAACGGTCGCGAGGATCTTCTCCCCGGCGATGTCGGGCAGGCCCCGCCAGGCAGACAGATGCGGGTCCATGCGATGACCTCGAACGTGCGGCGACGGTCGGCCCGCCGTCGCCGCACGGCGCGCGCGGCCGCCAGAGACGGGTCGATGTGCCCTCCCATCGCATTAGTGATCACTGATCGCACGGACACATCGAACGACCGTCCAGCCGGTCGAAGAGACTCGCTCGGTCAGCGCTGCTCGACCACGTTTCGACGCCATCGCACGAGCTCCCTCTCGGGATCCCCGGTACTCGCCCATGGCGCGCGGGTGGCGCGGCGGTCGAGTATCCGGAACAATGTGGCCGCGATGCCGGTCAGTCCGGCGTAACAGGCGGCGTGTGTCAGGTGGTTGAGGTCCCTGACCCTGCCGGGCGGCACGTGGCCGTCCTGCGAACTGCCGAACCAACAGTGCCACGTGCGCTGCACGTCGTGGACGGCGCCGTCGTTGTCCCAGTGCTGGCCGGCACTCCGCACCAGCCTGGGATCACCTCTTGCCGCCTCCAACATGAACCGGTATTCCTCCACGCGGGCATACTGCACCAGGACGGGAAGCGGGGAGCCGGGCGGGGCCACACCCGCGGCGTCACGGGCGAAGTCGCACATCAGGCCGTGCGTTCCGTGCCAGTGCGCGGAATAGTAATGGAGCACCTGGAGGTGCCCCTCCACGCTGTAGGGGTCCCGCTCGTGCAACCCGTCCCACCAGCGGGCGAGTTCACTGCGCCGCATTCCGTCGGGATACAGCCGGGCGACGGACATGAGGGAGACCCAGGGCGTGGGATCCTCGGGACACATCTCTGCGGCACGCAGGCAGGCCATGACCGCGGCATCGATGCGACTTCTGTCGATCGGGGCGCCACGGCCGGCAACTATGGCCAGGTTGAAGGCCCTGGCCGTTTCGGTCGCGGCCCGCAGCACCGACGCGTGGGCGCTGCGGGGCTCTGCGGCCAGCCACGAATCAACCGTGGAACTGCTCGCAACAGGCCTGCGCGAGCAGTCGTACCCGATGGCCGCGCGAAAGCGCGTCGCCGCAGTCGGGGTCGAAGTCGGGGCTGACCCACTGGGCATGTTCGTGGCTTCCAATTCCCTCGGCCGTCGCCAGAACATCGGAATGACACCGACGGCGAGACCGCCGATTCCGATCGTGATGGGCGTTGTCGATCAGGGCGTGCACCACGGCTTGGACCGCACGAAAAATGGCAGCCGCACAGAGCCCGAAGGGCGAGCCCCCAAACGGAAGACGGGCACTCATTATCGGCGGTGATCGTACGAGGTGCGTGCCCGTCGTCGGGCACCCACCGGGATACGCCGCCTGTTCTACTAATGCGCGGACATGGCCGACGCCGGCAGAAGAATCCCCGCTCGCCCGTTGCTCCTCCGACACGATGCCACGCCTCGGTCACGAGCGCATGCAAGTCGGCCTGCGAGCGGGGACTTGCTGGACCGTGCCTGCGGCACCGCCTCATCGTCACTCCATGCAAGCCACGGTGATCAACGGTAGCCGCGCTCCTCTGCGCACCCGTGCAGACCAGCACGATCACGGCACCGTGCGGCGGATTACCCGGCCCAGCCGGTGGCGGCTACCACCTCCCGCGCGATGTCCACGACAGGCCGCCCATCGGTTACCACCCGTGCGGTGTCCGCGGCCGCCTGTTTGTCCAAGAGCCCTGCTTTGTGTGTGCTGGCCTCGAGACCCTGTTCCAGCTCCGAGCCGAGTTCCCGGCCCACCAGCCGTTCGCGTGCGATGCTGTCGGAGACGGTGAGCAGGACCCGTACGATTCGCACGTCCGCCCCCATAGCGCGCTCGAACATGCCGCTCATCGCAGGCAACACACTCAGGGTGTTCGTATAGATCAGACGGCGATAGCCGCACTCAGCGAAGTTTGCCCAGACTGCCGCCAGATTACGCTCAACGAGCTGGGAAGCGTCGGGATCCCCCTCCGGCCCCGGGTGCACCTGACCCATGTAGTCGCCCTCGATGATGACGTGAGAGACCGCCGCGGCACGCAGTTGCGCCGCGACCTCCCATCCCACCGTTGTCTTGCCGACGCCGGAGCGCCCCCCCCGATCAGCAGTACCTCCGCGTGCCCCATGCGACGCAGCGTGCCAGCTCGCGATCGCATCATGCGATCCGATATCGCTCGATGTCTTGCCCGGTAAAGCGGACCAAGACGAGGGAGCAACGTTGCCTTGCGGCAGCCGCGGACCGGTGCGCTCGTGTCGGCCTGCCGCAATTCTGCGATCTTCTGGTTGACCGCGCATCTCTCACGTGACCCCTCGAGAAGCATGAGTGTGGTCCTGGGCCAGCCTGGCAGCCGGGCGGACAAGGGACGGTTCTGGCCGGCTTGCCGGGACGGAGCGGGGCCTGTCACCGGTAATTATTGGCGACATCCTCCGCGAGCTTCTGGCCATCGTCGAGCGCCTTGTCCACACTGATCTTGCCGGCGATGGCGGCGGAGATCTCCTGCGTCACCTTGTTGCCCAGGTCCTGGAACTCGGGGATGGCGACGAACTGGATGCCGACCGTGGGCCGCGGCTGCACGCCCGGGTTCGCGGGATCGGCCTGCTGGATGGACTTCAGGGTGATGTCGCCGAAGGAGGCGGCGGCCTTCTTGTACTGCGGGATCTCGTAGGTGCTGGCACGCTTCCCCGCGGGCACCCGCGACCAGCCGAGCTTCTCGCCGACGAGCTTCTCGTACTTCTTGCTGGAAGCCCACAACATGAACTTCGAGGCCAGATTGGCCTTCAGCGTGCTCACCGGCATGGCCCAGGCCCAGGACCACAGCCAGCCGCTGCTCTTCGTCTGCTCCACGGGAGCGTACGCGTAACCGATCTTGCCGGCCACCTTGCTGGTGCTGGGATCCTCCAGGGAACCGGCCGCGCTGGTGGCGTCGTACCACATGGCGACCCTGCCCTGGCTCATCGCGCTCAGGCACTCGGTGAACCCGGCCTGCGCAGCGCCTGCCTCACCATGCTTGCGCACCAGATCGACGTAGAACTTCGTGGCCTTCCTGAAGCCATCGCCGTTCACCTGGGCCTTCCAGTCCTTGGTGAACCACGTGCCACCGAAGGTGTTGACCACGCTCGTCAGCGGCGTCCCGAGTTCACCCCAGCCGGGCTGACCGCGCAGGCAGATTCCCTTCATCCCCGGCCTGGCGCCGTCGACCTGAGCGGCGAGTGCGGCCACCTGCTGCCACGTCGGGTGTTCGGGCATGTTCAGGCCCATCTCGGCGAAGACATCCTTGCGGTACATGAGGAAGGACGACTCGCCATAGAACGGCAGCGCATACGGACGGCCGTCCGCGTCGGAGAGCGACTGCACAATCGGCTTGAGCAAGTCGTTTCTGTCGAAACCCCTGCCCAGATCAATCTCGCCGCCCAGGTTGCTCAGCCACCTGTACCCGTTCCAGACCCCAGCCTCGTAGGCGCCGATGGTGACGACGTCGTACCGTCCAGCGTGGGTGGCGATGTCCCGCGTGACCCTGTCGCGCAGCTCGTTCTCCGGCAGCACCGTGAAGTTCACCTTGATGCCGGTCTCCTTCGTGAAGGAGTTCTGCGTCAGCTTCTCGATGTCCTCCATCTGTGGATTACCGACCATCAGCACATTGATGCTCTTGCCATCACTGTCCGAGGGCACGCCGACGACCGAGCAGGCAGTAACGAGAAGGGCGGTGGCAGTTGCGCCGGCGATGAGCGCATGTCTGGTCGATGGCATAGGAAGACCTTTCGTGTGAGTGAGCGGAAATGTGTGAGTGTCCGACGCGTCCCTGAGCCGCCGATTCAGCAGAAGAGTCCGTTGCGGGATGCCTCGGGGGTACGCCCCGGCTGTCACAGGTCCGGCCGAGCAGGGGGTACCGATGGTGTGCACGTCCTTCGTGTGGGGGACGCCACATCATCATCGCAATAATTAGCAGATCTGTAGTCTGTCTTAACACACTCCGTGATATCTTCGTTACGGATCTATTGCTTCAGTGAGGCTGTGCCGCCCGAGGACGTGGCCCGATGCTTCGACTCCGAAGGGTCCTGGCGTCTAAGAGGTCATCTCATTTGGAGGAACCGGTAGCCTGGCTGTGTGTTGATGGTCGAACGTCTGGTGCCGGACGGGCTCTGGGAGTTGTTCC
>NZ_JBSFHY010000102.1:0-6189 GCF_053597295.1 Streptomyces sp. NPDC001450
CGCTACGAGAAGACCGCGACCATCTACCTGGCCGGGCTCCACATCGCGGGCATCTTCCTCTGGTCCGCTCGATGATCCAAACGAAAGCGCCTAGGCCTGCTGCCCGTGCCCGACACCGACCCGGCCCTCGCCGAACGGCTGAACGCCTCCGCCCACAGCGACCACCTGTAACTGACTCCGAATTCGGCGTGCACACCAGCGCCCGGACCGCCGTCCCGGACGTCGTCGCCCACACCCCTGAGCAGGTCCTGGCTCGGGTCAAGGAGATCGCCGCCATACGTGCAGAGCTGCCGTTCGGCATCGACGGCATCGTCATCAAGGCCGACCTCGCCGCAGACCAGCGGCCACCTGACCAATGCAACGCCGGACTTTCCTGGTCACAACATTACCCTGCGGGTATGACATCCAGGCCTGCTAGGAGCGAGGCTGAACTGGACGCGGAGATAGCCCGCTTCGGCGAGGTACTGGCGCATCAGGCGCTGGCAGATCTTGACGCCCTCAGGGACGGCCGACCGGTGCGACGGTCTCCCCCGTCCTGCTGCGTCCGCCGATGTAGACGACCTGTTGTGATCCCCGGCGTCCCCACTTGCCCGCCCCGGATGGGCCACACCGGCCACTCCTGGCGGCCTGCCTGGGCTGACCGGCCAAATGCAGGGTATGTCCCATCATCTTCTGTGCGTTCCCTGCCCCTCGTGTGGCCGCCGTATGGCTGCGCGCGCTACCCGGCACCCCGGCGTCGTCTGGATCGTGGACCGTAGAGGCCGGAAGTCCCGAGCCAGACCTCTGGTGCTCGCCCCGCCCCGGCCCGATGCACCACGTACCGCCGGCTTCGGCCGCCGTGGTGCATTAGTCGCTGCTCCAGGCCGACGACGAGCATCAGGACCACGAGCCGGAACATGGCGCGCTGTTCTGAGCTGCGGCCACACAAGAGCTCGGCCCGGCGCCACTCCCGGGAGGAGGCGGTGCCGGGCCGTGCCCGCCGGGTCAGAGGAACCTGGCGGCCTAATCCTTCAGCTGGGCAGCGAAGTAGCCGGCGGCATCGGGACGCATCCCGGCAAGTGCGACGAGGCCGGTGATCACGGTGTCCGCGACCTCGGCGCGGATGTCGCCCCAGTGTGCGAGTTGCCCTTGCGCGGGTTCGTACCCTTGGCGCCGATGACGGCCTGCGCAGCCTCGCCGGTCTCCTCGGCAATCTTCAGGACCTGGAGCATCCAGCTGTCTTCCGGAGCGAGGCCCTGCGCGCGGTCAGCGGTGTCGAGCCGGTGGGCGAATGGGGTGATGGTGAGCCACGGCTCGGTCATGGCTCGGCGGTCTCCTCGCTGTGGCTGCGCTGGTGGGGCACGCCTCGGTCGTTTTGCAGGTCCCACAGCTCCCGGAAGAGGCCTGGGGCGGCCACGAGCTGGGCGAAGGTGCCTTCTTGGATGATCCGGCCGTGGTCGAGTACGACGATGCGGTCCGCTACGGCGACGTTGGCGAGGCGGTGGGTGACGAGGACGACGGCCCGGTTGCGGGCGATGTCGCGCAGGCCGGCGAAGATGCGGTGTTCGGCGCGGGCGTCGAGGGCGCTGGTGGGTTCGTCCATGACGAGGAGCCCGGCGGGCCGGTAGAAGGCGCGGGCGATGGCGATGCGCTGCCACTGCCCGCCGGAGAGTTCGACGCCGCCGAACCATTCGCGGGCGAGGAGCGTGTCCAGGCCGCTGCGGAGTTCGGCAACGACTTCGTGGGCGCCGGACCGCACCGCAGCTTCCTCCACGGCCTGGTCGCCGTCGTCGTGGGGCTGGCCTAGGGTGATGTTCTCGCGCGTCGACAGCGGCCAGTGCGCGAACGACTGCGGTACCACGGCGGTCTGCTTCCACAGGTGCTGCGGATCGAAGTCTGCGATGTCACGTCCGTCCCAGGTGACGGCGCCTTCGCTGGGCAGGTAGAGGCCGGTGAGCAGCTTGGACAGGGTGGTTTTCCCTGATCCGTTCTCGCCGACCAGGGCGAGGACTTCACCCCGCCGTACCTCCACGGTGACCTTCTCCAGGGCGGACCGGTCGGAGCCGGGATAGCGGAAGGTCAGCTCGTCCGCGCGCACGACTTCGAGCCCGTCGGAGGTGCGGTTTCCTCGGTTCATGCGGTGTCCGCCGGCTTCCTCAATGAACTCCACCCAGTCATCGACGTACAGGCCGGTACGGAACAGCTGGGTGCCGTAGCCGACCATGCCGCGCAGCGAAGAGCCGACGGTACGCAGCGCGAACACGGCAGTTCCGGCTGAGGCTACGGTCATGTGGCCGATGGCCAGGAGGAGACAGAGGGCGGCCCATACGCCCGCGGAGGCGAGGCCGCTGGCGAAGGCGCCGATGAGGGAGTAGCGGGCTCCCTGGTTGACGGCCCTGTCGGTAACGGCGTCGACGCGGGCGCCGATCGCCCGGTAGCGGGAGAGCAGGAAGTCGGCCATGGTGCCGGAGCGGAGTTGGTCGGCGATGTCCTTGTCCACGATGTACCAGCGCAGCAGACCCAGGGTGCGGCGTTCGGCGGCCATGGCCCGGCTGGTCTCGTACTGAATGCGCGCGCCTTTCATGCTGGCGATGGCCTGCGGAAACACGGCGATCAGCAGCAGGGGCAGCAGGATGGGGTGGAGGACAGTGAGCACCCCAGCCGCCGCGATGATGGAGGCCAGGCAGGACATGAGCTGCTGGGACTCAGTGATGAGGTCCTGGGCGACGTCGGCACCCCGGTCGGCATTGTCCCACTTGTCATTGAAGCCGGGATGGTCGTAGGCGGCGAGTTCGGCGTGTACGGCCGCGTTCAGCATCTCCAGTTCGGCCTCACGGGAGATCCGCGGCGACAGGCGGCTGGAGACGTTGACGATGGCGATGCCGAGCAGGGCCCGCGCCCCGGCCGCTGCGGCGAGGACGCTGATCGCGGGCAGGGCGTCTGTGAGCCGGTCCTGGATGTGGCCGGAGGCGATCAGGGCGGTGATGGTGCTTGTGGTGGCGACCAGGCCGAACGCTTCCAGGATCGCGGAGACGGCCTGACAGACGAGGAGAACGATGATCGCGGTCCGGTCCACCCGCCAGCCCAGTTTCAACGCGCGTTTGACGAGCTGGGGAAGGCGACAGGTCATGGACCAGGTAGTGACCTGGTTCCGCTGGAACATGGACAGGGTGGGCGACTGGAACCGAAGTTCCTCGGTCGGCGTGGCGGTTTTGTCTGAGCCGGTGTCGATACTCAAATGCGGCCTCTCTCATGGGTGTTCGGACGGGACAGAGTGCCGTGCACGTGCGTGCGCAGCCGCGACGACAGGCGGCTTGCACTCGAATGTGTGAACGCATCGCGGAAGCATCCGGCTGGAGCGAAGACGCTTCCGTGCGCCGGTGTTTTGCTGCGAGACGGCTGTGGCGCCCCTTCGTACAGGGGGGCCACTCATGGCGTGTGGCTGGCTCGGTGCCGGTGGGCTACCAGGTCTGCGGGCTCGGGGCCGGTACGTGGTGCCGCCCGGCTAGGCGCCACAAGCCCCAGCCTGCCCAGCCCGTTCGGGACCTGCCTCGCCCCGGGCGACCGCGACGGGCTCGCCACCGAGCGGGCCCCGAAAGCCGCCAGTAGTTGATCTTGGGGCGTAGATGGTGAACGCGCAGGCAGAGCCGCGGCGTGCAGCCGTCAGTAGTCGGTGAGATCCACGATCACATCGCAGTGGGGATCGTCTGAAGGCTGATGCAGATGCTCGTTCGCCAGGAACGCCGGGGAATCCGGAGCGCCGAGCAGGCCGGGCCCCGTATGGCTGATCAGCACGTCCACACCGTACCTGCGGTCCCGCTCAGGTGAACGGAAATAGAGGCGCATGCGGCCGTCGCCCGTGATGACCGCGCCGATGAGCAGCGGTTTCCACGACAGTGTCGATGCGCCGTTCCCCCTCCGGGGTGCCGTCACCGCCCCAACCCTCAACCAGCCCCGTCCGGGGTGGATGGCGGATGACCAGGTCCAGGTCAGCGTGAGCGCAGTCGAACGAAAGTGGTGGGGGCGCGTCGCGAGACTCGGATCGACTCAATGAGGTATGGCCTACAGCGAGTCGGCCGTACCCATCACGGTAACGCGGTCACGACCCAGTGGTTGTGGCCGCGCTTCCGTGACAGTTGCCGAGGGGTCAGGATCCGGGTTCTCAACAGTGCGAATGTCCGACGTCGGCACTGGCCCTGATCGCAGAAGAACCGGCGCACGCGGAGACGTACAACCATCTTCCGGCCGCCGACGGGCAAGTCGATCCTCTATCGGGTGCCCCGCGACGCCGATCTGCCCGATCGTCTCGGCGCGGTACTCGCGGCCTCCCTTCGGACTGGATCTCACAGCAGATGCCGACGGCGGCGAGGCGGGCCAGGACCGCGTGGAAGGCCGTCTGTTCGGTGGGCTGTACTGTCATGAACGTGCTCCCTTCAGGAGGCGAGCTGGCGTGCGTCAAGGACTGTCACAGGAGCGGCAGTTAGCCGTGCAACCACATTGACCGGCCCGGCATGGCCGCAGGCTGCTGTCGTGGCGGGCGGAGGGTGAGACGGCAGAGTCTGGATCAGGGCAGCACGGTGCCGGAGCCCGAACCGGTGCAACGAGCCGACGAACTCGTGAAGGCTCACGGGCAAGTCTCGAAGCGAAGTCCACGGGAGCGAGCGCCAAGGCCCAGGGCTGTTCCCATGCGCGGCGGGAACAGCCGATCCGGCCAGCGCTGTTGCACCGGTCGAGGAACCGGGCCGCGCGGGCGGGGAACAGGGAGACCAAAAGTTCGTCCGCCCGACGCGATCCGGGGCCTCGGGTCCGGTACGCCCGGCAACCCGACATCGGGGCGACCGCTTGTACGCCTGCCCCGGACTCGGACAGAGATCTATTCATACAGGAGGACTGTTTTATGAATGACCGACCCTTGACGCTCATGGCGGTGCACGCCCACCCCGATGATGAGGCCACTGGAACGGGAGGTGTCCTCGCGCGATACGCGGCGGAGGGCATTCGCACGGTCCTCGTTACGTGCACCGACGGCCGTTGCGGTGACGGACCGGGGGGTGTCAAGCCGGGTGATCCCGGGCACGATCCGGCGGCCGTCGCCTTGATACGGCGTCAAGAACTCGAGGCAAGCTGCGAAGTCCTGAAGGTCAGTCATCTGGAGATGCTGGACTACGCCGACTCCGGGATGATGGGCTGGCCGACCAATGACGCCCCCGGCTCCTTCTGGCAGACACCCGTGGAGGAGGGCGCTGCCCGGCTCGCGGAACTCTTGCGGCGCTACCAGCCCGATGTGGTCGTCACCTACGACGAGAACGGCTTCTATGGCCACCCCGACCACATCCAGGCCAACCGCATCACGATGGCGGCGCTGGCGATGGCCGCGCCGACACCAAAGGTGTACTGGACGACGGCGCCCCGCTCGATGATGCAGCGGTTCGGGGAGGTCATGCGTGAGTTCGGTGCGGACTGGCAGGAGCCGGATCCCGCTGAGGCCGCCGCGATGGCCGAGATCGGACTCCCCGACGAGGAGATCACCACCTGGGTGGACACCACCGCGTTCGGCGGCCAGAAGTTCGATGCGCTGGCCACGCACGCCAGCCAGGGCGAGAACATCTTCTTCCTCAGGATGGGCCGGGAGAGGTTCACCGAGTTGATGGGCGTCGAGACCTTCGTACGTGTCCAGGACACCACCGGAGCAACCGTTCCCGAGAACGACCTCTTCGCCGGACTGCGCTGATCCGCCCGCCCACCGGGGGTAAGAGAGCCCATGGTCCGTACAACTCGATCGAGCGTGCTCGCACACCCGGAGGCTTGTACACGTGGGTTCCGCTCCGGCGGCCCTTGATCATCAGGATGGCCCTGCTCGGCCGCGTGGCGGTTACGAGGACGTCAGTCCCACCCCCCACCCGGGCAGGGCCGTCAAGCGGGAACGTTCGACACGCTGGACGGGGATCAACCGGACGGGCTGGTGGCCGGTGTCCACGCCGAGCTGCGGGCCGCCCCGCACAGCAGGACGTCACCATCACAGCACCCAAGCGGTGCATACGCTCACGTGGGGTGAACGTAAGGGCGAGCCACAGCCCCGCGCGCGTTCAGGCGAGCGAGGAAACAGACCGTCCTTAGACGTCATTTCAGTTGGTGAGCTTACGGTGACATATGAGTGTCGCGGCGATGGCAGCGAAGGCGAGGAAGTGTTCCGGCTTCCGCTCGTAGCGG
>NZ_JBSFHY010000103.1:0-6121 GCF_053597295.1 Streptomyces sp. NPDC001450
CTCGCCGCGCTCACACCGGTGTACCTGCCGGTGGACGTGGCGCTGTAGCCGCAGACGTCACCGCGGGGCGGACACCGAGGTGTCCAGCGTGCTCAGCGTGATGACGATCCCGCTGGTCAGCACCATCCCGGCCAGCACACGGGCGCGGGCGCAGGCGCGGTTGCGGCCCTTGAGGGTGATCCCGCCCGCCGCGTCCTGCTCGGCGGCGGCCACGGTGGCGTCGGCGTCGGCGTCGGCGGCGATGGCGGCGGTGGTGAGCTGCTTGTCCATGACGGTGATCCCCTTCGGATGACCCGTGCGGGCGAGCACGGGGTGGGAGGCGGAGGAAAGCCGTGGTGCTGACGAGCTGTCGAGCGATGGAGCGGTTCGGCGGAGGTGCGTGGGCCGGTCAGTGACCGGGATGTCCCAGGAGCAGAACGGAGGGGACGGTCTCGGGGCGGGCCAGACGGAGCAGGCCGTAGCCGATGCCGGACAGCCCGGTCAGCAGCCCGGGGGAGGGCACGTGGTCGGGGGTGGCACATCGGTGGCCTTGTGCCTCGACGAGGGCGAGTACCTGGCCGGTGCGCCGGGCGAGGGTCTCGGCCGCGGCCGCGTCGCCC
This sequence comes from Streptomyces sp. NPDC001450, assembly GCF_053597295.1. NCBI lineage: Bacteria > Bacillati > Actinomycetota > Actinomycetes > Kitasatosporales > Streptomycetaceae > Streptomyces > Streptomyces sp. NPDC001450. The sequence goes on from NZ_JBSFHY010000103.1 coordinate 600, forward strand.
CGTCCGGCGAGCACGGCCAGGGCCTCCAGCGTGCCGAGGGTGCCGTGGCCCAGGCTCAGGTCGGGGTACACCTCGGTCTCCGTGAGCCGGTTGCGGACCGACGGCCCGTCGTGTCCGACGGCGGCGGCCGCCACCCCGGCGAGTCCGGAGCACCAGGACGGATCCTGTGGCGCGGCGAGGGTGTCCTGGAGCGCGGCGCGGAGCATGGCGTGGGCGGTGGCCGCGTGCGCGGCTGCGCGTCCGGGCCGGCGGGCCGCGTACCGCAGCAGTGCCCAGCCGACGCCCGCGCCGCCGTCCGCGAATCCGGGGACCCCGTCGGCGTCGGTAGCCGTGGCCAGCAGCCGGTCCGCCACCGTGTCCGCCAGCCGCAGGGCAGCGGGCGCCCCGGTCGCCTCGTGCACCGCGACCGCGGCGGCCAGCGCTCCGGCCGTACCGCCGGCCAGCCCCGGATCCGGGCAGGCCGCCACGGCATGGCCCAGCGCGGTGAGCGCGTCCGGCAGACAGTCCGTCAGGCTCCCGTCCAGCAGGGCCGACAGCCGCACCAGGGCGTACAGGATGCCGCCGAGCCCGTCGTACGCCCCGGGACCGGCCGCGGCGCTCGACTCGGGATCGGCGGCCAGCGCCTTCAGCAGGACCGGCAGGGGCGTCACGGCTTCCCGGGCCAGCGGCGCGTACCGGCCGCCCCCGGCCAGCGCGTCCGCGTGGGCCAGGAACAGGGCGGCCCCGCAGTAGCCCTGCGCGAGTCCGGCGCCCATGGGCAGCACCGCCCAGTGCGGGCCCGAAACCCGTTCCAGCCCCAGCCAGTTGGTGCGGCCGTCCGAGCGCACCGCGCGGGCGGCGATCTCGTCGGCGATCCCGCAGGCCGCGGCGAGCAGCCGGGACGGCTCGGGCACGACGGCGGGCACCGGTGCCACCGTCAGCTCGGACCTGGGCCGGTCCTGCGGAGCATGGGCGCCGCGGGCCGCGAGCGTGGCGGCGACGATCCATTCCTGGTCGTGGCAGTCGACCTCGTCCATCCGGGCGATCTTCTCCCGGACCGCGGTCAGACTCGCCATCGGCAGCAGACCGGGCAGCCAGGTCCCATCGGCCGTCCGGACCCCGGTCCCGGACGGCCGATGGGCGAACAGGGGTACGTCACCGCGCCAGAGGTCCGCCGTCTCGTGCTCGACGAGCCGCCGGCGTGTCTCGTCCTGCTCGGACTCGGTCCACAGGACGGCGAACACGCCTTCCCGGGCCAGCGCGTCACCCAGCAGCGACGGATGGGTGGACTCCTCCAGCAGCGTGGCGTACAGCCGGGTCGAGCGGACGATGAGGCGCGCCGGGCTGTCGGCCCGGCCGGCCAACGGCCCGTCGGCTGCGACCAGTTCGGTGCCGTGTGCGGCGATGGCCGCGTAGGCGGTGCGGAAGCCCTCCAGCAGGGCGGCCCGGTGGTCGGCGCCGTCCAGCGGACGGCCGTCGGGCAGGGGGTGGTTCTGCGCGGCCGGGCTGAGCACCGGGGCGCGTACGGCCCGCATGGTGTCCGTGCCGCTGTCCTCCCAGCTCAGCCCCTCGCTCGGGCAGGTGCCGTCGGCGGACCGGCCGAGCGCGGAGATGTCGAGCGCCCCGTTCTCGCCGATCAGCAGGTGGGGCAGCAGGCAGGTGCGGTGCACGGACGCGTGCAGGGCGTCCGCGGCCGGGTCGGCACCGGCCGTCATGGCCTGCGGGAGCCCGGTGTGCAGCAGCGTCTCGGCGTCCACCAGGACCGGCTGGTCGCCGCAGGCGATGACGTTCTCGTAGTGCATGTCCGCGCCGTCCACCGCGTAGAGCAGAGCCAGCAGGGCGCCCTGCCGCCGGTAGAAGGCGTCGGTCTCGGTCACCGACCGGCACCAGCGGTGTGCCACGAACTCCATCCAGCCGTACCCGTCCCGGCGAAGACCGCGCGGGCTGCGCAGCCCGAGCCCGGGCACCTTGGCGTTCAGCCAGCCCACCAGGTCGTCGAGGAGAGCGTGCTGCTCCAGCGGCCGGGGCTTGTAGACGATCCGGTCGCCGCTCGCGAAGTGCAGGATCGCGACCGCCCGGTTGCCCTGGTGCGCGTCCCCGAGGCCGAGGTCGGCGCGGGTGAGCGCGCCGGGGATCCGGCCGTCGAGGAGATGGGCGGTCAGGTCGTCCCGGTCGGCCTGGAACCGCCGTACGAGTTCGGCGGCCGCCTCGGCGGCGTCCAGCGCGGTCTGCCCGAGCATCCGGGCCAGCACCGGGTAGGCGGCGAACAGCCCGCCCAGACCCTGCCGGGTGCGGGCCGTGGAGAGGAACGAGGCGAACCGCTCGCGGGGTCCGGCCCCGTCCAGCCGGCCGGCCCGCCGCGCCGAGGCGAGTTCGTGGACCAGGGTGCGCGCGGCCTGCCGGACCAGCTGGTGCGACAGCCGCTCCTCGAACGCGCCCCGCCAGACCAGCAGTTCGGCCTCCGGCAGCCCCTCCAGCAGACTGTCCAGCCGCGCGGCCGCCGGAGCGACCAGCGGTCGTACGACGGGAGCGAACGCGTCGGGTCCCGCGCCGCCGTCCGTGTTCCCCTCCACCGTGTCCTCGGTGGCCGCGCCCAGGGCCTGCTCGACGTACCACGCCCAACGGGGCTTGTCCGCACGGGCCGACAGCCGCTCGGCGGGCTCCAGCGCGAGCGCCGCAGCCGTGCCCGCGTCCACTCCGAGGTGGGCCAGCCGCGCGGCGAAGCCCTCCGCGTCGCCGGTGGCCCAGGGGGCGTGGCCGGCGGCGGGCCCGGTCGGCGCCGCGGGGAGGTCCGGGGCGGCGAGCCGTTCCGCGAGGGACAGCGCCGGGGCCCACCAGGCGAGCGGTAGGCCGGCGCTCCGGGGAGTCGAGAGGCTGGCGGTCTCAGTCACGAGACGAAGGTCGCAGAGCCGGTACGCCCCCCACATGGGGAAGCGACCCCCATATTCTTCGCGGGCTCCCGCCCCACTGGAGAACGGCGCCACCCCGGACGGGAGAAACCGCAGGCCGGCCGGGATGTGCACGCAACCCCCAAGTGGGGGTGGCACGTTCGCTCCAGGCCTGACAGCCCGGGCTCAGCCACCGGTGCGGCCCTTGCACCCGCCTTTGTGCGGCGCGCGGCCCCCATGCCCCCGCACTCCCCACCCCCATGTGGCCTTCACACGACCTCCCCGGACCCGCCCCACGGCGCCACGACCGGCTCCCTCCCGCCCTTCGCCTGGGGCCGCCACCCCCCGGGCGGGAAAGGTGGGGGACGACTACCGATGTTCCGCACCTGCCGGCACAGCAGGGTGTTGTGCAGTACCCCAGACCGCCCGCCACACTGACGACCGGGCGGACGACCTTCCAAGGAGAGCAGATGGGAGCACCCGTACCCGTCGGTGTGGTCGCCCTCGACCCGGTGCTGGAGGCCGGCACCCGCAGTACCCTCCTCGCGTGCCCGGGGCTGGCCGTGTGCGAGCCCGGCGACGCACGGGTCGCGGTCCTCACCGTGGACCGGCTCGGACCCGCCGAACTCGACATGGTGCGCACGAGCCGCGCCCACCCGAACCGCCCGGCCGTCGTCCTGGTGGCCGGCGCCCTCGCCTCCGGTGACGCCCTGCACGCCCTCGCCGCCGGCACCCGCGGCCTGCTGCTGCGCCGGGAGGCCGACTCCGCGCGCCTCGCCCACGCGGTGCTGGCCGCAGCCCGGGACGACTGCACCCTGCCCCCCGATCTGCTCGAACAGGTCCTCGACCGGCCGGGGCCGGCCCGGCACACGGCGGGCGGCTGGGCGGGCAGCGCCCTGTCGGAACGCGAGCGCTCGGTCCTGCAACTGGTCGCCGACGGGCACGAGACGGCGGAGATCGCCCAGCGCCTCGCCTACTCCCCGCGCACGGTGACCACGGTCGTCCACGACATCACCCAGCGCTTCCGGCTGCGCAACCGCGCCCACGCGGTCGCCTACGCACTGAGGGCGGGCCTGCTGTGACGACCACCCTGACCGCCCCCACCACCGGCGGCGCGCTCCGGCTGCGCGTCCTGTCGCCGCGCCACGCGGACCGGGTCCGCGCCCTCGCCCGCCGCGCCGGTCTGCACCAGACGCCCGGCCCCGACTCCCCCGTCGCCACGGTGATCGTCGCCGACGACGCCGAGCAGGCGCTGCGGGGCGTCCGTGACCCCGGCCCGCTGCTGCTCGTGTGCGACAACGTCACGCGGAGGGGGCTGATGCTGGCCCTCCGTGCCGGCGCGGTCGTCCTCAGGGCCGCGGACCTCACCGAGGACACCCTGACGGCAGCCCTCCGCAACACCGGCCATCCGTACCGGAGCATCCCCTACCCGGTGCTGTCCCAAGTCCTGACCGACGGCCCGCGGCACGGCGCACCGGCGCGGACCGGGGCGAACCCCGCCCTGACGGCCCGGCAGACCTCCGTGCTGCGCCTGATGGCCGAGGGACACGCCAACGCGGACATCGCCCGGCTGCTGACCTGCTCCGAACACACCGTCAAGAACGTCATCTACGAGGTCATGTCCCGCCTCCAGGCCCGCAACCGCGCCCACGCGGTGGCCCACGCGGTACGCCACGGCCTCATCTGAGGCCGTGCGGCAGGCCTGCCGACGCCCTGAAGGCGTCTCAGAACGACGGTGTCGGCAGCAGCCGCGGCTCGATGCGCTCCTCGATCGACCGCTCGCCCTGCCGGGACACCAAGTAGGCACCCTTGCCCGGCAGTTCCGCCACGGCCTCGACCAACTCGGTGCCCCGGTAGACCAGGCCCACCCCGTCGTCGGTGCAGTGGGAGGCCGGAAGGGTGCCGTCCGCGACGAGGCGGTGGATCAGCGGGCGCCGGCCCTCGTCGGAGTCGTAGTGCACGCCGTTGCCGTACGGCAGCAGGCCGAGGGCGTCGGTGACCGGGCGCAGCTCGGGCCCGAAGGAGTCCGTCGCGCCACCCTCGAACCAGCAGATGGAGCCCGCGCTCACCCCGGCGAGCACCACGCCCGCCTGCCAGGCGCGGCGCATCACGGCGTCCAGGCCGTGCACCCGCCACACGGCGAGCAGGTTGGCCACCGAGCCGCCCATCACCCAGACCACGTCATGGCCCAGGACGGTGGCCTCGACGTCCTCGACGTTCGGCATCGGGAACAGCTGCAGCGGCGTGAGGTCGAAGCCCGCCACCCGGGCCGCCTCGGACACCCGCGCCGTGACGTGTTCCGCGTCCCCCGTGGCCGTGCCGACGTACAGGATCCGCGGGCGCCTGCCGTGCACGCCGGAGAGGTCGACCGCGTGGTGGACCAGGGCGTCGAAGAGCACCCGGGTGCGTCCGCCGACGCGGTGCCCTCCGGAGGTGGCGAGGATGGTCGGTTCGGGTGCCGTCACGCGCGTGATCGTATCGCGGTGACTCCGGGGAGACATGGAGGAATCGTGGAGGTGGACACCGCGAGCCCGGGGTGCCGCAGCCGAACAGCCCAGTGGGGGCCGGTCATTGGACCGGCCATGCTCTCGTAGAAGCTGTCCATGAACCGGCCCTGGTTGCGGGAGAGCAACTGACAGGAGAACTGGACGCTTC
>NZ_JBSFHY010000104.1:0-6018 GCF_053597295.1 Streptomyces sp. NPDC001450
CGGTGGACCTTCGCCGCGTCCGCTGCGGCCTTGGCCTGCCACTCGGCCGTCTCGGCGGCCTTCTTACGGAACTCCGCCTTGGACTGCGCGGCCTGTGCGAGGGCGCGCTGGGCGATGGTCTCGCTGTCCCCGGCGGAGGCGCGGGTCGCGGCCTCGGCTGTCTCACCGGCCTTCTCCAGCGCCTGCAGCGCGGCCACCGCACCCTGGGTGACCTGGTCCTTCTGCTGACCGACCAGCAGACCCCGGCCCCGCGGCGCACCGTTCGTGTCGGCGATGCCGTAGGCGGCCTGGACGGCCGAGTCCGAGCTGGTCGCGGCCTTCTGCGCAGCGGCCAGCTGCGCCTGCAGCGCGGTGAGCTGCTTCTTCGCGCCGGCCTGCGCGGCGGTGATGCCCGCCTTCGCCTTGTCGAACTGAGCCTTGGTCGGGTAGTCCAGCTTGTCGTCGCCCGTGTGGCCCTTGGGGACTATCCGCAGCTTCTGTGCGGTGGAACCGTTGCACGTCGACGACGTCGCGTTCTTGCCGTTGTCGAACGTGGGCAGGTTCAGGCACTTGTTCGTGGCGGCGTTGCGCAGCTCGCCGGCGGCGCGGACGTCGAACGCCCACTGCTGGGCCTTGCTGCTGCCGCAGTCCCGGATCTGGATCGTCGTGCCGTTGGCGTTGGCGCCGTTCGCCACCTCCAGGCACTTGCCCGAGTTGACGTTGCGCAGGGTGTAGTTACCGCTGTAGGACCCCCACAGCTGCCACCTCTGGGCGTCGCCGCCGTTGCAGGTGTAGATCTGCACCGGGGTGCCGTTGGTCTTGCCGCCTCCCTGGACGTCGAGGCACTTGCCCTTGGCGCCGGGAACCTGGATCTCCAGCGGGGCGTCACCGATCCAGCCGATGCCGCCGGCACTCCAGTAGTCCTGCCAGCGCGTGAGGTGGTCGGCGACCCAGGACTGCCCCAGCATGTCGCTGAGGGCCTTGGCACCCTTGGAAAGGGCGCCGACGGCGGTCTTGTTGGCGTCGATGATCTGGTTGCGCTGGGTGGCCTGGGAGGCGATCTCCTGCTGCCACTCCGCGGCCGCGGTGGAGGTGATGTCGCCCAGCACGTTGTCCGGGTCCAGCGGATCACGCCAGCCACAGGCCGCGAACCGCGTCTTCACGTCCTCCACCGCGATACGGAACTCCGGCGTACCCGGCTGCGGAGCAGTGCTCGGAAATCCCCCGGCGGACAGGAAGATACGGGCGTCGTCGGCGCCCGCGTTGTTGCCGGGACCGCCGTGCATCCACTCGAAGGCGTGACTCTCGGCGATCCAGCGGTTCCATTGCGCGCTCGACATCTGGGTCGGGTCGGGCTCGGTCGTGTAGCGGGAACCGGCCACGTCGTCGACGGCCTTGAGCGTGGCCTCGTCGGCCTTCGGAGTGGCGTCGTCGTAGAAGTCGTCGTCACTCTTCCAGAAACGGTCCGCCACCCACTTGCTCAGACCCGTCTGGTTGTAGAAGCTCTGCTCGCCGTCGGGCGGCCAGTGGAACCCGGTCTCGGTGAAGCCGCCGGGCGTCACCAGGCCGTCAAGAGGCTTTCCCCACTGCCCCCGCTGAGCGGACAGATCGTCCATCTCCTTGCTCGCCGCGTCCCGGTCCTTCTGGTACGCGACGGAGAGCGGGGTCTGCTCCCAGTGCTCCCGGTTGGCCAGCACGTGCAGCTTGTCGGCGGGCTGGTTCAGGCCGTCCTGCGCGGTCGCGGCCATCGACGACCCGCCCAGCCGCAGCACGTCGGCCATCAGGCACTGGTCCTGGCGCAGTTGTTCGGCGGTGGATTCGTCGTACCAGGGTTCGGAACTGCTCACCGGCTCGGCGCTCAGGTGAGTCACGCCGGGCTGAACCGCAAGCCCCGCCAGAACGGCCAGCGTGGCGGCCGAGGTGACGGCGGACGTGAACTTTCGTGATCTTCGGGTTCCGGGCAGGCGGAACCAGGGTCTGGGGTGCACGGAGCATCCCTCTCTGGGCTCAGGGGGCGGCTGCACGCCGGAAGGGCGGCCGAAGAGCAGGGACAGTGAAGGGTCCGGAGGAGACGTTCAGAAACTCCGGAACCCAAGTGACGCGAGGCAGCCGGACAGCCGGTACGACGGCATGGCGATGCAACCCCTCCCCGTGAGCGACGGCGTTCCCCCGGTCGCTGACTGACATGCGCGAACGGAGTGGTCAGGCCCCGCCACGCGCGGACGCCACTCTACGCAGAAGTAACCGAGGCCGTACAGGTGTTCATGCTCCCGATGGTGGCGCTGGCGTGAAATTCTGTGTCTTTCCCGTGAATGAGCAAGGTGACGAAGGGGTGGGTTGGCTGAAGAAGGATGGCTGATTCTCGACCCTGGGGAGCTGGCGCACCGACGAGCCGCGACCCTTCGTACCCCGGTGGGAATTTGGGATTTCGGGCGGGCGAAGGCCACTTGCGTCGCTCGTCGGCCCGTAGGGTGCCGCTCATCTGCGGAATCGTGGGGTACGCAGGGTCGCAGTCGGCGGGCGTAGGTCGATGACATCGCCGAGGCCGCGCACCTTCTCGACCTCTTCAGCGGTGAGCGGTGGCGGAGTCTTGTCGCGCAGCGCGCTCCACTCGGTACGGGTGAGGTCGACGCAGAGAGTCGCCTCCGGCTTGGGCCGGTGGGCGCTCCGGGGCATCGAGGAGACCAGTGAGATCACAGTCCCTTGATAACGGAGTTTGAACGGGGGTGCGGGGTGGGGTGGGTCACGTGAGTACCGGACCCGTGACACGCCCCGCGCTCGCGGGGTGGCTCACGCACGAAGAAACCCCGCCAGGGGTCACCTGGCGGGGTTCGACCTCATCGATCTGTCGAGATCACTCTTCGTTCAAGGCAGCTCGCACGTAGGCGATCAGACCACCGGCCGGAACCTCGACCCAGGCGGCCTCGGGCACCCCGACGCGCATGACCTCATAGCGCTCCCCGTCCGACTCGGCCACCAGAACCTGACGGCTCGTTCCGTCCAACGGATCAACCTGCAGGCGCACGGCACCGTGCGTGATCGTCGGGAACATGTTCCGCAGTACCCCATCCGCACGGAGGCGGCGCAGGAGGTTCCATTGCTGCCGGTGGAAGTCGGACGACAGGAGGTCGGACCACTGCGAAGAGGTCGGCTCTCCACTATCGAGCGCCCTGGCGAATTCGTCGAGCTTCAAGAACCCGAACCTCTCCGCCAGCTCGTCGAGCGGTATGCCTTCCCGCCATGCGGCGACCGCTTCCACAAGCAGTCCAAGGTCCCCCGTGGAGCCGATCTCCCACTCGAACCCGGGAATGCCGACACTCAAGCGGAAAAGACGTTCCTCGGGCGCAGGATCGACCAACAGGAAACCCCTCGCCGTTTGGATGCTGACGACGTCGACGGCCCACGGCTCCAGCCCGGTGTCGCATCCGCGCAGCTGTGCTGCCTCTCGCATGGCTGGTCCAAGGCCACCCGAAGCAGTCACGTCCGGGTACAGGTCTTTCCGGTGGGTGTCCATATTCATCCGATTCCTCAGCAGCGGCAGTACGGGAATTTGCCCCCGTCTACGGGATCCAGTTTCCCCAACTTTGACAGATCCGGCATATCTATATTTTTGAGCTCCATGGCGCCATTGGCGCCCGTCGGATAGTAGAACCTCACCGAACTCCATGCGCGTTGACCATTGGCGACGGCTCTCGCGATCAAGGACATCTCGTAGTCCGTGGCCTTTCCGGCCTCACCGGCCAGCAGGCCGCGCTTGGCAGCGTCCATGAAGTCTCCGTATCGTTCCAGTCCCGTCATGTTGACGTGCAGCTCCACGTTCGGGTCGGCGATGGCCTTCCTCGCCAGCGCTGCGAAATCCTGCGGGCGCGCGAGGGAGAAGGTGGTGAACTTGTTCTCGGGAAGCCGAGCCCACGCGTCGAGCTCCCCATTTCTCTGCCACCCCAAGGCGACCTTGCAGTTGTGAACGAGGACCGGAGTGGCGCCCGCGAGCACGAAGAACGTGTGCAGGTCGCCGACCGTGAAGTCGTAAACCGTACGCGGAGACAGGCCCGGGCGGTCGAGGAGGGCGGTCACCGGGTGGACGGAACCGCCCGGGGTGCGCAGGCGGTCACCGACATGCAGGTCGGAAACCAGCGTCCATCCGCGGTCCACCACGTAGAACCTGTGGCCGGCGGTGCTGGTCAGCTTCCCCCCGTCGGCAACGGTGATGTCCACCAGCCGCTGGGTTTCGTGCTTGAAGGTGTCGGTGACCTGCCGGGTCCGCAACTGGCCGGTGGCCGGATCCATGGCCCTGACGAGGTCCCCCACGCCCACCTGGCTGATGGGCCGTTGTGAGCCGTCCGCCATGAGCACCTCGGTGGTGCCCGGGAAACTGTTGGTTTCGCAGGCGGTCCGCATCTCCTCGGAGAGCCGGGCCGATCGCTCGATCTCTGCCATCGCCTCCGCGTCGATGGGCAGCGCGCGCAGCGCCTTCAGTGCGTCGGCGACTCCGATGCCGGAACGCAAGGAGGTGTTGAGCGCCTTGATCGCCTTGGTGATGTCGCTGAGTGCGTTTTCTACCGGGACGTAGGTCGCGTAGGCCCAGGCACAGCCGCTGGCGCTGCCGTGGAAGCAGTCCATCATGTCTTCGGCGAAGAAGGAGAACAGGATCGATCCGGCCACGTCACCGAAGAGGCTCTGCCATCCGGCGCGGACGATGTCCTTGCCGGAGAAGTGGTGCTGCCAGTTGTCGATCTTGACGTTCTTCAAGGTCGTCCGCTGGAGGAACTGCCACGCCGACTTCGGGCAGCCGTCAGCGGTGGCCTGCGCATTTGCATCCGTGCACAGGTAGAAGTCGGCCTTGTAGGTGACGACCAGGTCGTACGCAGCGTCGCAGCCCCTGATGGCTGCTTCCGGCATCCCGGGGCACGTGCCGATCTGCTTGCTGCTGACGATCTCGACGGTGGACTCGTCCGGGACGGCGAACACACCGGGAATGCCCGTACCCGCCCCCTGGGATGCTTGCTTGTTGGCCTCCTCCCGTTCAGTCCGGTCGGCTGCTTCCTGGGCTTCCTTGGCGTACTTGGCGGCGTCCTTGGCGGCTTGTTCGGCTTCGGTGGCGGCTGCGTCGGCGCGGTCGGCGGCGGCGCGGGCGTCCTTGGCGTCCTGTTCGGCCTGCGCGGCGGCGGAGCGGGCGGCGGAGGCGTCGAGTTCGGCGGCGTCGGCTGAGTCGCGAGCCTCCTTGGCGTAGCCCTCGGCGTTGCCGGCGGCCTTGTCGGCGGCTGCGGCGTCGTCGGCGGCCTGCTTGTCGTAGTCGATGGTGCGGGCCAGGGACGCTGAGGCTGCCGCGGCTGCTTTTGCCGCGTCGGCGGCGTAGCCGAGGGCGTCCTTGGAGTAGGTGCGGGCGTCGGCGGCGTACTGGGCGGCGTTGGCCGCGTGCTGGTAGGCCTCCTTGGCGTCGCCCTTGGCCTGGTCGGCGATGTTCTTGGCGGCCGCGGCCTCGGCGGCGGCGTTCTTGGCGTGCGCGTCGGCGACCGCCTGCTGCTGCTCGGCGATCGTCTTGGACGCCTGCCCGGTCAGCACGACCAGGCCGGCGGCCGAGTCGGTGTCGACATAAGCGGAGCCCAGCTGGATCGCGTCGTTGGCCGGGTTGGCGACCTGCTTGGCCGCTTCACCGGCGTCCACGGCCGCCTGGGCGGTGACGTGGGCGTAGCCCGCTGCCTTCGCCGAGGCGGCGAGTGCGTTGCCGGCTTCCTTGTTCGCGGCGTCGGCCTGGGTCTTGGCGTCCTTGGCGTGCTGTTCGGCCTCGTCGGCGAGCTTGACCGAGGTCTTGGCCTCGGCGGAGGCGTCCTGGGAGGCCTTGATGGCGTCGGCGACGGCGCTGGTCGCGGTCTTCACCGCGGCGTCGGCCTTGAGCTTGTCGGCCTGGGCGGCGTCGGCGTCGGAGCGGGCGCGTTTGGCGGCGGCCTCGGCGCGGGTGGCGGCGGCGTCCGCGTCGGCGGCCGCCTGGGTGGCGGCGTCGGCCTCGGAGCGGGCCCGGCCGGCCGCGGCCTCGGCGTC
>NZ_JBSFHY010000105.1:0-5998 GCF_053597295.1 Streptomyces sp. NPDC001450
AAGCCGACGAAATCGCCATTTATGTCGGGTATGGCCCCCCCCCCCCCCGAGACGCGCGGGTGGGGCTCGACTGTTACCACGGGTGATTTCGGCGGCGCTCGCGCCGACGTGGCCGGTCGAGCCGGACGGCGACGGATCTAGCGTGGACACGCTATGAACTGCCCCTTCAGAAGAGGCTGTCCTGGTGGTCCCCGGAGGGGTGGCCGGCCGCGACTGCGGCGGCGATGGCGGCCTCTTCCGTGCCGAGCTCGGCGGCCAGGATCGCGTCCCGGACCGCGACCGCCCGGCCCGCCGCGCCCCGCATGTCCGCGAGCGCGTGCCCGGCCAGCAGTCGGCGGGACTGGAAGTCCTGGTTGTTCTGCACCCGCTCTCCCGCGAGCCAGTGGCGGGGGTTCTGGCACACGCCCTCGTCGCACGTGTGCCGAACCACGATGCCGTTCCGCAGGGCGGCCGCGCCGTGGTGTATCGCCCATCCCAGGACGTGGGCGGAGACCACGCGGGAGGTGCCTGCCGGGCGGCTCCCTGCCCGGAGCTTGCCGTGCCCGGAGTCGCTGATCGCCCCGAGCCACCACCAGCACTGGTTCTCACCGCGGCGGTACACCTTGGCCCGGTACCGGTCCACGGTCGCCGTGTCGGCGGCCAGCCGCTCCCAGGGAACCGCGGGGGTGGGCTCCTGCTCGTTCATCCGCGTCTCCGTCAGGCTGCCGACTGTCCGGCCTCGTCAGGCTCCGGATCCACCACGGCGAATCGCTGCTCGCACAGACCACAGATGATCGGCCCGTCGTCGATCACCTTGGGCGTCAGCTGCATGCGGCGGGGTGGAGTGCAGCCGCACTCTACGGCGGCCCTCCGCCCGCCCCGCTTCCCGCCCTTGCCCTTCCCGTCGCCCTCGTCCTCCGGCTTCGCGCTGGCGCCGGGGGCGTCCAGGTGCGGCAGGGATGCCGCCTCCAGCTTCCGTATCACCGCGGCGTACGCGGACACGGTGGCGGCCGTGATGCTGCAGCTGGAGAAGCCCAGCACGGGCTCCGCCTTCTTCGGTGGCTCCAGCCCCACCTCCTGCGCCAGCGCGGCGAACTTCTTGTTGTGCCACCGGTTGCCCTGGCTGGACGTGTCCTTGATCCGTCCCCGGACGAACGCGAGGGCGTGCGCCGACTCGTGGAGCATCGTCTCCAGCACTTGAGTGCCGCCCATCGCGATCGTCTCGCCCGCTACGAACAGCTCGGGACGACGGCCCGAAGCTGCGGCGTCGATCCAGCGCTCCGGGCTGTGGTGCCCCAGCTTCAGGTAGTTGCCCCGGCGCGGCTTCCCCGAGCCGGTCACGACCACGACGTCTGGAACGTCCGGATGCTTGCGCTGGATCGCGGCCCATGCCGCTTCCAGCGCGGTGATGATGCGGGTTCCCTCCCGAGTGACCATCACAAAATCCTAGCGTGTCCACGCTAGGACTTTGAGAGTGCTGCACCAACTTGGAACGGCTGACTTCAGCCGCTGGAAAGGCTGTTCCAACTGTCGGCCGCGAGCGCGGCGGTCACGCCCGGCCCCATGCGTCGTACTCCTGGCGGACGTACGGGCGGGCGCTCGGGTCCCACTCGATCGAGTCGGGTCCGCGCGGTCCGGAGACGAGGTGGCGGTGCTCGCGGTCGAACTGGGCGAGGGTCTGGGACAGTTCGACGGCCTCCCGCTGGTACCGCTCGTCCTCGGGCTCAGCAATCGCCATGCGGTCGGCCAGCGCCGCCCGGCGGAGTATGTATAGCCGCTCCTGCTCCTCATCGAGTTCCTGGCTCTGCTGGGCCTGGACGGTCAGCTGGGTGGAGATCCGCAGCAGCGCGGCGGCCTCCTGGAGTGGGTCTGGCGCGACGCGGTACGCGGCGTCCGGAGTGGGGGCGTCGAATCCGGCGCCGGTCTGCGGGTCGGGCACGTTTTTCCTCCCCGATCGTTGGGTGTGTACGGCGGTCAGCTGGTCGGGTAGCGGTCGGCGCGGGCGGTGTTCTCGGTGAGCCAGGGCCGGAAGTCGTGGGTGCCTCCGCCGGCGATGCGGTCGTGCCGTTCCTTCACCGTGGTGTGGTGCTGCCCGATCCCTTCACCCAGCTCGCGCCACGACATCTTGTTGCGGGCGTCGGCGGGCTCGCGGGCGATCAGCAACAGCTCTTCTTCGATGGCGGCCAGGCGGTTCTTCAGGCGGCGGATGTCGCGCAGGCCGTCCCAGATCAGCTTCTGCTGCAGGGGCTCCTCGGACTGGATCGCGTCCATGGCCAGGATGGCGGTGTTGGCCTCGCCCGCGATCTGCTGCTGCTTCCCGCCGTGGAACGCGAGCGTGTACGTGGACACCCCGTCGTTCCAGTGCGCGAGGCGTCCGGATGTCTCCCATACCTCCATGTCCGGTCGGTTGGCGGTCATCGGTTCGTCTTCCGGGTTCGGGAGGGGCTGGTACTGAGAGGTCATCATGTGCGGTTCCTTTCCTCGGTGTTGGGGTTCCCCAACACCTATGAATGTAGGGGTTCCCCAACACCCCGTGCAAGCGGTTCGGCACATCCGCGTCAGCCAGATCTGTGGCCAATCACCCGGCCCGGCTGGCGGGACGCCACCGCGAACGGGTATCTCTACGGACACGAGCGAACGGGGCAGGCGGTGATGGGGAGTTGACGCAGTTGGAGCTGTGGTGGAGGCGCGCGCCCGTGCCGGGCTCGCGCCGGTCTGCCCGCCAGCGCCAGGTCTCCGAACTGCACGCACAAGGGCTGTACGGCCCGACCCTGCGCGATGTCCTCCCGGGCTTCGTCGGTGTCGGCGTCGCGATCGGGTTACCGCTCGCCTTCCTCGTCTGGATGTACGAGCGCCTCGGCGTCCTCGGCCTCGTGCTGAGCATCGCGATCCTCGTCGGCCTGGCCGTCACACTGGTGCGCTGGCGGCAGGCAGTCGCCCGCCGACGGGGCGGCATCTACAGCGCGGCCCAACTCTCCGACCTGGACGAGCACGGCCTGGCGGTCGCCGCGCAACGGTTCCTGCGCCGCGACGGATGGCACGTCGTCTCGGTCCCCTTCAAGGGGCGGCCGCGGCTGTCCGCCCGCGACCGTACGGGCCGACAGCTGGACGTCACCTTCCGCCCGCCCGGCGCGTCCGCAGAGGGTGAACCTGGACGCGCTCCCCTTCGCGAGGCGGGGCGTCAAGGCGTCGACCGCATCATCCGGGTCATGGTCAACCCCGGCTCGTACAGCCGTACCGATGTGCTGTGGGCCAGTCGACAGGGCGGCGTCCATCTCCTCGACGGCGTGCAGCTGCGGCAGTGGGCCGCGGGGGCGTCACTCGACGACTTGGGCCTGCCCGCCGGGTAACAGTCCGCGTGACTGTTACCCGGGATGAGCTGGGAGACTTCTAAAAATGGGCCCCTATTTGAGGGCGCGTGCGTGGCTGCGGTCAATCCCCGCGCGCGGCCTTCGCCGTACGGACGCTCTCCTCCAGCGCGGCCATCAGATCTACCGCGGGCACCGCCTCCTGCAGCGGGGCCAGTTCGCCGCCGGCGGCCTTCGCCGTGACCAGCTGCTCAAGGGCATGGGCGTACTCGTCATGGAGCTCGCGTACCTCGATGCCGGTCAGCTCCCTGATCAGGACCTCGGCGAGCTCCAGCTCCCGGTCTGTGACCGGTGCGGACGGGGCAAGGTCGCCCGGGTCCCGCAGCTCGTCCTCCCAGAGCAAGGTCTGCAGGATGAGGATCCCGTGCCGTGGTCTCAGCAGCGCCAGGCGCTCGCGGCTCCTGATGGCGATCTTGGCCACGCCCACGTAGCCGGTACGGGCGAGCGCCTCGACCAGTAGCGCGTACGGCCGGTCGGCACCCGGGCTGTCGGGCCCTGCGTAGTACGGCCGGCTGTAGCTGATGGGATCGATGTCCTGCCCCGGGACGAAGCCGAGGACCTCGATGGTGCGCTTCGTCGGGAGCGGGAGATGCGCCAGGTCCTCGTCGGTGAGCGGGACCATGCGGCCGTCGGCCATCGCGAAGCCGCGCCCGACTTCCTCGTACGGGATCTCCCGGTTCTCGGCCTTGCAGAAGCGCCTGTGCTCGACCCTGGAGCCATCCGCGGTGTGGATCTCGTGGAGTCGCACCGGGTGTTCTTCGGTGGCCGCGTACAGCCTGACGGGCAGCGCGACCATCCCGAACTGGATCAGGCCGGACCACGTCGCCCTCATATCTCCAGCGTCAGCCGCCGCTGGTCAGGGCGCATCCCAGGGGTGCAGGGCGATGCGAGGCTGTCTAGCGGTCGGTGGCCTTGGGGTGCCCGGTGGAAGCGCGGTCGATCCAGACTGTGCGGCGCTCGACGTCGAGCAGGTACCAGATGCGGCCGCCGGCGGTGACTTCGATCTGCCAGCGGTCCATCGTCTCGCCGCGGTGGGTGCCGCGCGCGAGCTCGCCCTTGAGCCGGTGGTGGCGTTCGGTGCGGGTGGCCGGGGCCGGGTCGGTCCGCATGAGGTACCAGGCGGCGCGGGTGTTGCCCGCGGCCTGGGTGCCCAGCTGTTCCCAGCCCTTGGCGGCCTCTCCGTTGGCGAATCGGATGTCCCACTCGTCCGCGGCGGGCGGCGGTGCTGCGCGGTCGCCGCGCTTGGGGCTCACGCTGCCGCGCCGGGATCGGGCACGGGTCCGTAGTCCTCGCCCGAATCGGTGGTGAGCGCGGCGTACAGCTCGGGGTCGGCGTGCACCTCGGCGGTGTGCCGCCACTCGGTGATGAGCTGGGCGACGGCCGCCGTGTTGTCCAGCTCGGTGGCAGCGCCCAGGGCGTCGACCAGCTCGACGGAGAAGTCGCGCACGTCGTGCGCGGGGAGGTAGCGCACCCAGGGGAAGGTGGCGGGCAGCACGTCCAGCACCAGGGTGCGGCCCGCCGGCGTGCGCATCATTTCCACGAACATGCGGCTGGTCGCGCCCATCACCTCCTGGTCCTGCTCGGCTCGTGCGGCCGTGGTCAGCACCAGGTCCTCATCGCCTCGACGCCGGAGCACTATCCGGCGGGCGCCCCGGAGCGCGGCCAGCGTCGCCTTCGGCTTGTTCAGCAGATCCGACAGGTTCGTCTCCATCACGCTCATGAGTTGAAGCTTAGTTGACAAGTCTGCCGGATGGGAGGTCGTCGGCGGCGTGGTGGCAGCCGGGATCACTTCGGTGTGATGGTGAACGTCCACCGCCCCTGAGCGAACTGTACGTCGATGTAGTAGGTGCCCTTTTCGAGGTCGTAGACGTTCGTGTCGCCCGAGCCCGACCGGCCGATCTCGTTGACCAGCGACTCAAAGGCGGTTGTGTTGCCCGTGCCCTGCAGGGCGGCGACGAAGTTTGACCCGGTATCACCGGGGCCGAGGACGTTGTCCTTGTAGGTCCATTTGATGTTGTAGTCGCCCGACAGCTCCACTCGCTCGGTCTTCTTCTGGCCCTTGCCGGAGAAGGTGACGGCCTTGCCTTCGGTCTGGGCCGTCGCTGACGGGGTGGCTGAGTTCGTCGCCGTTGGGGCGCTGGCCGAGGTTTCGACTTTGACGGGAGTGCTCGTCTTGCCGTCCGTGTCGCCGACAACCGCTGCGATGATCAAAATCAGCAGGAAGATGCCGTACCCGACGCAGCCGAGGATGCCGGTCACCAGCCCGGCGATGGCCATGCCATCACCCTTCTGCCCGGTCCGCTTGATCTCCTTGCGGGCCTTGCTGGCAAAAATGACGGCCAGCGGGCCGGTGATGAGGCCGACGAACGGCACGACGAGGCGGACGCCGCCTCCGACGCGGACCGTGCCGCGGTGCGTGATCTGGGCGGGCCCGGGACCCCGGTGCTGCTCGCCGGTCCCGACGGGGAGCTCAAGTCCTCGGTCGCGGCGGGCTGATGCGCAGGTCCCCGAAGGAGGGCCGGCTTCCGTGCGTGTTCACCTGGGTCGCCCTGGTGAGCTCCGCCGTCGTCGGGGTGGGCAAGGTTGTCGAGGGCG
Source organism: Streptomyces sp. NPDC001450 (assembly GCF_053597295.1). Classification (NCBI taxonomy): domain Bacteria; kingdom Bacillati; phylum Actinomycetota; class Actinomycetes; order Kitasatosporales; family Streptomycetaceae; genus Streptomyces; species Streptomyces sp. NPDC001450. The sequence goes on from NZ_JBSFHY010000105.1 coordinate 5,943, forward strand.
TCATCACGGGCAGGCTGGACGCGATCGACGTCTGGCCCTTCGCGGTGGGCTGCTTT
>NZ_JBSFHY010000106.1:0-5928 GCF_053597295.1 Streptomyces sp. NPDC001450
CAACGCACCCGTACCACCAGTGACCAGCACAGTGCCCCGCGGACGCCAGGGCGTCTCCCCGCCGGTGGCGGGCACGCGTTCCAGCCGGCGGCCGAAGACTCCCGATGCGCGCAGCGCGAGCTGGTCCTCGTCGGCGGTTCCGCCGGCCAGGACCGCGGCAAGCCTCCGCGTTGCTCGGCGGTCGAGGGCCTCGGGCAGGTCGACCAGACCACCCCAGCGATCCGGGTACTCCAGAGCCGCCACCCGGCCCAGACCCCACACCGCACCCTGCACCGGATCAGCCGGACCGTCCGAACGGCCCACCGACACACCACCCCGCGTCAACACCCACAACCGGCCCCCCACACCCGCATCCGCGAGCGCCTGGACGACCAGGGTCACCGCAGCACACGTCTGCGTCGCGTCACCCGTGGTCCCGGTGGCGAGGAGGACTCCGGACACGCCGTCGGAGGCGGAGGTCAACTGTGCAGCGAGGGAGGCCCGTTCGGGCGCATCGGGAATCTCGACGATCACGGGTTCGGCGCCGCGTGCGGCGAGTTCCGCCGTGAGGGCGTCCGTAGCGGCGTCCTGTGTGGCGCCTTCGGGGAGGAGCAGGAGCCAGCGACCGGAGAGCACGGTGGTGGACGACGGGTCGAGCGGCTTCCAGTGTGCCCGGTAGAACCACCGGTCCACCCGGGAGCGTTCCTGGCGACGGCGCCGCCAGGACGAGAGGGCAGGGACCAGGCCGTCGAGGGACTCCTCGGCGAGCCCCAGCGACTCGGCCAGGGAACCGAGGTCGCCACGCTCGACGGCGTCCCAGAACTCGGTTTCGGCGGCGCCACCGGTCTGCTGCTCGGCGTTGACGCCGCTGCCCGTGGCGGGGCGGCTCTGGTCGGCCAGCCAGTAGCGCTGGTGCTGGAAGGCGTACGTGGGCAGCTCCACCCGGCGTCCGCCGGGCAGGACGGCCTCCCAGGTGACCGTGGTGCCGTGGGCGTGCAGGCGGGAGAGCGTCGTGAGGGCGCTGACCGGTTCGTCGCGGTCCTTGCGGAGGGTGGCCGCGAACAGGATGCCGGCGCTGCCGGTGTCGGCCGCGGCGAGGGCCTCCGGGCAGGCCTGGGCCAGGGCGGTGAGGGTGCCGTCGGGGCCGAGTTCCAGGTAGCGGGTGATGCCGCGCGCTGCGAGGGTGCGCACGCCCTCGGCGAAGCGGACCGCGTGGCGGACGTGCCGCACCCAGTGGTCGGGGGAGCGCAGTTCCTCGGGGGTGGCGGTCGTGCCCGTGAGGGTGGAGACGATCGGGAGGGTCGGGTCCGCGTACTCGAGGCTCTCGGCGATGACCCGGAAGTCGTCGAGCATCGGCTCCATCAGCGGCGAGTGGAAGGCATGGCTCACCCGCAGGGCCGTCACCTTGCGATCCTGGGCGCGGAAGTGGGCGGCCACCTCCTCGACCGCGTCGGCCGCACCCGAAATCACCACCGCCCGCGGACCGTTGACCGCCGCGACACCCACCCGGCCGTCGAGCAGCGGCAGCACCTCCTCCTCGGCGGCCTGGAGCGCGACCATCGCACCGCCCTCGGGCAGCGCCTGCATCAACCGGCCACGCGCCACCACCAGACGGCAGGCGTCCGCCAGAGACCACACCCCGGCCACATGCGCCGCCGCGATCTCACCGATCGAATGACCGGCCAGCACATCCGGGCGCACACCCCAGGACTCCAGCAACCGGAACAGCGCCACCTCAAGGGCGAACAGAGCGGGCTGGGCGTACTCGGTCCGGTTCAGACGTTCCGCGTCCTCACCGAAGACCACCTCCCGCAAGCTGAAGGGGAGTTCGGCGTCCACCGCGTCGAAGGCCTCGGCGAAGGCCGGATACGTCTCGTACAACCCCTGGCCCATGCCGGGCCGTTGAGATCCCTGACCCGCGAACAGGAACGCCGTGCGACCGTCGGGCTGCGCGGTGCCGGTGACGATGCCCTCGGCGCTGTCGCCTTCGGCGAACGCGGCCAGTTTCGCGACGAGTTCGTCGTGACCGGTGCCGATCAGGGTGGCCCGGTACGGGAGTGCCGCTCGGTGCGCGGCGAGCGACCAGGCGAGGTCGAGTGGCGCGTCGCCGGGGTGTTCCCTCAGGTGCGCGAGGAGACGTGCGGCCTGGGCGGGCAGGGCTTCGGGGGTACGGGCGGACAGTACCCAGGGCAGTACCGGGGGTGTCTCCTGCGGTAGTGTGCGGGAGCCGACGGGCGCAGAATCGCCGGAGAGCGCTTCCGGGTCGTCGGGGGCTTCCTCGGAGGGCGCCTCCTCGATGATGGCGTGTGCGTTGGTGCCGCTCACTCCGAAGGCGGAGACGGCGGCGCGGCGCGGCCGGTCCTCCTCCCTCACCCAGTCACGCGACTCCGTGAGCAGTCGTACGTCACCCGCCGACCAGTCGACATGGGACGAGGGCTCATCCACGTGCAGGGTGCGCGGCAACGTCCCGTGCCGCATGGCCAGCACCATCTTGATGACACCCGCCACACCCGCGGCGGCCTGCGTGTGCCCGATGTTCGACTTCACCGACCCCAGCCACAACGGCCGCTCACGATCCCGGCCGTACGTCGCGATCAGCGCCTGCGCCTCGATCGGATCACCCAACGTCGTACCCGTACCGTGCGCCTCCACCGCGTCCACATCCGCCGCCGACAACCCCGCACCGGCCAGCGCCGCACGAATGACCCGCTGCTGCGAAGGACCGTTGGGGGCGGTCAGACCATTCGAAGCACCGTCCTGATTGACCGCACTCCCCCGCACCACCGCCAACACCCGATGACCATTGCGACGCGCCTCCGACAGCCGCTCCACCAGCAGCATGCCCACACCCTCGGACCACCCGGTACCGTCCGCACCCTCCGCGAACGCCTTGCACCGACCGTCCACCGCAAGCCCCCGCTGCCGCGAGAACTCCACGAACACACCCGGCGTCGACATCACCGTCACACCACCGGCCAACGCCAGATCACACTCACCGTTCCGCAACGCCTGCACCGCAAGATGCAACGCCACCAAAGACGACGAACACGCCGTGTCGAGGGTGATCGCGGGGCCCTCCAGTCCGAGCGCGTACGACACCCGGCCGGAGGCCAGGCTCGCCGCGCTGCCGGTGAGCATGTGGCCGCGTACGTCGTCGGGGACCTCGGTGAGCGTGGCGCCGTAGCCCTGGTGTCCGCAGCCGACGAACAGACCGGTGCGGCTGCCGCGCAGTGAGCGCGGATCGATACCGGCCCGCTCGACCGTCTCCCAGGAGACCTCCAGCAGCAGCCGCTGCTGGGGGTCGATGGCGACGGCCTCGCGCGGCGAGATCCCGAAGAAGGCGGCGTCGAAGGCGTCGGCGCCGGACAGGAAGCCGCCCTCGTCGACGTAACTGGTGCCGGGCCGCAGCGAGTCGGGGTCGTACAGCGTGTCGAGGTCCCAGCCGCGGTCGGTCGGGAAGGGGGCGATGGCGTCGCCGCCGTCGGCCAGGAGGTCCCACAGTTCCTCGGGCGAGGTGATCCGGCCGGGAAGCCGACAGGCCATCGCGACGATGGCGATCGGTTCGTCGTCGGCGCCGCCGCTGCCGCCCGCCGGGATCAGTTCCGCACCGGTGGGCCGGTGGCCGGCGGGCGGGGTGCCGTCGGCGAGTTCGCACACCAGGTGGTCGGCGAGGGCGAGGGGCGTCGGGTGGTCGAAGACCAGTGTCGTCGGCAGCGCGAGGCCGGTGCCGGTGGCCAGCAGGTTGCGGAGTTCCACGGCGGTGAGCGAGTCGAAGCCGCAGTCCTGGAAGGCACGGGTCGGCTGGATGCTCTCCGGTGTCGGATGGCCCAGCGCGGTGGCGGCACTGTGGCGCACCAGTTTGAGCAGTAGCTGCCTGCGTTCCGCCGCACCCAGCGGGGCGAGTTCGGCGCGCAGCCGGCTGCCGGCGCCTCCCGTGTGATCCTCGGCCGCCGCCATGCCCCGGGCGGCCTCGGGGATACGGCTCAGCAGCGCGCCACCCGGCAGACCGCGCCGCCCGGCGGCGATCCTGGCCCAGTCGACGTCGGAGACCAGTGCCCAGGCGTCGTCGTGGGCGAGCAGGCTGTCGAGGGCGGTGAGCGCGGGTTCGACCTCCATCGGGGCCAGGCCACCGCGCCGCAGCCGCGTCAGTACCTCGGGGTCGTCGGCCATGCCGCCACCGGCCCATGGCCCCCAGGCGACGGAGGTGGCCGTGAGTCCGGCGGCGCGCCGCTGCCGGGCGAGGGCGTCGAGGAAGGCGTTTCCGGCCGCGTATCCGGCCTGGCCCGCCGAGCCGAGCGCACCGGCGATGGACGAGAAGAGCACGAACGCCGCCAGGGGGGTGCCCAGGTGCCGGGTGGCCTCGTCCAGGTTGACGGCCGCCCGGAGCTTGGCGCGCAGGACGATGGCGTAACGCCCGGGGTCCATCGCGGTGAGCGGCGCGTCGTCGAGGACGCCCGCGACATGCAGCACCGTGGTCAGCGGCCGGTCACCCGGGACGGTGGCGAGCAGTTCGTCCAGGGCGGTCCGGTCGGCGGGGTCGCAGGCGGCGACGGTTACCTGGGCGCCTGCCTCCTCCAGTTCGCGGCGCAGCTCGTCGGCGCCGGGCGCCGCCGGGCCGCGCCGGCTGACGAGCAGCAGGTGCTCGGCGCCTTCCCGGGCGAGACGACGTGCCACATGCGCGCCGATGATGCCGGTGCCGCCGGTGATCAGTGTCGTTCCGGTGAGCCTCGGTACGGGACGGTCCTCGTCGCCGTCGCGGGCGACACGAATCAGCCTGCGGGCGAAGACGGCGGATCCGCGTACCGCCAGCTCGTTCTCGTCGCCGGGCTCCGCGACGACCGCCACCAGCCGGGCCAGCGCACGCTGGTCCGGATCCGGCGGAAGGTCGACGAGGCCGGCCCACAGATCGGTGTGCTCGACGGCCACGGTCCGGCCGAGGCCCCAGGTGGTGGCCTGCAGTGGCCGGGTCAGCCGGTCGGCGGCACCGACGGACGCCGCGGACTGCGTGGCCGCCCACAGCCGTGCCTTGGTGCCGGTCTCGGCCAGCGCCTGCACCAGCAGGGTGTTGAGGTGCAGACCGAGGGGAACGTCCGCATGAGCCGGGTGGGGCGTCTCGGTGAGGGCGAGCAGTGACAGCAGCCGCACCGTGCCGCCGTGGTGTGCGGTGGCCTCGGTGAATGCCGTCGTGAGCCGGTCGCGGTCCGCATCAGCGGCCACGGGGAAGGGGCTCGCGTCCGCCCCGGCGACGGCGAACGCCTCCACCAGGGTCGCGGCTGTCCCGGCGGCGTCCGGGTCGCTCGCGCAGAAGGGCACCAGCCACAGCCCGGCCGGGGAACCCGCCGGGGACTGCAGCGGTGTCCAGATCTCCCGGTACTGCCAGGATTCCGCGGTGGCCCGTTGCATGCTGTCGTGGTGCCAGGCCGTCAAGGCGGGCAGCACGGGCGCCAGGACGTCGGGGTCGAGGGCCAGCCGCTCCGCCAGGTCCCGGACGTCGCCCTTGCGAACAGCGGACCAGAACGCCGAGTCCACGGCCTGCGCCTGACCGTCCTCCGGGTCGGACGCGGCGTCGGCCAGCCAGTACCGGGCCCGCTGGAAGGCATAGGTGGGCAGTTCGACGCGCCGGGCGCAGGGGAACAGTGCGGACCAGTCCGGGCCGTGCCCGTGCACGTGCAGCGTCCCGACGGCACGGAGCAGACTTCCCGCCTCCGACCCGTCCTTGCGCAGCGCCGGCACCGCCACGTACTGCGCCACGGCCGCCTCCGGGTCCTCGCCCGCCGAGGGCAGGACAGCCTGGGCGAGTGCGGAGAGGGTGCCGTCGGGCCCGAGTTCCAGGTAGCGGGTGACGTTCTGGTCCGCGAGGGTGCGGACGGCGTCGGCGTAACGCACGGTCCGCCGCACGTGCCGCACCCAGTACTCCGGTGACATCAACTCCTCGGCACTCACCGCCTC
>NZ_JBSFHY010000107.1:0-5240 GCF_053597295.1 Streptomyces sp. NPDC001450
ATGGGTATCCGCGGCTCGGCATAGGAAAGACCCTCGGCCACAGCCCGGAAGTCCTCCAGCATCGGCTCCATCAACGGCGAGTGGAACGCATGGCTCACCCGCAGAGCCGTCACCTTGCGGTCCCGGGCACGGAAGCGCTCCGCGATCTCCTCGACCGCCTCGACCGCACCCGAAACCACCACCGCCCGCGGACCGTTGACCGCCGCGATACCCACCTCATCGTTGAGCAGCGGCAGCACCTCGTCCTCGGCGGCCTGGAGCGCGACCATCGCACCGCCCCCGGGCAGCGCCTGCATCAACCGGCCACGCGCCACCACCAGACGGCACGCGTCCGCCAGGGACCACACCCCCGCCACATGCGCCGCCGCGATCTCACCGATCGAATGACCCACGAGCACGTCCGGCCGCACACCCCACGACTCCAGCAACCGGAACAACGCCACTTCGAGGGCGAAGAGGGCGGGCTGGGCGTACTCGGTCCGGTTCAGACGCTCCGCGTCCTCACCGAAGACCACCTCCCGCAAGCTGAACGGGAGTTCCGCGTCCACCGCGTCGAAGGCCTCGGCGAACGCCGGACACGTCTCGTACAACTCACGGCCCATACCCAGCCTCTGCGACCCCTGACCCGCGAACAGGAACGCGAGCCGTCGGCCCGTGCGGACGGGGGTGCCGGTGAGGACGCCGGCGTCGTGCTCGCCGGCCGCCAGTGCGCGCAGGCCGCGCAGCAGTTCCTCACGGCCGGGGGCGAGAACCACCGCGCGGTGCTCCAGCCAGGGCCGGCGGACCGACGAGAGCCCCACGTCGCTCAGGCGCAGTTCGGGGTCGGCGTCCACGCGGGCCCACAGCCGTTCGGCCTGGCCGCGCAGGGCTCCCTCGGACGCGGCGGACAGCGCGATCGGTGTCACGGGCAACTCGTCTGCGGCCACGGCCGGTTCGCTGGTTCCGGCTTCGGCCTCGGTGACGGTTTCCGGGGCCTGTTCGATGATGACGTGGGCGTTGGTGCCGCTGATGCCGAAGGACGACACACCGGCGCGCCGGGGACGGTCCTGCGGCTGCGGCCACTCCACGTTGTCGGTCAGGAGGCTGATGTCGCCGGCCGCCCAGTCCACGTGGGGGGACGGCTCGTCGGCGTGGAGGGTGCGCGGCAGCACCCCGTGCCGCATCGCCATCACCATCTTGATCACACCACCCACACCCGCAGCCGCCTGCGTATGACCGACGTTCGACTTCAACGAACCCAGCCAGAGCGGCTCTTCGCGGTCCTGCCCGTAGGTGGCCAGCAGCGCCTGGGCCTCGATCGGGTCACCCAGCGGCGTCCCCGTGCCATGCGCTTCCACCGCGTCCACATCAGCGGGCCTCAGCCCCGCACCCGCCAGCGCCTGACGGATCACCCGCTCCTGCGACGGACCGTTCGGCGCCGTCAGCCCATTGCTGGCGCCGTCCTGGTTCACCGCCGAACCGGCCACCACCGCAAACACCCGGTGACCGTTGCGGCGCGCATCCGACAGCCGCTCCAGCACCAGCATGCCGATGCCCTCGGACCAGGCGGTGCCATCCGCTCCGGCGCCGAAGGACTTGCAGCGGCCGTCGAGCGCCAGGCCGCGCTGCTGGCTGAAGTCGACGAAGGTGTCCGGGGTGGACATCACCATGACACCGCCGGTCAGCGCCAGATCGCACTCACCCGCCCGCAGCGACTGGGCAGCCAGGTGAAGGGTGACCAATGACGACGAGCACGCTGTGTCGACCGTCATCGCCGGGCCCTCCAGACCGAACGTGTAGGCGATACGACCGGAGTGGACGCTGCTGGTGTTGCCGGTCAGCAGGTAGCCGTCAGAGTCGTGCTCGCCCTCGCGCAGGCAGGTGTTGTAGTCCTGTCCCATGACGCCGGCGAACACCCCGGTGCGGCTGCCGCGCAGCGCGGTCGGGTCGATGCCCGCGCGTTCGAAGACCTCCCAGGACACCTCCAGCAGCAGCCGCTGCTGCGGGTCCATCGCCAGCGCCTCGCGTGGCGAGATACCGAACAGCCCGGTGTCGAAGGACGCCGCGTCGTACAGGAAGCCGCCCCTGCGGACGTAGGTCCTGCCGAGCCTGCCGGGCTCGGGGTCGTACAGCGCCTCCAGGTCCCAGCCGCGGTCGGCGGGGAAGTCACCTATCGCGTCGCCGCCCTCGCTGACCAGCCGCCAGAGGTCCTCGGGCGACTCGACGCCACCGGGAAACCGGCACGCCATGCCCACGATGACCACCGGGTCGTCATCCATGGCCTTCCAGGCGGGCAGCGCCACGCCGTGCGGGTCGGTGGCCTCACCGGCGAGGGCGTTCAGCAGGTGCCGGGCGAGCGCGGCGGGTGACGGGTGATCGAATACCAGCGTCGCGGGTAGCCGCAGCCCGGTCGCCGCGTTGACACGGTTGCGCAGTTCCACCGAGGTCAGCGAGTCGAAGCCGAGCATCTTGAACGCCTGGCCCGGTTCCACGTCGGCGGCCGAGGCGTGGCCGAGCACCTGGGCCACCAGACCGGAGACCAGTTCCAGCAGGAAAGGTTCGCGTTCGGCGGTGGGCAGGGCCAGCAGCCGGGCCCGCAGCTCGCCGCCGCCGCCATGGCCGCCGGCGTGGGCGGGACGCCGGGCCGGGCCGCGCACCAGACCGCGCAACAGCGGTGGGAGCTCGGGGAGTTCGCGCAGCGCACCCAGGTCGAGGTTGACGGGAAGGAGGAAGGAGAGCTCGGTGTCGCGCAGTGCGGCGTCGAGGACCGTGAGGCCCTGGTCGACCGCGAGGGGCCGTACACCGCCGCGTGCCATGCGACGCAGGTCCGCTTCGGTGAGCTCGGCGGTCATACCCGCGCCGGGTGCCCACGGGCCCCAGGCCAGGGAGACCGCGGGCAGCCCGAGGTGGCGGCGGCACCGTGCGATGGCGTCCAAGTAGGCGTTGGCGGCGGCATAGTTGGCCTGCCCGGCGCCGCCGAAAGTGCCGGAGACCGAGGAGAACAGCACGAACGCGGCCAGGTCCAGGTCACGGGTGAGCGCGTCGAGGTGTTCGGTCGCGTCCGCCTTGGGGCGCAACACGGTGAGCAGCCGTTCCTCGGTCAGCGACGCCACCACACCGTCGTCGACCACACCCGCGGTGTGGATCACTCCGGTCAGCGGGCGGTCGGCCGGTATCGACGCCAGCAGGGTCTCCAGCGCCTGCCGGTCGGCCACGTCACAGGCCGCGACGGTGACGTCGGCGCCCAGGTCGGTGAGTTCGGCGGTGAGTTCCGCCGCGCCCGGGGCGTCCGGTCCGCGCCGGCCCGCCAGGAGCAGGTGGCGTACGCCGTGCTCGGTGACCAGGTGACGGGCGACGAGGGCGCCCAGGCCGCCGGTGCCTCCGGTGACGAGGACGGTGCCGTCCGCGAGGCGCACCGCGTCGGTCCCGCCGCCGGTTTCGGCGTCGGCGTCGGCGTCGACGTCGGCGGAGGACGAAGCAGCGGTGGGCAAGGGTGCGGGGACGAGTCTGGGGACGAGCACCGTGTTTCCACGGACGGCCAGTTCGGCCCCGTCCGCGGGGGCGTCCGGCCGAGCGAGCAGCGCGACCAGAGTGTCCCAGGCCTCCGGCGTGCCGTCCAGATCGGCCAGAGCGAGGCGGCCGGGGTTCTCGGTCCGGGCCGAACGCACCAGACCCCACAGGGCGGCCAGAGCCGGATCCGACTCCTCGTCCGCTTCCACCGCCACCGCGCCACGGGTCACGAAGACGAGCCGTGCGTCCGTGAGCTCCTCGGCCGCGAGCCAGTCCTGTACGAAGGCCAGCGCGGCGGCGGTGACGGCGTGCGCCGCGGCGGCGGAGCCGCCCAGCGGGGCGTCCACCGGACCGCTCCAGGGCAGCAGCACGGTCTCGGGGGCGGGATCGCCGTCGTGCACGGCCCGGGTCAGCTCGGACCAGGTACGGACGGGGACGGCAGCGCGTGCGGCGGACGGGCGGTCATCCGGCTGGTCGTCCGGGGTCGCGTAGTCCGTCAGCAGGACCGTACGGCTGTCAACGGGTGACGCCTCGTCGGCGGGAGCGGGAGCCGGGGCCGAGGACGGCAGTGGAGTCCAGTCGATCCGGTACGTCCCGGAGGGGGCGGCCGCGCCCGTGGCGGCCATCAGCTCGGACGGCACCTCGCGCAGCGCCAACGACTCGACGGAGGCGACCGCGCCACCGGCCGGGTCGGCCAGGTACAGAGACACCGCGTCGGATCCCGCCGGAGCCACCCGCACCCGCAGGGCACGTGCCCCGGACGCGTACAGCGACAGCCCGTTCCAGGAGAACGGCAGCCGTCCGGCGCCCGCTTCGCCGACGGGGCCGAAGAGGATCGCGTGCAGGGCCGAGTCGAGCAGCGCCGGATGCACTCCGAACCGGCCCGCGAGCCCCTCGTGCTCCTCCGGCAGGACCACTTCGGCGAACACCTCGTCGCCACGCCGCCACACTGTGCGCAGTCCCTGGAACAACGGGCCGTACGCCAGCCCCGCCCCGGCGAACCGGTCGTACATGTCGGTGACGGGGCAGGGCTCGGCGCCCTTCGGCGGCCACTCCGCGAGGTCGGACACTGTGTCGTCGTGTGCCTGCGCCGTCGTCGCCGGGGCCAGCAGACCGCCGGCGTGCAGCACCCACGGCGTGTCGTCCGAGGCGTCCTCCGGACGCGAGTGCACCTCCACGGTGCGACGTCCCGCGTCGTCGGCCACACCGACGGTGACCTGCAGACGCACCATGCCCTGTTCCGGCACCACCAGCGGCACCGCGATCGTCAGCTCCTCGATCCTGGCACAGTCCACCTGGTCGCCGGCGCGCAGCGCCAGCTCGGCGTAGCCCGTGCCCGGGAAGACCACCGCGCCCAGGACATTGTGGTCGCGCAGCCAAGGGTGCGATCGCAGCGAGAGGCGTCCGGTCAGCACCGTCCCACCGCCCGCGAGTTCGACCGCGGCGCCGAGCAGCGGATGCCCGGCCGCACCGAGCCCCGCAGCAGCCAGGTCGCCCGGCCTGTGCGACACCTGCGGCCAGAACCGCTTCCGTTGGAAGGCATACGTCGGCAGCTCGACGGTGCGCGCGCCGCCGTCGGGGAGGACGGCGCGCCAGTCCACGTCGGCGCCCTGGGTGAACAGTCCGGCGACGGCGGCGAGCAGTGCGGGTGTCTCAGGGCGGTCCTTGCGGAGCGCGGGTACGAGCAGTGCCGCCTCGGGGTCGTCGAGGGCGCTCTGGGCGAGGGCGGTGAGGGTGCCGTCGGGGCCGAG
>NZ_JBSFHY010000108.1:0-5010 GCF_053597295.1 Streptomyces sp. NPDC001450
CGAGCGAGATCACCGGCGAACTCCATCGGGAACTCGGCCGCCAGAACAACCACTACCGGCACGTCGCCGGGATCCTGAGGGCGGTTTCCCGCCCGTCCTCATACCGCCATGGGGCCGGTGCCGCCGAGCAGGGCCTATGCGGTCCGGAGCGGAGCGGGACCGCCCACGCCCACGGCCTCGGGGCGGTCGTGGCGGTCCTGTCGTGTGACGACCCGGCCCACCTGCTTGACGGGGCAGCGGCGGCGGCCGATGGTCACGGACGCTCCGATGCCGCTGGGGCGGGCGCCGGGCGGGGCAGCGATCGGTCGAGGACGTCCCGCAGACGGATCCGGTCCGTGTACGTGGAACTGTCGCGGAGAACGGCGAGCCGGAGCAGGGTGATCAAGCCCGTGCTCTCGTCGTCCCCGTCGCACACGGTCAGGTACTCGACCCGGGCGCCCGCCATGACGGCCAGAGCCACTTCGACGGTCATGTCATCACTTACCCGAGGCCCGTGCCCTTCGCTGTCGTCGACCACGGACACGGGGGCGGGGTCCGGCCTGCGGTAATGCGTCCGCGCTGACGTCAAGGGTGTCTCCTTCGGTGAGGGCGGGCGATGGTGCGTGCGCGAGTGGTACGTGTGCGCTTCTTGCGGAACCATCCTCGATGCGGGCACGTACCAAGGAACTTCCGCAGCAGAATGAGCGGCGCCGAGACTCGCGAGAACGGGCCGAAAAATGACAGGGCCGAATCACCCTGGGAATGAAGCGAGCTGGGGCCCGCACCCCAAGGTGCGGGCCCCAGCTGCGAAGTATGCGGCAGTGCCGGTGCGTCAGGCGGGAACGATGTTCTCGGCCGTCGGACCCTTCTGGCCCTGCGCGATGTCGAACGACACCTTCTGGCCTTCCAGCAGCTCGCGGAAGCCCTGGGTGGCGATGTTCGAGTAGTGGGCGAAGACGTCGGCGCCGCCGCCGTCCTGCTCGATGAAGCCGAAGCCCTTTTCCGCGTTGAACCACTTCACAGTGCCAGTAGCCATTTTGTTTCTCCTTCGGTGAACGGTGTCAGGAATACGCCCTGTGCGCATTCCGTGTCGCCGCGATGATCAGCCGTCAGAAAAACCTTCTGGCAACCACAACTGCAACTGATGACGACAGTAGCACGTCGGCGTCGGCCCTGGCGCGGTAAGTAATTCTGCACCGCCTGTCGGCGCAGGAATATTTATCGTGCGCCGCGTCGATTTCTTACACCGCGACTACAGATATTGACTTCCGGGGACGGAGTATTGCCGTCGAGTGATTACTTGGTGTCGACGTAGTCGCCGGCGGCCTTGGCGGAGGCCGTCGTGGTGGTGCCCGTGAAGGCGTAGCGCCAGTAGCCGTCGGCGGAAGCGGTGACCGTGGTCCTCAGGGTGCCGGTGCTGCTTGTGGTGACGGTCTTGACGGTGGTGTAGGTGCTGGTGCCCGCCTTGCGGAACTGCAGCTTCACCGACTGGTTGGCGTACCCGTGGTACGCGTTGTCGTCCCAGTTGGCCCGGCTGAGCTTGCCCGTCACGGTCAGGGCCGCGCCCTTGCTCACCGGTTCGGGCGAGGCGTCGGTCGTGAGCTTGGCGTACCGCTTGACGTAGAACTTGTCTGGGAAGTTCTCCGATATGCCGTCGTGGTCCTTGGAGCTGATGTCCACGTACGCCTGCCAAGCCCCCGCCTGCGCGTTCTCCAGTCCGTAGTAGCCCGGGTCCATGACGTAGCTCATCGAGCAGGTGGCGGTGGTGGCGTTGACGGCCTTGCAGCCCAGGTTCTCGTGGTAACCGAAACCGGTGGCGGTCGCCGTGCTCCAGATGTCCGAGTAAGCCGCGTTGATCCCGGAGCTGTCCGTGGCGGTGATCGCCAGGACGAAGGTCTTCTTCTCCGTGGTGCCGACCACGACGGACTTGCCACCGTTGAACGACACGTTTGTGATCTTCAGATCTCCGTCCCCGGTCACGGCCTCGGCGGCCGGAGCGGTCAGAGCCGAGAGCGCCACCGCACACGGCAGCAGGATGCCGACGGCAAGCTTGCGCATGAAACCCCCCACAGGGCAGGCCCACCGTCCTGGTTCACGGCGGTGGGATGAACAGGTGTGCGGAGTGTAGAAGCACGCGCGCAAGCTGTTTGCGGCAGGGCGGCGCTGCTGAATTCGCGGCTCGCGGGCGCTGCTGGGTCCCGGCCCGACTGCATACGCTCCGCCGAGGGCACGCTGCGGACGGCTCTCAGGGCGAGAGCGCTTCCCTCTAAAGTGTGCTGATCAACTCCTGCGGCGGAAGAGCCGGGAGTGGTTCCCAAGGGGAAGGGAATGGGGGGCAGGTCGGTTCGGCCTCCACCACCGTCACTTTCGACCAGAGCGCGGCCAAGGAGACCGCGATCCGGACCGACGACACCACCGCCACCCGGAACTCCGTGGTCAACGCGTCTCCCGAGCCGGTCACCAAGGGCAAAACGCTCACCGTCACCGGAAAGCTCGTTCGCGCCGACTGGGAGACGCCCGGCGGCTGTCACGGGTACGCCGGCCAGAAGGTGCTGCTCCAGTTCCGCAAGAAGGGGACGTCTGCGTACGCGACCGTGAAGACGGTGACAACGGACGGTTCCGGCAACCTGAAGACCACCGTGAAGGCATCCGTGGACGGCGACTGGCGCTACAGGTTCGCAGGCACGCCGACCACCGCGTCCGCCACCGCGGGCGGCGACTTCGTCGACGTCCGCTGACCTCGCGGCCGTCGTCGGTCCCCGGCCACACCGGCCGGGGGCCGACGACGCTCCCCGGGGCTGGTCCGTGCCGGCGATCACCCGTAGAGCGAGCGGGCTCCCGGGCTGTTGCCCTTGAAGCGTTGGCCCGCGGCGATCTCCTCGCCGACCACCGACCAGACGGTCTCGTCGTCCTGGAAGGGGAGCGGGTCGATGCTGCTCGTCTCCTGACGGATACGCTCGACCTCGCGCTCCAGGCGCTCGAAGTCGGCTTCCTCGTCGCCGTCGTCGCCGCTGAAGGTGAACTCTTCGAGCAGGCGCTGGAACCGGAGGGTGACCTGGACGAGGGAGGAGACGTCCGTGTGGAGCTCCTGCACGGTTTCCTCGTCGGCGTCGAAGGCGTGCACCTTGCCGGAGCCGGGGTCGAGGGCGAGGTGGGCGTTGAGCAGCCAGCCGATGACGGGCCATTCGCCCGCGTCCTCCGAGGCGTCTTCGAACTCCTCGACGTCGACGACGTCCTGGACGAGAGGCAGCCGGCCGGAGTCCTCGTCGGGCACACGCAGCAGCAGCGTCCCGGTGGGGACGCCGACGTTCTGCAGGAGGCGGGCGCCCTCGGTGTCCGCAGCGGCGGGCGGGCAGGCGGTGGCGGGCAGGGTCGTGAGCCGGTCCTCGCCGAAGATGTCGACGAGTTCGCTGCGGGTGACGTCGAAAAGCACTGCCGGAACTCCGAACTCGACTGCGGCACGGGCGCCGTCGCACTTTCAGGGGACGGAAGCGGTCACAACAGTGTTGCGGATCGAGGCGCTTGCGGCGACTCCGATTCAGCCCCTCCCGCTCACCCGCCCTCTTATGGAACATCCAAGCGGCCGTGGTCGTGGTCTGGCCGGGCAGCGGTACGAAGCCGTGGATGCGGCGTTCGCTGACGGTGCCGGGCCGGGTGCCGTGGCCGATCAACCAGGCGAGGAGCCGCGACTTGCCGCTGCCCTCGGCGCCGGTGATCACGGCGAGGCCGGGGGCGCGGGGGTCGCCGAGCCAGGAGAACAGGGTGGCCGCGGCGGGCTCCCGCCCGGAAGCGGGCTAGGACCAGCGTGGGGCGGGATCGGCGGTCATGAACCCAGCTCCGTTCCCGCTGTACCCGGGCGGCGAGTCACTGCCGGGCCTGTTGTGCGGCGTGGGTGATGAGTGCCTTGATGCCTTCCTCGCGGGACTCCGCGGTGTTGCCGTAGTCGAAGCTGTGCGTGAACTCGGCACGCGGGAGGACGGCCTGGAGCCAGGCGGAGCAGTAGTGGCCCGGCGTCATGCACGGTTCGAGTTCGCAGTAGACGCGGCGGACCTGCTCGGGCTCCACTCCGGCGGAGGAGAGCTGCTGCCACAGCTGCTCCTCGGGGTGCAGGCGGCCAGGACCGGTCTGGGCGGTGACGATCTGCTTCGCGCCGTCCTTGCCGACGTACTCGAAGGCCGACGAGAAGGGGAAGTTGAGGGTGTGGCGGACGTCATCGAGCACCCGCGACCACCAGTTCTCCCGGTCGGCGACGGCCTCTGGGTCGATCCGCCGGATCTCCCGGACCAGCGCGGCGAACGCCTCGGCGGCTAACTGGAGTCCGTCAGAGGCGGCAATCACCGGGAGGGCGCGGTCCAGCGCGGCGGCGCAGTGGGTGAAGGCGGCAACGTCCGAGTTGACGAACAGGTCGGCTTCGCCGCGACCGAGGAAGAGGGCCTGTACGGAGCCGTCGGTGCGCACACACAGGTCCGCCAGCCGGTCGGTGCCGATGCGCACCCGCTCCGCCCAGTCACCCTGCAGGGCGACGCCACGGTGGCCCGTGTACATCCCGAGGGTGGGCCGTCGGTGTCGTCCGCCGCGATGAAGCACGGGCCGACGTGCAGCGGCACACCGGCCTGCGCGAGGTGGGTGCGGGCCGAGGCCGGCGAGGCAGGCACGCTGATGCGGCGCAGCCCCTGGGGGCCGAACTGTGTGATGGCAGGGTCCGAGGGGACTCGGGCATCACAGACCTCTCACGGCGGCGGGCTTACCGGCTCCACCCTATGTGCAGGCCGGGCGGGGCCGGGGGCTGTGACGAGGCCGGTACGGGGGCCCCCGTCGCGCCGCCCCAGCTGCTGCCTGACACCCCGGCCGCCTGCCCGACGGTGATCCCCTCACCCTGCGTATGTGGTGCGCAGGCCGCTCACCGGTCTATGCAACAAAGAACCCCCAGGTCCCTGGCGAATTCCAGGGGTCGTTGCAACACAGTGATCAACTGGCTGTGGCCAGGAGCTTAGCGAGGCGCTCGGCTGGGGTTTCCCAGCCGAGCGTTTT
>NZ_JBSFHY010000109.1:0-4811 GCF_053597295.1 Streptomyces sp. NPDC001450
CGGGCCCGCGATCGCGAGCCTCGGCATCTTCCAGTTCCTGTGGGTGTGGAACGACATTGTGGCGGCACCTTGGGTGCCGCCACTCATTCGTTTGGGATGTTCATCTTCTGTTGTGTCCTCGCAGGTCGGAGGCCAAATTCTGGTCGGGGCCCTCCGGGGCACCACCCCCAGAGGGAACCCCGACAAGCTGTCGCTGGACCCGCCAAGGCACAACGTCAGCTCTGTTGAATGTAACGGCCCACCCCGGAGATCCATTCCCTAAAGTTCGGGAGTGTCGGGTGTTACCCGTCGGTAATTCCCGTTCTTTATGGGATCCGAATCCCGCGACAGTGCTGGGGATCGAGCGCTCCGAATCCCTACCCCGAGGGTGACGTTTCCGTGACCCGCTGACCGTGTTATATCCTGCTCGATCAAGAGCGGTCCCTCTTTTTAGTCGACCCCACCAGTCGCCTCGGGGCCCCTCTTATGCAGGACCTACATCGCTGGACCCGCCAAAAAACCACAACTTCAGAGGACTAAAGGAATGGATTTCCTTACGGCCGCCGTCATGATCGTTGCGATCACCGGGGCAACCGTCGTACTCGTCGTCAAGATCCTCTCGTCCACTCCCGCGCGCATCGCGGCCGTCCTGGGCGCCGTCGCCGTTCTGTTCGCGGTGATCCCGCGCATCGTCGAGCCGCTCTCCCCCGCGCCGACGGCGCCTCCCCCCTCGGCCACCGTGACCGTCGCGCCGACCGGGCAGAAGCTCATCCCCTCCGCCGCCCCGTCGGCCGTGTTGCCCGAGACTCCCGCCACGGGAGGTGTCCTCTGATGGGCTTTGCCAGCGGCCGCACGGCCGAGGCCCTCAGGATCAATCGAGGCATGTCCGACGTGTTCGGACTGGGCCGCCGGAGGGGCGGAGTGCAGCCCATGGTGCTGGGCAACTCGGTGTACGCCTTCGACGAGGAGACGGGCCTGGTGGGTCACGGCCTCTCCGGTTCCCGTGCGATGCAGGCGCTCATCGACCTCAACCCGTTTCTGGCCGAGCTCTCCCGCGGCACCCGCCACGAGCTCGCCAGCGCGATGTCGACCCGACAGAGCTTCCGGAACGACCAGTTGAGGGGCTCCGTCGGCTCGGCGGTGCACATAGTGCTCTCCGGTTGTGTGTACGAGGAGTCGTCGTACGGCGAGGACACCACGGTGCGCATTCACGGCAGCGGCGCCGTACTCGGCGTCTCGGAGGTCTTCAGCCCCGATCTTCATGCGCCCACGGCGCGCTGTCTCAACTCCACGCTCACGCTCACCATGCCGCTGGCCCGGGTGCGCTCCATCGTCGAGCACAACGGGCTCATCGGTATGGCCCTCGGCAGGGTGCTGGCGGACCAGCTCGTCACGGCGGAGCGCGTCTACAACCGTCGCAGTCTCCAGCCCGAGCAGCGGCTCGCCGGCCTCTTCGTGCACCTCCTCGACCGGTGTGCGGTTCCCTGCACGAGGTACGGCCGGATGATCGAGGGGCCGTCGCAGACCGACCTCGCTGACTCCCTCTCGGTCAGTCGGGCGACCATCGAGAACGCCCTTAAGGCCCTGCGCGACCGTGGCCTCGTCACCACCGGATATCGCCAGTACCGGTTCCCGGACGAGCGGGAACTCGCCTTGTTCGGCAAGGTCCGGACCCTCTCGCAGACGGTCACCGGCTCGGCGGAAGTTCAGTAGTAAACATTCCGCTCTTCGCCCGCTCCCTGGAAAGCCTCTTCCGGGGAGCGGGCTTTTTGCTGCCCGTCCTCTTTCGTTTCTGACCACTCTGATCGATAATTAGCTTGGCGTCGAGATAAGTGACCCCGTAACTCGATTTAATCGAGGTGTATTTGCGGGGTTATTTCCTATCCGGGGCATTGCTTACTTCTATGGCGTTTCGCGGTGGAGTGACCTTCGTCACGCAGGCTTCGCTCGCACTTGGTACGACCCAGGCATCTGTCCTTCTCAAGTCGGCGGTCACCGCCCCAGTTCCCGGCTTCCCGAGCGACCGCGCCGACGTGGAGGGTTCAGGACAGACGCTCAGGCCGCGTTCCACTCGTGTGGGCCGCCTCCCCGCCACTCCACCCACTGGGGATCGTCCAGTACGCCCTCGGGATCATCGAGGCCCGCACCTTCGAGGAACACCACCAGTTCTCGGTCGCTGTAGGCGGTACCGAGGATCTCGTCCCGGCCGTGCCTGTGCACGGTGACTCTCCGGCCGCCGGTGCGGGACGGCTGGTGCACGACGATCGGCGTGCTGGTCACGTCTCCCAGCGTGCTCCCGGCCGGGGAGTGCGGCTAGTCGCGCTCCGTTCGATATCGGCGACCCCGAGTCGGAGGCTGCCGCCGCCCGCTTCTGATGGCGTCCACGCCATCGCCGAGGAAGGGGCAGACGCAGCCCAACACCGGTCGGACCCGTTAGGTCCAATGGGTCCGACCGGGACCGGCCCGTCGGGGGCGCCGGGTGATCAAATGAGGCCGGCGGCGGCGTTGTCGTCCCAGCCGTCGTCGATCTGCATGTAGCCGAGCATGGAGCGGGAGTGGCGGGCCCAGCCGCCCTGGTCGGCGATGGCGATGCCGTCCTTGCCCTTCCTGCGGCCGGTGGAGGCCAGGCCGATGCGCAGGGAGTGCCCGGTCCAGGCGATCGGCACGCCGGCCCGCTCCGAGATGCGCTTGATGGCGCGGGTGACGCTGTCCGGCCCCATGCCGCCGGTGACGTGGCCCCAGCGGTCGATACCAACAAAGGCCGGAGTAGCGGGGTCGGCCCACTGCCCGCCCTGCTCGGCGGCCAGGCGGGTGCGGTAGGCGACGTACGCGCGGACCGGGCAGATTTCCGGGTCCTGCGCGTACGGGATCTTTGCGTTGCGCACGCTGTGCTTGGTCTTGCCGGTGAGCACGGCGACGACAAGGCCGCGCGGGTGGAGGGTGACGTCGCCGGTGAGCAGCCCGGCCGGGTCCTGGGAGCGGGATGCGTAGTGGAAGCCGGTGAGCACCAGGGCCTTGTCCCGGGCTCCGGTGAGGGTGTCCGGGCAGGCGCGGGCGGCGGCGCGCAGCCCATCAATGTCGGCGCCGACCGCCTGTCCGCGGCCGCGCCGCTCTCCGGCCTGCAGGAGCTTGACCGCCAGGCCCTCCAGCGCGGCGCGGGCCTCGGTTTGGTCGTCGCCGGAGACCTGCACGCCGCGCTCGCGCAGCCCGACGACGGCGGCCGCCAGGTGGGTGGAGGCCGAAGTGGGGGCGTAGCCCGTGCCGTTCTGCTGGCCCTCGCGCAGCATCCAGGTCACGAATGCCACCAGGGTGCCGCGGGATCCCTCCAGCTCCGGCAGGCCGGTGGAGGCGCAGAACCTGCCCCACACCCGCCACGACTTCGTGTAGGTGTCCACGGTGTTGTCCGGGGTGATCTCCTTGGCGACCGCGTCGGCCAGGTCCTCGGCCTCGGCCAGGCGGCGGGCGGCCTCGACGCCGTGCCGTTCGGCCCATCGCTCGATCAGCGCCTGGCGATCGGAGGTCGCCGAGTCGACCGGCGGGAGTTCGGCAGGGGAAGGCGTGATCACCGTGCTCTCCACTGCCGTCACCACTCTTCCTCGCGGTAGCCGTAGTCCGCGGGGTCCTCCACGGCGTCCTCCCAGCAGCTCCCGCACAGACTGGTACTGCCGTCGGCCGCATCGGTTGGACGTCCGCACCGGTCGCACGGGACGAGGGCGGGGAAGGCAACGGAGCAGGCGAAGCAGAAGGCGGCTTCCCCCACGGGGTCGCTGAGGATCCGGACCCCCCACCCGAGCATCCACTCCCCGCACTGCGGGCAGGTGTTGAGTTCGCTCGGCTCGTCCTGGCCCTCTGCGCGGAAGAACGACAAAAGTTCCTCAGGCTCCCACCGGCTCGCGCAGAACCGGCACGCAGCGACCGGCTCCCCGTCCGGGCCGGCCGCGTCGCCGAGCACGAGGGCCATCTGGTCGCAGTCGGGGCACCGGATGGTCCGGTTCTCGGCGCCCTCCTTCTTCACCTCGCCGCGGACGCGGTTCGTCCGTTCCTTCACGAAGGTGTTGATGTTGACCAGGCCCCCGCGCAGCCCGCGCAGCGTTCCCTCGGCCTCCTTCCTCTCCATAGGGCCGAGACGGGGCAGAAGCTCCTCGTCGACGAAGCGGATCAGGAAGTCGAGGACTTCGCCGGCCTTGGCCTCCACCGCGCGGGCCGGGGCGGTCAGGCCGAAGTGCTGCAGCTTGTTGCGGTGCTTGCCCAGGCCGGTGAGTGCCTTCCCTTCGCTTTCGGTGATGGGCACGGCCGCGATGTTCCGCAGGCGGGTGACGGCCTGGTCGGTGGTGACGCTGGAGAGCGTGGCCTCGTCGAGGGCCTTGCGGGTGGCGTCCTCGGGTTTGCTGAAGACGAGGCTCCAGTGCTCGGCCATCAGCCGGGCCTTGAGCAGTACCTCGACGGCGGCCTGGAGGTGGAGGACCGCGTACTTCACGTCCCGGGGGGTGACCATCGACTCGTTCTCGTCGAGGTGCTCCACGACGCTCGTCAGGTAGTCCAGCCCGTTGCGCACGAGCGGGAAGTCGAGCTGGGTAGGAGCAGAGCGCGGGGGGACCCAGGGCCGCCAGGGCCTCGGCGGCGGGCTCGTCTCGGTCGGCGCCGCAGTCTCGCCGCTCTCCACATGCTCTTGGCTCGGCGTCATCGCCCGTCCCCACCCCACATCCTGACCCGGCGTCATGTCCGGTTTTGTGGGGGGGGGGTAGGTTTTGTTTTTGGGGGCGGCCCCCCCCCCCGCCCGCTGGCGGGGGGCGCCGGGGTCCCGAAAGTAGAGTAAAACAAAGAAAAAACAA
>NZ_JBSFHY010000110.1:0-4711 GCF_053597295.1 Streptomyces sp. NPDC001450
CAGCCAGGCTTCGGCGACGGCCGGTCGCTGGTCGCCGAGCACCCGGCGGGCGCGCCGGGCGAGGTTCAGGGCCTCGACGCCGTTCCCGGCGTGTGTCCATGAACGACGGCATCACTTCTCCTTGAGGGTCGGCAGGGTGTGGTGGAGGACCTCGCGGTACGAGGAAACGAGCAGCTTGGCCTCGCGGCCGGGAGCTGCGGTGATGGGGATGGACCCGGTCCGGCAGACCTCGCGTACGGCGTAGTTGTGGACCATGGTCGGCATGATCAGGTCGCCGAAGCGGTCTTTGAGACGGCTGTCCCAGTGCCGATGGACCTCCCGGAACTCGCGCTTGGTCGGCACGATGTTCCGCAGGATTCCCACGATCTGCAGGGCCTCGTTGAGACCGCCGGGCGAGGTGTAGTGCTCGATCGACGTCAGGGCCTCCCGCGCGCCGAGGTACCCGTCCTTCTTGAGCGTCGCCGGGATGAGGACCTTGTGCGCCGCGATGAGCGCCGACCCCACGACCTTCCCGCCCGGCCGGGGAGGGACGTCGATGAAAACGACGTCGACCAGGTCTCGCAGCCCCCACAGAGCCCGCTTCAGGCGGAACTCCATGCCGGTGGTCTGGTCGGTCTCCCGGTTGCCGAACTTCCGCACGGCCGGCAGGACCCAGACGTTCGATGGCCAGTGCTTGCCCGCGCGCACGAGTGCCTCGCGCGCGATCTCGGCGGGATCGCGCGGACGCTCGTCGGGGTCCACGAAGTAGATGTCGTTCACCGACTTCTTCGGCTCCACGACACCCAGCTCGTCGGTGAGCGTCGCCCGCGGGTCCAGGTCGACGCCGCCCACCTTCAGCCCAAGCTCGGCGGCCACGGCGATCAGCCCCGCTGTCACCGACGTCTTCCCGACGCCGCCCTTCTCGCTGACCTCAGCGATGATGTCCAGGTCTTCGGCCACAAGGTCCTCCCTCCTTCTTCAGGTAAGCCGAAGAGTGCCGACCTCGTATGCCTAAGCGCAAGCTGACCCGCACGCTTTCCCGCCGGTAATACAGCAAGCGGAAAACCAGGCAGGAAGGGAAGCACGGCCGGGCGGCAAGTTCCAGGTCTTATCTAGCTAGATGTCACGCATCTTCCCAACTCAACAGTCATCTGCGCGGCCGTGCTTCAGGGGATGGCGCGCTTGACGGCGCTGCGGATGATGTCGCCGGTCGTGACGACCATGCTCTGCAGCTTCGCCTTTTCCAGGAGGCTGTCGGCATCGGGACGCGTTGCGAGGGAGGCGGCGAACAGGGTGAGCACGGTGAGCGCGCCGTTGCGTTCAGCCTCGCGCATGATGACCTCCGGCCCGTCGCCCCACCGGTCCTGCCACTCGCGCAACCCCTTCACGGCAGGCTGGCTTTCCCAGTAACAGGCGCGCACGAGCTGCTCACCGAGATCGGCCGGAAGGCGCACGGCAAGGCGGGCAGTGAGCTTGGTGGGCTCGTCAGCGAGTCGGCCGTGCTTGCGGGGACTGCTGCCTACGGGGCGGCCGGGCGCCCCGGCCTCGGCGACGGGCACCGGCTCGTACGGCCCTGCCATCTTGCGGCGCTTCAGCTCGGCGCGGACCTCGCGCGCAACCACCAGGTCGCGGGTGCCGGCCAACTTCCCCGCCTTGCGGAGCCGGGCGAACTCCGCGCGGACCCGGCCGCGGGCCTCACGCGCGGCCTCTCCCCGCAGGTAGCGCACACCTGCCTGATCCCGGGCCTCGTCGAGCCACGCGACCTCGGCGTTCCGGCCCTTCCTGACCACCTCGTCGAGGGCTTGGCGGTCCTCGGGCTCCAGCGCGACCACGAAAGGGAGAAGTGACATGCGGCGGAGTCTAGCTAGATATCGCGCCAGGTCGGGCCGCTTCCCCGTGAGATTCACGCGTGCGTGCGATGGACGGTCTCACGGGTTCCACGGAGCTTGCGAAGTAGCTAGCATTTCCGCAATCGAAAAATGCTCTATCAAGCTAGATAACCCGCCCTTAAATGCGCAGGTCAACCCGCGTTTTCGGGTTGTTGCACGGAGCGCCTTCCGGCTCTACCTTGCCGTAAAGGAACCCCTCACAGGAGGTCGTCTTGCCCAGCTCGATCCCGCCGCTCCCCGGTCTCACCCGCTACACGTGGTGGGGCGCCGTACCCGAGGGCCTTCTCACCAAGACGCAGCTTGACCGGCAGGGCCTCAAGCCCGGCTCCGACCCTGTGGGCCAGGTGCTCTACCACGGCAACTGTTACGCCCCGCTGTACGACGTGGACGCCGCCGTGCCGAAGCGCGGGTGCTCTCCTGCGCAGCGCGCCGCGCTCGACCGGGCCCGCGAGCTGCAGTACGTGTGCCGACGGTGCGGCGACCGCCGCGACTACCCCCTCGGCAGCGGGCGCTGGTGTGAGCCCTGTTCGTACGCCGCTGAGCTGTACGCCGCGCACGCGAAGGCCCGGAGGTTCGCCCGCGAAATCGTCAGCGACCCGGCCGCGACGCTCCTTGTCGTGGCGGCTGGCCCCGGCGAGGGCGCGCAGCCGGAGACCGTGGCGGTCCTTCGCGTCCACGACCAGGCGCTGCTGCACGAGGGCCCGGCCGGGACGTACGGCACGCCGGAGCGCGGGGCGGTGCTCGACCGGCTCGACCTGCTCCTGGAGGGCCGCCGCGTCGTCCATGAGACGGACCGGGGCCCAGTCAGCCGCTATCCGGACATGCTCGTCACCCCGCCCGGCCAGCTCGTGAGCAGCAGCCGCGACGGCCTCAACGCCTGGCTGAGCCCGCACCGGGAGAGCGCCGAGAAGGCCGACTACGTCTCGCGCCTGTGGCGGCAGTGGTTCGCCTGGACCCGAGACGAGTGGTGCACCATGGCGAGCGAGCCCTGGGACCAGGAGCGCGGCGTCTGGGTGGCCTGGGACCGCACCGCGGCCGCCGATGCCGACGCTCTGGCCTTGGCCGCGCTCCTGCACCGAATCGCCGAGGGCACCGAGCCGGTATGGGAGCGGGCTCAGTGGATCGAGGACGGCCACGGCGAGCCGGAACTCCCCCAGCGCCGTCGGCGCGCGACCACGGCGGCCTGAGTCCGGGACGATACGAGGGCCCGTCGCCGGTGCGGGCCCTTCGCCATGCCAGGCGGGCATCCGGCGGGAGGCATGGCCGTTGGGCGTGACGTGGAACTGGGAGAAGCCGGGCCGGGAGTCGAGCAGCGGGCGGCGGCGGTGGCCGATGCCGTGTGCGAGCTGACAGACGCGGTGACGTCGAGGAGTTGGAGCGCGGGCGCGGTCGAGGACGCGGCCGATGCCATCGACAACGGGGGGTGGCTCAGGCGCGGCCAGGAGGCGCGTAGGTGATGCCGACGTCTCCGGCGGAGGTCGCGGCGAGGGCCACGACCTTCCAGATTGCGTCGGGAACGTCGGCCCGGGGGCCGTCCCAGGCGTCGTTGAGGAGATCCACGGTCAATCCCACGGACTTGCCGTCCGGCCCCTTCGCCGAGAACTTGACCTCCTGCGCTGTCCACGGGTTCGCGTGGGCAGAGGCGAACTGCACCAGGGCGTGGTACACCGCGAGGTCCTTGCCGTTCCGGGTGAGGGTGAGAGTGCCCGGCCGAAGGTCGATGCCGACATGGACCTGGGTGTCCTCCTGCACGATGGCAGGTTCGCCGGTGGCGCTCAGCTCCACAGTGCTCTCCAAGGGGTGGGGTGGGAGTTCAGCTGCCCAGCATGGCAGTTGACTGCCCGTCTGGAGAGGGCGTCCATTAACCGATCAGTTGTCGGACGCCGGACCTCAGTGGACTCTGCGAGGGGCCCAGGACGTCCAACAACCCCGTCTAACAAGGCGGTCTGACGTCAGGCGCGCCTCCCTGACAGTTCTCTCGGCATGCCTGGTGGCCGGGTCTTGGGCCTGTTGCGGAAGTTGGCGGCACACGAACGCCCGATCGCCGAGGATGGACCGGGGCCCTTGCTCACAGGGCTTCCTGAGCGACTGGCCAGAGGAGAGGGCATGAGCGGAGAGCATCTGATTTCCGATGACGAGACTCGTCAGTTCGCAGAGGGGTTCCTGGCAGCCTCTCCTTGGCTGGGCGATGCAGAGTGGGAGAGCATCGTGATCGGACCGAACGCTGACTATCTCGCTGGCTTCGACGGCGCTTTCCCCGCTGATGCCGAACTGACCGAGGGGCAAAAGTGGTCCTGGCGGGTGTCGTTCTCCGACCCCGCAGGAACGGAGAAGACTCTCTCCCATGAGGCGATCCTCAAGGGGCTCAGTCACATCGTCTACGGAGACCACACAGGCTCCGAGGGCTTTCGCTACATGCGCATCCAGCAGTGGTTCACCGAGCCGACCGAGGCTCGACGGACGATCCAACTGTCCGCGTCGGATCACTCGTCCATCTGTCAGTCTGCTCTGTACGGCAAGATCGTCTTTCCTACGGGAGAGGCGGAGAGCCTGTTCGGCAAGAAGATGG
This sequence comes from Streptomyces sp. NPDC001450, assembly GCF_053597295.1. Classification (NCBI taxonomy): domain Bacteria; kingdom Bacillati; phylum Actinomycetota; class Actinomycetes; order Kitasatosporales; family Streptomycetaceae; genus Streptomyces; species Streptomyces sp. NPDC001450. The sequence goes on from NZ_JBSFHY010000110.1 coordinate 4,438, forward strand.
ACCTGTTCGAAGACCAGCGGTCAGGCGATGACCCGAGCCCTGACGGACTCAACATCTGACTGAGCTGCTGATTAGTGCCCGCGAGCCGCCCGCGTTTCATAGATGGTCATCCATGAGGACGGGTCGAAGGGGTACGGCTACAGTCACGCGCGGGGGCCCGGAGCCACTCGCACTGGCTCCGACAGCTCCTCGGCGATGTGCGGGGACAGCGGGGCGACCAGCAGGACCAGCGGCTCGGCGACCGACCGCGGCACCGGGCCACCGGCCTTGGTCA
>NZ_JBSFHY010000111.1:0-4673 GCF_053597295.1 Streptomyces sp. NPDC001450
TGCGTCGCCCGGGAGCAGTCCATGGCCCAGGCCACCGAACTGGTCGCGAAGGGCGGCCATGTCGTCGTCGTGGGCGTGGGGGCCGCCGGTACCACGCCGGTCCGCCTCGACCTGGTCCAGGACCGGGAGATCCGCATCGAGGGCACCCTCATGTACACCAGCGACGACTATCGGGTCGCCCTGTCCCTCATCGCCTCGGGCGCCTTCGACACCGCCGAGATCGTCACCGCCAGCTACCCGCTGGAGGAGGCCGCCGCGGCCTTCTCCGCCTCCCTCGATCCTGAGCACGTCAAGGTCCTGGTCACCGTGGACGGCCGGTAGCCGTGCCCCGGCAGAGGGCCCTCGGCCTGCCCCGGCCCGCTCGTCACGGGGCCGGGGGGCGAAGGCCGGACCGTTCCGGGCCCATGTGCGAAACTGCGAGCCCGGCGTCAGCGACCGCCCCTCGCGTCGACAACGCCGCAAGCGCAGGCGTGCGTGAGGGATGGTTACCGTTCCCCGCCGCCGAACGAGCACGACCGAAGGGAAGGAGGGGCGCCGTGGCCGCCCGCACGCGATCGTCGCATGCCGTCGTCGAGGAGCGGCGCAAGGCCGTCCTGCGTTACGTCGCCGAGCACGGCGAGACCCGCATCGACGACCTCGCCGAGCACTTCGGCGTGAGCCTGATGACGATGCACCGGGACCTGGACGACCTCGCCGGACGTCATCTCCTGCGCAAGGAGCGCGGCCGGGCCGTCGCCTTCCCCGCCCTCACCATGGAGATGGCCACCCGCTTCCGGGAGAGCAGTGCCCTCCTGGCCAAGAACGCCATGTGCGCGGCCGTCGCCGACCGGATCAAGCCGGGCACCACGGTCCTCATGGACGACTCCACCACCCTGTTCCCGCTGGTCCCCGTGCTGGCCCGGTTGGAAGAGCTGCACGTCGTCACCAACTCGGTCGGGCTGGCACAGCGCCTCGGATCCGAGTCCAGGGTGAACATCACCCTTCTGGGCGGGCGCTACCGCGGTGACTTCAACTCCTGTACCGGTCCCGCGGTGACCCGCGCGCTGTCCCAGATCCACGCCGATCTCGCGCTGATGTCCGCCACCGCGATCCTGGAGGGCCGGCTCTTCCATCCCATGACCGACTACGTCGAGGTCAAGCTGGCCATGCTCGCCTCCGCCCAGGAAGCCCTGCTCCTGGCGGACCATTCGAAGTTCGGCAAGACCGCCACGTACGCCTACGGCACCGTGGCCGACTACCAGGCGGTCATCACCGACACCCGCACTCCCGAGGCCGAACTCGCCGCCATCCGTGACCTGGGAGTGCCCGTGGAGACGGTCGCCCCCGAAGAGCAGCCCACCTCGTGATGCGGACACTGTTCGAAACGCCCAGTGCCTATCGCCCCAGCGACGCCGAGATGGCCGCGGCAGTGCCCCACGTGCAGGCCGTGCTCTTCGACTTCAGCAACACGCTCTTCCAGATGATCTCCCTGGAGACATGGCTGCGCCGAGTGGGCCGCGCGTCCGGCCGGCTCGCCCTGCTCGCCGAACCCGGCGCCGAGGCCGAGATCTCCCGTCAGCTGCGCACCGCCTTCCGGCTGCCGTCGGTCGTCGCACTGCAGCAGGGGCGCGACCTGTCTCCCGAGCGGCACCGGCAGGCCATGCGCGGATGGTGGAGACACGTGGACTTCCTGCGCGGCGTCGAAGACGCGGCCTACCGGGAACTCACCGCCCCGGACGCCTGGACCCCGTACCCCGACACCGGGCCCACCCTGCGTGCGCTCCGCTCGCGCGGCCTGCGCGTCGCCATCGTCAGCGACTTCGCCTGGGACCTGCGCACCCACCTCGTCCACCAGGGGATGGACACCCTGGTCGACAGCTGCGTCATCTCCTACGAACAGGGCCGCGAGAAACCCGATCCACACCTGTTCTTGAAGGCGTGCGCCGACCTCGGTACCGAGCCCCGCGCCACACTCATGGTGGGCGACAACCCCGTCCGTGACGGCGGTGCGACCGCCTGCGGCCTGCGGACCTACATCCTGCCCGCCGAGAACCGCACCGGCGAACGCGGCCTCGCCGACGTCCTCCGGCTGGTGCCCGCACGGCAGCCGCGCTGAGCCTTCCAGCCGGTGAACGGCCGGGCTCCTCCCCTCGCGTCCGGACGTGCGGCACCGCACCGGCCCGTCTCCGGACCCCTGACCAAGGTTCTGTCACTCGGTCAGCTCGTGTCCGTGCAAGGATGACCGTGAGGCGGAGAGCGAGCTGTACGCGATGGCGAGTCTGCCGCATCGCGTGTCCAGGCCGCGCCCCCAGTGCATGAGGCAACGTGTCGGCCGGCGGGTGGGACTGGGGTGCCGCAGACTGCCGGTCCTGGGCACCGAGGGTGTCGATCGGATCTGTTGCAGCTTCTGCCCTTGGTGCACAGACCCGTCCTTGACCCAAGGGCCGCGGCGTCAACTTCGTGGCACTGCTTCAACCGCAGGATCGGCCGGCTCTGCCATTGCCTCCAGCACCGCCAGAACGGGCCAGGGCCCGTCCGGTCAGCGGGGAGAACACCGGACAGGCCCTGGCGGACAGGTGGACGGCTACACGGAGAGCCAGACCGCCTCGTCAGGTGCGAGCAGCCCGTCCTCCACGGTGCCGCTGGCCAGCAGGATCGAGGTGTGGTCGGGGAGCCGGTAGGGCGTGGATGCCAGGTTGACCACGCCGACGAAGCCGGGTTCACGCCGGAAGGCGAGGACTCCGGTTGGGGCGTCCAACCAGGTCAGGCTGCCGTCGCCGAGAGCCGGGTGTTCGCGGCGCAGGCGCAGGGCCGTGCGGTACAGCTCCAGCATGGACGTCTCGTCCCCGGTCTGTGCCTCCACGCTCCGCTCGCCCCAGCCCGCCGGCTGCGGCAGCCAGGGAGCGGCGGAGGCGTCCTCGGGGCTGAATCCGAACGGAGCGATCTGCCCGGTCCAGGGAATTGGCACCCGGCAGCCGTCGCGCCCGCGGTCGGAGTGACCGGACCGCTCCCAGATCGGGTCCTGCAGCACCGCCTGGGGCAGGTCCTCGACCTCGGGCAGGCCGAGCTCCTCGCCCTGATAGATGTAGGCGCCGCCGGGCAGGGCGAGCATCAGCAGGGCGGCGGCGCGGGCGCGCCGGGTGCCGAGTTCCAGGTCGAGAGGGCCTTCGGGCCGGTAGGGCTCGTTGGCCAGCCACCGCTTGACCGTCTTGCGGCCGTAGCGGCTGGGGTGGCGCATGACGTCGTGGTTGGACAGCACCCAGGTGGCCGGTGCGCCCACCGCGCCGAGCATGCCAAGGGAGTCGTCGATGACCGCGCGCAGGTCCTTCGCGTTCCAGCTCGACATCAGGAAATCGAAGTTGAACGCGGTGTGCAGGCCGTCCTGGCGGACGTAGGCGGCGAGCCGCTCGGGGGTGTCCGCCCAGGCCTCGGCGACGAAGGACCGGTCGCCGGGGAACTCGTCGGCCACCTTGCGCCAGGCGCGGTAGATGTCGTGCACCTCATCGCGGTCCCAGTGGGGGTGATCGACGTGCTGCCGGGGCTGCTCCTGCGCGGGGTCGCGGGAGACGAGCGGACCCAGCCGGGCCGGCAGGTCGGGCAGTTCGGGGTCCTTGACGAGTCCGTGGGCGACGTCGATGCGGAACCCGTCGACGCCCCGGCTGAACCAGAACCGCAGTACCGACTCGAACTCGGCCCTCACCTCGGGGTGTTCCCAGTTGAGGTCCGGCTGCTCGGGGGCGAACAGGTGCAGGTACCAGTCCCCGTCGGGCAGCCGGGTCCAGGCCGGGCCGCCGAAGCACGAAACCCAGTCGTTGGGCGGTTCGGCGCCGTCGGGTCCCCGGCCGGGCCGGAAGACGTAGCGCTCCCGCTCGGGACTGCCCGGTCCGGCGGCCAGAGCCGCCTGGAACCATGCGTGCTGGTCGGATGTGTGGTTGGGCACGATGTCGGGGATGACGCGGATTCCGTGCCGGTGCGCCTCCTCGATGAGCTGCTCGGCCTCGGCCAGGGTGCCGAACAGCGGGTCGATCTGGCGGTAGTCGGCCACGTCGTAACCGTGGTCCGCCATCGGCGACTTGTACCACGGGTTGATCCAGATGGCGTCGACGCCGAGGGACTTGAGGTAGGGCAGGCGGGAGCGGATGCCGGCGATGTCACCGATGCCGTCACCGTTCCCGTCGGCGAAACTGCGGATGTAGACCTGGTAGATGACGGCGCTGCGCCACCACGGTGCGGTAACGGACATACTGCTGCGTTACTCCTTGGAGGATGAAGGCGGACGGCGTGGAGCCCGGTGTCTACTTCGCTGCGCCGGCGGTGAGTCCGGCGACGATGCGGCGCTGGAAGAGCAGCACCATGACCACCAGAGGGACGGTGACCAGGACGCCCGCGGCCATCTGGCTGCCGAACGGGGTCTCGAACTGGGTGGCGCCGGAGAACTTGGAGATGGCGACCGGTGCCGTCTGCATGACAGGTTTGTTCGTCATCGACAGGGCGATGAGGAACTCGTTCCAGGCGGCGATGAAGGTGATGATCGCCGTGGTGAAGATGCCCGGTGCCGCCAGGGGAATGATGATCTTACGGAAGGCCTGGCCGCGGGTGCAGCCGTCGATCATTGCGGCGTGCTCCAACTCGTCCGGCATCTGCCGGAAGAACGTGGTCAGGTTCCACACCGCCAGCGGCAGCGCGAACGACAT
>NZ_JBSFHY010000112.1:0-2670 GCF_053597295.1 Streptomyces sp. NPDC001450
GGACAAGCCCTCGGCCTATTAGTACCGGTCACCTCCACCAGTTACCTGGCTTCCAGATCCGGCCTATCAACCCAGTCGTCTACTGGGAGCCTTACCCCATCAAGTGGGTGGGAGTCCTCATCTCGAAGCAGGCTTCCCGCTTAGATGCTTTCAGCGGTTATCCCTCCCGAACGTAGCCAACCAGCCATGCCCTTGGCAGAACAACTGGCACACCAGAGGTTCGTCCGTCCCGGTCCTCTCGTACTAGGGACAGCCCTTCTCAAGACTCCTACGCGCACAGCGGATAGGGACCGAACTGTCTCACGACGTTCTAAACCCAGCTCGCGTACCGCTTTAATGGGCGAACAGCCCAACCCTTGGGACCGACTCCAGCCCCAGGATGCGACGAGCCGACATCGAGGTGCCAAACCATCCCGTCGATATGGACTCTTGGGGAAGATCAGCCTGTTATCCCCGGGGTACCTTTTATCCGTTGAGCGACGGCGCTTCCACAAGCCACCGCCGGATCACTAGTCCCGACTTTCGTCCCTGCTCGACCCGTCGGTCTCACAGTCAAGCTCCCTTGTGCACTTACACTCAACACCTGATTGCCAACCAGGCTGAGGGAACCTTTGGGCGCCTCCGTTACTCTTTAGGAGGCAACCGCCCCAGTTAAACTACCCATCAGACACTGTCCCTGATCCGGATCACGGACCGAGGTTAGACATCCAGCACGACCAGACTGGTATTTCAACGACGACTCCACAAACACTGGCGTGCCTGCTTCAAAGTCTCCCAGCTATCCTACACAAGCCGAACCGAACACCAATATCAAACTGTAGTAAAGGTCCCGGGGTCTTTCCGTCCTGCTGCGCGAAACGAGCATCTTTACTCGTAGTGCAATTTCACCGGGCCTATGGTTGAGACAGTCGAGAAGTCGTTACGCCATTCGTGCAGGTCGGAACTTACCCGACAAGGAATTTCGCTACCTTAGGATGGTTATAGTTACCACCGCCGTTTACTGGCGCTTAAGTTCTCAGCTTCGCCCACCCGAAAGTGAGCTAACCGGTCCCCTTAACGTTCCAGCACCGGGCAGGCGTCAGTCCGTATACATCGCCTTACGGCTTCGCACGGACCTGTGTTTTTAGTAAACAGTCGCTTCTCGCTGGTCTCTGCGGCCACCCCCAGCTCACGGAGTAAATCCGATCACCGAGTGTGGCCCCCCTTCTCCCGAAGTTACGGGGGCATTTTGCCGAGTTCCTTAACCATAGTTCACCCGAACGCCTCGGTATTCTCTACCTGACCACCTGAGTCGGTTTAGGGTACGGGCCGCCATGAAACTCGCTAGAGGCTTTTCTCGACAGCATAGGATCATCCACTTCGCCACAATCGGCTCGGCATCAGGTCTCAGACTATATGCTGCCCGGATTTACCTGGACAGCGTCCTACACCCTTACCCCGGGACAACCACCGCCCGGGATGGACTACCTTCCTGCGTCACCCCATCACTCACCTACTAACCGCTTGGTCCGGCGGCTCCACCACTCCCCTTTGCCCGAAGGCTCCGGGGCGGCTTCACGGCCTTAGCATCACGATGCTCGATGTTTGACGCTTCACAGCGGGTACCGGAATATCAACCGGTTATCCATCGACTACGCCTGTCGGCCTCGCCTTAGGTCCCGACTTACCCTGGGCAGATCAGCTTGACCCAGGAACCCTTAGTCAATCGGCGCAAACGTTTCTCACGTTTGTATCGCTACTCATGCCTGCATTCTCACTCGTCAACCGTCCACAACTACCTTCCGGTGCTGCTTCACCCGGCAGACGACGCTCCCCTACCCATCACAGCACCCGTTGGGGCTATATGCTGCAATGACACGACTTCGGCGGTACGCTTGAGCCCCGCTACATTGTCGGCGCGGAATCACTAGACCAGTGAGCTATTACGCACTCTTTCAAGGGTGGCTGCTTCTAAGCCAACCTCCTGGTTGTCTGTGCGACTCCACATCCTTTCCCACTTAGCGTACGCTTAGGGGCCTTAGTCGATGCTCTGGGCTGTTTCCCTCTCGACCATGGAGCTTATCCCCCACAGTCTCACTGCCGCGCTCTCACTTACCGGCATTCGGAGTTTGGCTAAGGTCAGTAACCCGGTAGGGCCCATCGCCTATCCAGTGCTCTACCTCCGGCAAGAAACACACGACGCTGCACCTAAATGCATTTCGGGGAGAACCAGCTATCACGGAGTTTGATTGGCCTTTCACCCCTAACCACAGGTCATCCCCCAGGTTTTCAACCCTGGTGGGTTCGGTCCTCCACGAAGTCTTACCTCCGCTTCAACCTGCCCATGGCTAGATCACTCCGCTTCGGGTCTTGAGCGTGCTACTGAATCGCCCTATTCGGACTCGCTTTCGCTACGGCTTCCCCACCCGGGTTAACCTCGCAACACACCGCAAACTCGCAGGCTCATTCTTCAAAAGGCACGCAGTCACGAGATACAGCAAGCTGCATCCGACGCTCCCACGGCTTGTAGGCACACGGTTTCAGGTACTATTTCACTCCCCTCCCGGGGTACTTTTCACCATTCCCTCACGGTACTATCCGCTATCGGTCACCAGGGAATATTTAGGCTTAGCGGGTGGTCCCGCCAGATTCACACGGGATTTCTCGGGCCCCGTGCTACTTGGGTGTTTC
>NZ_JBSFHY010000113.1:0-4518 GCF_053597295.1 Streptomyces sp. NPDC001450
GGCGACATCACCGTACGCAAGGCCACCGACCTGTCGGTGAACTCCGTGTACGCGCAGATGGCCGTCGACGTCGGCCCGTCCAAGCCACCGCTATGTCGCCGTCCACTCGGAAAGCGCCGGCCGGGCAACGGGGCGGAGGCAGCGTCTCACCGGTCGAAGTGGATGAGATCTCCTACGGTCCATGCGCTGACGTCCTTGATCGCGACTCGGTACATGCCGCCCGTCTCCGGAATGCCGAGGCTGCCCTGCAGGATCCGGGCGAGATGAAAGTGCAGATGCGTGGGCGCCTCGCCGCGACCGGGCCGGTTCCCTCGCGGACCGCGCGCAAAGACGTCCGAGAAGGGGCCGAGACGGTCCGAGTCCTTCAGGACCTCCGCCACCCGCTCCCTCCACACGGCCTCCGGAGCCAGCCGGCCGGTGATGACGGCGCCGCCGACGACCACGGTCAGCGACATCTGATTGCTTCGCTCGGACTCCACCGCGGCGGAGATGGCGACGAGCAGCTCATCAGGGTTCGACATGACAGCACAGCTTATTCGGCCCACCCGTATCAGGAACCGCCCGTGGGGCTGAAGCAGTTGCGCGCTCGGCAGGAGGCGGCTTCCGCCAACCGGTGCGGCCCGGTCACGGCAGGCTTCTTCCTCCACCAGAAGGGGTGAAATCTACTTTTGCATGAGTAGATTTTCGTCCCTGACGTGGGTACGCTTCTTCTCGTAGACACGGTCGAACGAGACCCGCCAGACACGAACTGGCGGGTGGCTGAATACGAAGTACGCAGGTCAGTGCGGCTCTCGAGCCTCGAAGCCAGAGTGTTCCCAGAACGGTGACGGGACTGAGAGCCGCACTGGGCGGCTCGCACGCCGAGGAGCTGCCAACAGCGGTACCGGTTCAATCAGTGGTTGGTCCAGAGAGGAACGGAGGAGCAGACGCCATCAGGATCGCCCGGCCCGAGAAGCACTCGGCCCGGGTACCGCAAGACCCCGGAATGGATGGTGGTCCCCGGTCAAGCAGCTGCGATCCCCCCGCACCCCCCTCTGCCGGGCCGGGTAGCGGAAACAGAAGGTCGGCACAGCAGTAGGGCCGACAGATGGTGTTCAATTTCCTTCGGGGCCCTGGTGCCGTACGGCACCAGGGCCCTTCGACGCGTGCACAGCGAGGTGACATGACATCGGACAACCCCCTGAATGATCGTCTGGACGACGACTACCCCGCGTACACGATGGGCCGGGCAGCCGAGATGCTCGGCACCACCCCGGCCTTCCTCCGGGCCATCGGTGAAGCTCGTCTCATCACTCCGCTCCGCTCGGAGGGAGGACATCGCCGGTACTCCCGCTACCAACTGCGGATCGCCGCGCGCGCCCGCGAGCTCGTCGACAAGGGGACTCCGATCGAGGCCGCGTGCCGCATCGTCATCCTCGAGGACCAGCTCGAGGAAGCGCAGCGCATCAACGCCGAATACCGCCGTGCCGCCAGCGAATCGGCGGGCAGTGCCGGCTCCGGCTGAACACGCGGGCTCGGGCCGTATCCGGAACGCCGTCTGCCGGCCGAAGGAGAACACGGCCGGAAAGTCGCCGATCCGCTGCTACGAAACCGACGCCGCCTTCGCCTCCGGGGGCGCACCCGCCGGAAGGGCTGTGCACTCGCCAAGGGTCCCCGGGCTGGTCGACGGAGACAACGGCGCCAAGCGCAGAGCCCGCTCACGCAAGCGCTTCGGCCGGCGTCCTTCGACGCCGTGCCCACAGCGTGCCCATAAGAGCGGACAACCAGGGTCATCAGCGGTACCAACCGGCCCGTGCAACGGCACAGGCGTCCCCCATCCCCGCAGGTCAGCCGCCATGCGACCGCCCAAGCGCCGTCGCTTCCCAAGCTGATGGCGCGAGTTCGATTCTCGTCACCCGCTCTTCTTGAAGCCCCAGGTCAGCAGCCTGGGGCTGGTGTTTTGGCCAGGGTTCTCCAGCAGTTTCAGCCCGCCAGGCGCACGAAGATTGGGCACGCGGAGGGCATGGGTGTTGGGCGGTAGCCATATGCGCAACGTTCCCAGCATCAGAGGGTGCCACTGACCTGGTGCTTCGCAGTGTGCATCGCAATCTTTTCGCTCCAGGTCGAGGCCCGGGTCGGAGACCTGGGCCTTGTTGTTGTCCGGCATGCCGACGATCTCTTACGCCTTGCGCCACTTCCGCCCAAAGGCGCGGGGGAAGAATCACAGCTGCCAGGCCGAGCAACGCCTACGGCTTCGGGGTGTGACGTTGTCCGGGCTGTTCGCGGGCGGGCGCGTGGGGCGAGAGGTGCTCGGCCTCGGTGGACGAGCGTGTGGTGGCGGTCCAGCTGCGGAGCAGGTCGAGGGCGTCGGCCGAGGGGGTGCCCGGGTCGGCGAGGTAGGTGACGATGCGCACGTCGGGGGCGGAGCCCAGGGTCAGGGTCTCGTAGGCGACGGTGAGTTCGCCGACGACGGGGTGGCGGATCGCTTTTGTTCCGGCTGCGTGGACGGTCACGGTGTGGCCCGCCCACCATGTACGGAACTCGGGGCTGTGCGTGGCCCTGATGCACCAGCCCTACGGCGACGTCTACGGCCAATGGCGCGCCATGGAGAGCCTCAACCGCGAGGGCCGGGCCAAGGCGATCGGCGTCTCCAACTTCTACCCCGACCGGCTCCTCGACCTCGTCCTGAACAACGAGATCGCGCCCGCGGTCAACCAGATCGAGGTCCACCCGTTCTTCCAGCGGGCCGCCGAACAGGAGCTGATGCGCGAGCACGGCATCCAGATCCAGTCCTGGGGCGGGTTCGCCGAAGGCAAGAACAACCTGTTCACGAACCCGCTGCTGAGCGAGATCGGCCGGCAGCACGGCAAGTCCGTGGCGCAGGTCGTGCTGCGCTGGCTCACCCAGCGCGGCGTCGTCGCGATCCCGAAGTCCGTACGTCCCGAGCGCATGGCGGAGAACATCGACGTCTTCGACTTCGAGCTGGCCGACGAGCAGATGGCATCGATCGCCACCTGGACACGGCGCTTCCCTGTTCTTCGACCACCGCGATCCGGAGCAGGTCAACTGGCTCGCGAAGCACCGCGTGGACTGAAACCTGCGCTCCCGGTCCGCGCCGGAACCACGTCCCGCACGTCATGAGGAGAAGAGCATTGATCACCCGCACCCTCGGCAACAGCGGACTGGAAGTCTCCGCGATCGGGCTGGGCTGCATGGGGCTCAGCCACGGTTACGGCCCGGCAGTCGATGACAAAGACGGCATCGCCCTCATCCGCGCCGCCTTCGACCAGGGCATCACCTTCTTCGACACCGCCCAGATCTACGGCCCGTTCAGTAACGAGGAACTCGTCGGCAAGGCCCTGGCACCCGTGCGCGACGAGGTCGTCGTCGCCACCAAGTTCGGCTTCTCCTTCGACGGCTCCCGAGCCACCGGCCTGAACAGCCGTCCCGAGCACATCCGGGCGACCGTCGAGGACTCGCTGCGCCGGTTGGGCGTGGACAGCATCGACCTGCTCTACCAGCACCGCGTCGACCCCGACGTGCCGATCGAAGAGGTCGCCGGCACCGTGAAGAGGCTCATCGAGGCAGGCAAGGTCAAGCGCTTCGGCCTGTCCGAAGCCGGAGTGGACACCATTCGCCGCGCCCACGCCGTGCAGCCGGTCACGGCGCTCCAAAGCGAGTACTCCCTGTGGTGGCGCGAGCCCGAAGAGCGGATCCAGCCCACGCTGCTCGAACTCGGCATCGGCTTCGTCCCCTTCAGCCCGCTCGGCAAAGGCTTCTTGACCGGTGCGATCACCAGTGCGACCTCCTTCAGCGACACCGACCTGCGAGGCAGCCTCCCGCGGTTCACCGAGCAGGCCCGTGCAGCCAACCAGGACCTTGTCGACCTGCTGTCGGCCGTCGCCGCACGCAAGGGCACCACCACCGCACAGATCGCGCTGGCCTGGCTGCTGGCCCAGCACCCCTGGATCGTGCCGATCCCCGGCACGACGAAGATCAGCCGTCTGCAGGAGAACGCTGGCGCGGTCGACATCGTGCTCCCCCAGGAGGATGTGGACGAGATCACCGAGACAGCCGACCAGATCGATGTCAGCGGGGACCGCTACCCCGAAAACATGCCGCGGTGGATCAACCGCTGAACCTGACCGCCGGACGGCTCGGCACGATCTTCGCTACCGGGACCGCCGCCGCGCATTGTTCGCTGACCGAGCGGCAGGGCTGGCATCCCGGCTTGATCCGACGCTCCACGTCATCCGTGCCCTTGGCGTGCCCTTCGCAGCGGACAACCACGGTCAGCAGGGGTGCGATCAGGCGCGTGCAACAGCGCCAGCCCATCGGGTTTCCGCAGGTCAACGCCCTGCAACTACCCAAGCGCCGTCGCTTCCCAAGCTGAGAGCGCGAGTTCGATTCTCGTCACCCGCTCCATGCGAAGCCCCCAGGTCAGGCTTCCGTTCTAGTGGTCGTCGCAACACCCCAGCTCAGGGGATGCGATGGACTTCGAGATTCGGGATGAGCGGAAGCCTCAGGGGCCCCGCAGGT
>NZ_JBSFHY010000114.1:0-4017 GCF_053597295.1 Streptomyces sp. NPDC001450
TGTACCGGCGGATGGGCGCGAGGATGCCGCGTCACGGCGTCGACGCAGCCCGCCGCCTCGCCGAGGCCGAGGACCTCGCCGACGCGGTTGCCGCCGAGATCACTCCCGACACCACGCTCGACACGTACGCGAAGTCGTGGCGCGTGTGGCTGCGGTTCACCGCCGCCACCGGCCTGCCGGAGGGGGAGGGTAGCCGCGGCGCCCTCATCGCGTTCGTCAGCTGGATGCTGCGCGAGGGCCAGCAGAACGGGAAGGGCTACGCCCCGAGTTCAGCCAGCACCCACCTCGCGGCCGCCGTCGTCGGCCTGCGCAAGCGCAAGGTCGCGGTCAGCGGAGACGACCAGGGCGAGGCCCGCGCCGCGTTGGAGGGCCTGGCGGTGAAGCTGCTGCAGGCCGGGGAGCGGCGCGGCCGCGGGCAGGCGGTCAGCGCCGACGTCGGCGGCCTGCGTGCCATCGTCCGCTCCTGCCCCGACACCCTGAGCGGCGACCGGGACAAGGCGCTGGTGCTGACCGGCTTCAACTACGCCTCCCGCTCGCAGGACCCGGCCGGACTACAGACCAGCGACGTCACCCTGCACGCGCGCGGCCTGGTCGTTGCGGTGCTCACCGGCAAGACCAAGCACTCTGTGCGCAACGCGAAGATCGGCTACGCCCAGGACCCCGAGCTGTGCCCGGTGCGGGCCTGGACCTCCTACCGCACCAGGCTGGTTGCCGAGCACGGCCAGCAGTGGGCCGACCCGTCGACCCCGGCCTTCGTCGGCATCGACCAGTGGGGCAACGTCACCGGCGGCATGAGCCCCGACTCCGTCACCCGCGCGATCAAACGGATCTCGGAGCGGGCCGGGGTGCCGATCCACTGGACCGGCCACTCCCTGCGCATCGGACTGGCCTCCGTCGGCCGCAAGCAGGGCAAGGACGGCATCGCCATCGCCGACCAGGGCGGCTGGGCCCGCCACTCCCGCTCGATGCTCGGCTACATGCAGCGCGACGACGGCTGGGACGACAACGCCGCCGCCGGACTGACCTGACAGCACAGCCGCCACTGAGTTGGCGGAGCTGATCGTGCACATCAAGAAGGGGACGGTTCGCCTCCTTCGGACGCCCTCGAGATCGGCTAGTTGCCCGTCGAGCTGCCCTCAGCAGGTACTCGCGTTAGTACCTGCCGGGAGGGATCGACGAGGAAGGCACCTGCTCAGGGCCCGGTAGTGGACCCGGTCCAACAGCGCGGCCCCCACTGACATTTGCCCGTTTGGCCGGACTGTCAGTGGTGCACCGTATCGTTGTGTCGGCAGACGCCCGGCATGGGAGAAGAGCGATCCTCTGTGCCCGTCCCGGGAGGCTCTCGTGTGGCTCAGGTCACACGCGGCTCAGTCGGCTGACGCTGGTATCGCCCCTCTGACCGAGTCGAGCACGAGCGCCCCGAAAAACGTTGAGTGGCGACGCCATCGCGCCGCCACTCAGGATGATGAGCCGTTCATTCGGTTGTCTCTTCCCTGGTAGGAAGCTTGTGCGGAGTCGGGGGGCCCCCGGGGCACCACCCCCTGGGGCCCCACCCGACGGCTGATGCTGCACCCTCCAAGGCTCAACGTCAGCTTGTTGAATGTAACGGTGCCTGCCCCGAATCCATTCCCTAAGGTTAGGGATTTATCACGTCTACCCTCGGGTAACTCCCTCGATTCAAGGAATGCATCCCCGTACGCAGTGCATCAGCGCCGCACTAAATCCATGCCGACAGGGTGACGTTTCCGTAACCGCATGTCCGTGTTATATCCTGCCCGATCAAGAAGGTCGCGATTTCGAGTGGACCACCAATCCACGGTGATCTTCAAATGCACTACCCGGCTGCACCCTCCAAATAACCGATCACGAAGAAGTGAAAGGGCTCCGTCTGTGAACGGATTTCTCGCAGCGTCAGTCTTGATCGTTGCAATCTTGGCCGGGACGGTCGTGCTGACCGTCAAGTACCTCTCTTCCACCCCCGCACGCATCGCTGCGGTGATCGCAGCGATCGCAGGACTGGTGATCGCCATCCCGCACGTGCTGGAACCACTGCGGCCCGAGCCCGTCACGGTCCAGGTACCCGCGCCGGTGACCCCCGGCTACACCTCCCCTCCGGCCCCGCCCCCGGGCAACAGGTCGATCTCACCCACCACCGTCCCGCCCGCACCGCAGACCGGGATGGGAGCGGTCTGATGGGGGCCAGGGAGGTCCGGATCAGGCGACGGCCCATGCTGATCGGCACCTCGCTCTACGAGCGGAACGAGGAGACCGGCCGGGTCGACTACCGCGTCTCTGGCCAGCGGGCGCTGCTCGACCACAACCCGTTCCTGGCCAAGGTCCCGCGCGCGTTCCTGGGGGACTTCGTCGCGAACACCTCGGCGCGTGCGTACGAGCGCAAGCAGCAACTGCGCGGCACGGTCAGCTCGATGGTCCACATCATCCTGAGCGGCTGCGTGGCAGAGGAGTCGACGTACGGCGAAGCCACCAGCGTGCGCATCCTGGGGGCGGGCGCGGTGCTGGGCGACGCCGAGGTGTTCAACGAGCAGCTGAACGCGCCCTCCACCTGGTGCTTGAACACGACATACACACTCGCCGCGCCGCTGGAGCGGATGCGGACGATGACCGAGCACAACTCCGTCATCATGATGGCGCTCGGCAACTCGATAACCGAGCGGCTTGCGGTCGGTGAGCAGGTCTACAACCGGCACATGCTGCCCCCTGAGCAGCGGCTGGCGGGGCTCTTCGTGCACCTGCTGCACGGCTGCGCGGTCCCCAACTCGCGCTTCGGGCGGATGCTGGAGGGCCCCTCCCAGAGCGACCTCGCTGCGGCGCTCTCCATCAGCCGGGCCACCATTGAGACGGCGATGCGGATACTGCGCGACAAGGAGCTGGTGGTCACCGGGTACCGGACCTACGAGTTCCCCTCCGAGCGTCGGCTCGCCGAGATGGGTAAGGTGCGAATTCCCTCGCAGATGGTTACGGGAGAAGCTTCCGGGGTTTAGAACCTCCCTCTATAAAAGAGACGCCGGCCGGGGTTCACATTCCCGACCAGCGTCTTTTTCATGCACAGGTCTAGACCCGGGCGGAATGCCGAGTGGAACTCCAGAGCTGCAATTTTCAGGAGAAAGGATTCGGCTCAGAACACGGCGCCTGGGCGTCCGTGTGAGCATTTTGATACCACCTGGGCATCAAATCCGCTATTGCCCCTTTAGTGCGCTTAGGCCGGCTGGCGGGGTTCACCGGCCCAGTGATCCGTTCAGCTCCGTCCGCATGCTGTGTCTTTTATGCCGTTTAGGCTGGAATCCCAGCGGGTGGAGGAGGTGTCTCATGCCGAGGCCTGTGTGGAGCGGGGCAATCTCGTTTGGCCTGGTCACCATCCCTATCAAGGTGCTACCTGCGACCGAGAACCACAACATCGGCTTCCACCAGATCCACACCGAGGACATGGGCCGGATCCGGTACCGCAAGGTCTGCGAGATCGAGGGGAAGCAGCTGCGCGACGACGAGGTCGGCAGGGCGTACGAGGCCTCCAAGGACACCTTGGTCGAGGTCACCGACCAGGACCTGGAGAACATGCCGCTGCCCACCGCCAAGGCCATCGAGATCGTGGCGTTCGTGCCGGCGGACTCGATCGACCCCGTACGGATCGGTGACTCCTACCATCTCGCGGCAGACGGCCAGGTGTCCGCCAAGCCGCACAAGCTGCTGCGGCAGGCGCTGGAGCGGAGCGCGAAGGTGGCCGTCGCCGTCTGACGGTGGCACGTGGGCGGTGGCAAGCGGCACTCATGTGCTTCGCATGTCTTCGAGTAGCGGACCGCGCGCTCCGGGCACATGCTGCCCGTAGAGGAGCTGTAATGTCGAGCTTACGTCGCCGAGCCTGCGCCGATCACGTGACGATCGTCGGCGGGTGCTCGGGGTCCGGGATCTGGTTGCTCCAGCCGCCGGGGACGGTGCGGCCCTTCGAACCGGCCGTACAGCGCGCCTTCACCCACCTCTACGAGGACGAGGACCTGCGGC
>NZ_JBSFHY010000115.1:0-4016 GCF_053597295.1 Streptomyces sp. NPDC001450
ACCTGCGGGGCCCCTGAGGCTTCCGCTCATCCCGAATCTCGAAGTCCATCGCATCCCCTGAGCTGGGGTGTTGCGACGACCACTAGAACGGAAGATCGGTCCGGGGGCCCCGGCGTTGCCCCGGCCACGCCGGGCACAGTGTGGAGGGACTGGGGGCGGTGTTACGGCGTCGGTGTCTTCCAGATGCCGCGGCCGTGCGTGGCCACGTACACCTGGCTGCCGTCCGGGCTCGCTGAGAGGTAGACCGCCGGGGAGGTGGGCAGGTTCGTGCCCAGACGCGCCCAGTGGCCCGCCGAGGTGCTGGTGAACACGCCCAGGTCGGTGGCGACCACCAGGGTGCCGTTCTTGGTGATCAGCGCCGCGTTGGCCGGAGCGTCCGGGAAGGAGTCGGAGGCCGCGGTGGCACCGCTGATGTCCGTCCAGGTTGTGCCACCGTCGGTGGTTTTCCAGATGTGCCCGTAGCCCGCGCCGGGGCCTTCGTTCCAGTGCCGGGAGAAGCCGTTGATCACCGCGTAGACCGTCTTGCCGGAGGCGTCGGACGGGTCGATGGTCAGGCCGGAGATGTAGCGGTTGGGGAAGGCGGCGGGCAGGTTCACCTGGTGCCAGGTGCCGCCGTAGTTGGTGGCGATGCCCCGCCCGAAGGAGCCGTCGACGCGGGAGCAGGGGCCGCACCAGGCGGCCCACGTCACGTGGCTGCGGCTGGTGACCGCTGAGGCCGAGTGGCCGGCGCCCAGGTCGTACAGCTTGGTCCAGTCGGCTCCGGAGGTGCTCTTCCAGGTTGTGGTGTTGCCCCAGACGTACTGGCCGCCCGCGACCCACAGGCCGCTCGGGTCGGTCTCGTCCGCGCTGAACGGGGCGATGAAGCGGGCTCCCGGGTCACCGGGCGCGATGTCGGTGATCACGTCCTCGGAGCCGTCGTCGCTCGCGGTGTAGCCGCAGTTGTTTGTGATCTGGAGGGCGAGGTCGACGTATTCGCCGACCGTCTGGCAGCCGTTGGCGGGGTTGACCAGCTGGTCGCCGCCGTCACCGCCGAACGGAGAGACCATCTCGCCGCCCGGGTTGAGCTGCTGCCCCTGGTAGGTGGCGCCCTTGGGTGCGAGCAGGGAGACGCCGTTGTCCTGCAGGCCGCCCCAGACGGCTTCGCCGCTGCCGTCGGTCATCCTGCCCGCGCGCACCGAGTAGTACTGGAGGTTGCGCAGGGTGCCCGACGCGTTGAGGTTGCGCCAGCCGGCGGTGGTCTGCGTGGTGGGGCGGGCGTAGGCGCCGCCGTCGTTGCCGACGAACACCTCCGGCGCGCTGCCCGGCCACTGCGAGAAGGCGAGGGCGTGCTGGTCGGAGTGCATTACGTCGCCGTCGCAGGAGTTCGCGCCCGGGTCGTACGAGAAACACGGCATGCCGAAGTTCCAGTAGCGGCCGATCGCCTTCCAGGTGGCGCCGCCGTTCCGGGACTCGAACATCTCCTCGAGGCCCAGGTAGACGTGGTTCGGGTCGCTCGGGTCGACCGCGATGACCTGGTCGTACCACGATTGGGAGCCGGGTTGGTAGCCGGTGCCGATCTCGTTGACCTTCATCGCGGAGCCGGTCGTCGACAGCGACGAGGAGGTAGCGATCTGCTTGAACGAGCCGTCCGCGTTGCCGCTCTGGCTGACGTACACGCCGGCGAGGACCGAGTACACGCCGGAACCGGAGGACTTGTTGAGGAGCTTCGGGGACTCCATCGAGACGTACAGCTTGCTGCCGTCGGCCGCGTAGGCGAAGGCGGCGTTGCCGATCTCGGCGGGGTTGATCGCACCGGTCGGGTTGGCACGCTTCCAGGTGGTACCCGCGTCGGTGGAGTAGTAGAAGCCGTTGTAGTCGGCGCCGCTGCGCCAGGCCACGTTGGCCAGCAGCTTGGTGCCATCGCTGCCGGGCTGTACGGCGATGTCATTGGCGATGTCCGCGTAGTGGCTGTCCACCCCGCAGCTCACGCCGCTGATGCCGACGCCCGCGCACGGGGCGAGGACCTTCGTCCAGGCGGTGGACCGGCCGGCCGACAGCGGGCGCCGGAAGACGCCGTGCGAGGAGGCCGCGAAGACGTACCCGGCAGCTTTGTCGAAGGTCAGGGTGTGGACGGAGCTCGAATCCAGCTCGGTACCGCCCACCTTGTCGCTCTCGCTGAACGTGCCGGTGGCGGGGTCTGCGAGGCGGTAGACGCCGCTGCCGAGGTAGTTGTCGGAGGCGGTGGTCGCCTCGCCGGTGGCCAGCCACAGCGAGCCGTCGGGCCCGACCGCGAGGGCGCCCACGGACAGGGCGGGCAGCCGGTCGGCGATCGGCGTCCAGGTCCTGCCGTCGTCGGTGGACCGGAACACACCGCCGCCCGCGGCGCCCGCGTAGACCACGCCCTGGTGCGTCGGATCGGTGGCCAGGGCGGCGATCCGGCCCGCCGAACGGCTTGCACCGCCACCGGAGTTGGATGCTGACCGGTCGCGGTAGTGCAGCGCGTCCTCGTTGTACGGGGAGGTGGTCACCTCGGACCAACTCCCAGCCTTCACCGGCATGTTCTCGATGTGCGCCCAGGCGTCGGCGTACGCGCCCGGCGCGATCTGGTCGCTGGGGGA
This sequence comes from Streptomyces sp. NPDC001450, assembly GCF_053597295.1. Lineage (NCBI taxonomy): Bacteria > Bacillati > Actinomycetota > Actinomycetes > Kitasatosporales > Streptomycetaceae > Streptomyces > Streptomyces sp. NPDC001450. The sequence continues at coordinate 2,598 of NZ_JBSFHY010000115.1, forward strand.
GAGCCTCGGCTCGTTGAACGCGTCGAGGGACTCCATCAGTTCATGGGACTCGTCGCCCGCCACGTCATGGCGGCTGGACCCAGTGTCGCTGTCCACTCCGTATGCGGCGACGGGTCCCGTCCCCGCTATCAGCAGTGCGGCGGCGACGGCGGCGAGCGCCGCCCTCCCGCTCTCCGTTCCGCGGCGCGGTCTGCGCCGTCCGGAATACGCACGCATGGTTGTCTCCGGCTTCTTCGGCGTAAGTCGCGACCGCCCCTACGGCCGCACTTGAGCTCCTACTGCCGAGCGCCGGAACCGTACTCCCGTGCCCACCCTCAACCCCAGGGGTTTACAGCGACTTTATAGCCTGACAAACGTAACGATTGTCAAAAATTACCTCGTTCGCCATCTCGCCCCTCAGAGTGACGGCACACCTCATCAACTGCAGCGCAATCGACCGGTTCTCTGTCACCGGCGGGAGCTGGCGCGGCCACCGCGGCCCACTGTGCCCGTCCGGGCCAGTGGCTCGGCGGTGGCATGACGGCACGGTCGTGATCGGCGGCGCGAAGGTGAGCCAGCCCGATCGGGTGACTCAAGGCCGGTGTTGGCGCGGGTGTCTCGGCCCTTGGGACCAGGCGGATAGGTTGAGCGGGATCCGGCCGCCGAAAGCGGTGCCGACGAGGCCGAATTCCCGGCCCTCGCAGTCCAGGCGCAGCAGGGAGTACCACCACCGGCATGGACGTTCTCTTCATCACGAGCGTGGCGGTGGTCGCCGCCGATCCGCCGCTGAGCCGCAAGCTGTTCATCGAGACTCTTGGCCTCCCCTTGGAGGGGGAGGACAACGGCTACTTCTCCAGCGGGAGCGTCCCCGGCAGCAAGCACTTCGGCCTGTGGCCGCTCTCGCAGGCAGCCGAGGCATGCTTCGGCACGGCCCAGTGGCCCGCCGACCGGGTGGTCCCGCAGGCATCGATCGAGTTCGAGGTGGCGAACGCGGAAGCCGTCACAGCCGCCGGTGCCGAGCTTCAGCGCGCGGGCTTCGAGCTGGTGCACCAGGCCCGCACCGAGCCGTGGGGTCAGACGGTGGCCAGACTTCTCACGGCGGACGGCTTGATCGTCGGGATCTCCTACGCCCCCTCATTGCACGACTTGCAGGACGACCAGCACCCCGGCTGAGCTCGGCCCGAGACCGGTGAAGGCGACGCAAATCCCTGGCGCACTCCTCGCCAGGACAGCCACCGTGACGTCTACCCCGGTGAAGCGGCAGGGGCCCTCCGGGAGCGGAATTCCAAGATCTCCTCCCAGATTCCTCCCAACAGGCCCCGGAAACCACTCAGGGGCCCGGCCCGCTAGGAGTTGTCCGGGCGATCACGTGCGAAGCCAGATGGTGAGGGCTGCGGCGGTTGCTGTGCCGAGGTATACGTAGCCACGCTTGTCGTAGCG
>NZ_JBSFHY010000116.1:0-3853 GCF_053597295.1 Streptomyces sp. NPDC001450
CCCGGGGATGTGTGCCTGAGAAGTGCCCCCGTCCGGTGCGGGAACGAGGGCCTCGGCAATCCTCGTCCTCGCTGGTCGGAGGCACTCTTAACTGAGCTGACCACTTGCCGGGCAGCCCGCTTCATGAAGGCGCGAGGCTAGCCTGCCGACTCCACAGTCAAGTCACCGTTCGTTGTCGACAGATCCAAGCGGTACCTGCCCGAGGGGTCGTTCTTGAACGCCACCTTCTTGTCGCCGTGGGAGTTGTTCGCCGAGATCCGGTACTTGGCGGGCGGGGCCGTGACCGTGAGGCTGCCACTGGTCGTGAGGGCCTTGATGTTCTGCGGGGTGGCCGTCTGGATCCTCACCTCGCCGTTCGACGTCTGCGTGTCGATGTCGCCGCCCTTGACGTCGTTGACCTTGACGTCACCGTTGGACGTGCGTAGCTTCACCGGCCCCGTCGCGTTGTTCACTGCTATCCCGCCGTTGCTTGTGTGCACGTCGACCATACCGACATCGCTCAGTGTGAGGCTGCCGTTGGAGCTGGCTCCCGTCACCGGAAGACCGGCGGGCACCTTGACGACGTAGTTGACGCCGCAGTTCTTGCCGCAGTCGGAGAGCGTCAGGACGCCGTCCTCGACGCTGAACGACGTGCCACTCGGTTTGTCACCGCGGTAGTTGACCTTGCGGTGCACGGAGACCGTCGAGTTGTCCGCCGAAGCCTCCACCTTCACCCCGCCGTTCCTGTTGTCGAGACGGATCGAGGTGATTTTCTGGGGCACCTTGGCGTCGTCCTCGAAGGTCTTCTGGTCGAGGGCCGAGCACGCGGAGAGCCCGCCGGCGGTGACAGCAGCCAAAGCCACTGCTGCAAGGACGTGCGTCTGTAGGCGTCGCATGAAGTTCCCCCGTGTGGAGCGAGTTGAATCGGTGATCAGTCACTGCGACTTTACGCGGCCACAGTCCCGCCGATGATGGGGAAAACCCCCCAATGCCAGGACTGGGCTGACCTTCATGCCACCACGGCCGCCGGCATGCCGGCTTCGGCAGCAGGTTCTCGGATCGGACTACGTTGCGGAACGGCGAGTGCTCGGCTTGCGGGTGGCACCCCGCTCCTTGTTCCGTTGTACACGTGCGAAGTCGGGGTAGCTGCGGGACTTGCTTCCGGGCTCTACCGGATGAGTCCGGGCTCTCCGGATGAGGCAGCTGCGACTGGCTGTCCCGCCGAATCTGCCTCCTGCCCCGCCCCGCCCCGGCCGAGCCCGGACGCGGACCGAAGGCGATCTGGCCCCGAACGTTGTGAGGGCGCGGGCGGTGTCTTTGCTGAGGGGACTGCCGGGCCCGTGCTCGGTCGCGATCTTCCGTTGAAAGGGGGGTGAGTTGAACGGTCGGGCTGTAACGTCGATCTCGTGCTGGCTACAGTTCTCGGGCTGATCGGCGGCATTGCGGCCGCAATCATCGGTGCGTGGGCGGCGCTTCGCGCTCGGCGCCCGCCGAAGTCGCAGGTCGAACTCGTCGACGTGACCATCGCGCCGCCGTCGGGTTCGGCCGCGGGTCCGCGAGACATGTCTCCGGTGCTCGATGTGAAGGTACGCAACACGGGGGGCCAGTCGGCCGTGCTCAAGCGACTCGTGGTGCGCGTGCACCGCGCTGTCCGGTGCGGGAGCATGTTCGCCGGCATGCGGTTGACCCCCTACCGCGCTCTGTGGGTCGGCGCGGCCTTGCCGGTGTCCGCCACGTACGACGCCGCGATACCGCTGCCGGAGCACGCCGGCGGTTCCCGGGCCGTCGTCGACCTCTCCCAGGTGGTGGCACAGGGAGAGGCGGACCGGTTCGAGGTCCGGCTCGGCATGGAACCCACGTTCGACACGTACGTGTACGGGCTGGACCTGGAGATCGTCTACGACGGGAACGATCGCCTGATGACCTCGCCGAGGGTGGCCGTCGCGTTCCCGCAGCGTGGTTTCGTGTACTCGGCTGACGAGATCCGGACTGTGATCAGTGGCTTTCTGGAAGACACGGGGAAGGTCCGTGATGCGATCGACAGAGAGATGACCGAACGAGGGCTGCCCGTGCCCGACTGGGAATCCGCACCGCCCCGGCGCCGCTCCGACCTGCCTGACGGCCTCGTGTCGGTGGACGGGATCGCCGACCTGTTCTCCTCCGGCGGAGGAGGCGTCTACGAGGTCACGGAGGCGTTCTGGGACCCGGGACGTGCGATCGCAGGCCATCTGCAGAGCTTCGAGCGGATGTATCGCGAAGTGGTCGAGATCACCGTTGGCGCGGCAGTCGCAGACGACGTCCTGATGGCGTCTCTCCCGCGGGTCGAGGCCATCTTGGCTCGGCTTCCGGCACTGTACGCGGAATTCGGGATCCCGGCGGCCGCGGAGGCCGAGCCTGTCGGCGAACCGGCGGGCACGAAGCAGCCGGCCAAGCTGATGGCGGAGATCCTCGATCTCGACGGCGAATCCACGGCGCGGGAATCTGCGTTCGAGGAACTGCGGAGCCGTATCCGCGCCCGTGACGAGGGAACCTTCTGGTTTCTCGGTCGGCTGGCGGCAGGGGAGGACGGCCTGGACTCCTGGCTCGCCCGCATCGGCCTCGGCAGGATGCCGAACGCCACCGCGGCGGCCGAACTGCTGGACGAGTCCCTCCGGCTGCGGGGTCCGGACGATCGAGACTCCCTCAACGCCCGGCGCCATATGGCCAGACGCCGAGGTGGCGGTGACGCTGCGGGAGCCGCGGCTGCGCTCGGGACGCTCCTGGACGACGCGTCACGGGCACTGGGGCCAGAGGACCCCGACACATGTGCCACGCGCGTCGAACTCTTCCATTTCCTGAGAGAGGCGGGCGACATGGCGGCCGCCGCCACGGTCGCTGCCGACATCGTCGCCGATCAGCGCCGGACGGTGGGACCGGATCACCGGCACACCATCCTCTACCGGCATACTCTCGGATTCTGCCTGGGCGAGGCGGGGGATCCCTCGCGCGCCGTCGAAGTGTTCACCGAACTTCTCGGCGACGCCGTGCGGGTACTGGGTCCCGACAATCCCGACACCCTCAACGTCCGTCATGAACTGGCCCGATGGCGAGGGAGAGCGGGGGACGCCGTGGGTGCCGCCGCCGCGTTCGCCGACATAGTCCCGGACCGCATCCGCATCCAGGGACCCGACCACCCTCATACACTCATGTCGCGGCACAACCTGGCGCTATGGACAGGCGAGGCCGGGGATGCCATGGGCGCCGCCGCAGCGTTCGCCGAACTCGTGGTCGACCGGCGCCGAGTGCTGGGGCCGGAACACCCCGACACGGTCAAGAGCGAGCGCGCCCTGGCCCACTGGCGAGAGCAGCCTGGTCCGCACAGTCGCACGATCCAGTGAGAGCAGGCCTCACGTGGTGGCCGGTCTCGAGGCCGTGATCCGCAAGGCCGTCAGAGCCAAGATCCGCACGCGCGAGGAAGCGGAGACTGCCACCGGACTCGATCGCGCGATACCTCGCGCACACCAAGGACGAAGCGACCAGCCGCGGCGCGGGACCACGGGCTTTGGCCGCGCTCTGGCGAGAGCCCGTATCCAGGAGGAACCTGGCAGACTACTTCGGCTGGTCCTCCGGCACCGCCGAGTAACCAGCTTTGCAGTGGCTGCGACCGGCCGATCGAGCAGGCCGGGCTCCACCACGTGTGGATCTCTGCGCGGGTGGCCACCGACGTCTTGACCCTCATGTGCGCGCCGGCGTAGTGGCGTACGGCTCCGCCGCGCTTTCTGTCGCTGCGATTGGCTGCCGGATCGGCCTGGATGACGCGCTGTCGGCGGCTGGAGCCGTGGCGTAAGCCGGCGGGCGGGCACGATCCGGGCAGTATCTGTTCATTCTTGTGGTC
>NZ_JBSFHY010000117.1:0-3774 GCF_053597295.1 Streptomyces sp. NPDC001450
CAACACCGGCGCCACACCACCACCACCGGACAAACCCTCCGGCACGGATGACACAACCGGCGCCTCCTCCAGCACCACATGCGCATTCGTCCCGCTCACCCCGAACGAGGACACACCGGCCCGGCGCGGACGCCCGCCCGCCTCCGGCCAGTCCACCGCCTCCGTCAGCAACGACACCGCACCCGCCGACCAGTCGACATGCGGAGTCGGCTCATCGACGTGGAGCGTCTGCGGAAGGACACCATGCTGGAGCGCCAGCACCATCTTCATCACGCCGGCGACACCGGAGGCGGCCTGTGTGTGACCGATGTTGGACTTCAACGAGCCCAGCCACAACGGGCATTTGGGATCCCGGCCCTGGCCGTACGTCGCCAGCAGCGCCTGCGCCTCGATCGGATCGCCCAGCGTGGTGCCCGTACCGTGCGCCTCCACCGCGTCCACGTCCGCGGCGGACAGCCCGGCCTTGGCGAGCGCCGCCCTGATGACCTGCTGCTGAGCGGGGCCGCTGGGGGCGCTGAGCCCGTTGCTCGCACCGTCCTGGTTGAGGGCGGTGGAGCGGATCACGGCCAGTACGGGGTGGCCGTTGCGGCGGGCGTCGGAGAGCCGCTCCAGGAGCAGCATGCCCGCGCCCTCGGCGAGGCCCATGCCGTCGGCGGCCTTGGCGAAGGCCTTGGAGCGGCCGTCCTTGGCTACGCCCCGGGTGCGGGCGAAGCCGATGAACCCGATGGGCTCCACCATTACGGCGACACCGCCCGCGAGGGCCATCGAGCACTCGCCGGAGCGCAGCGCCTGGACGGCCATGTGCAGGGCGACCAGTGACGAGGAGCAGGCCGTGTCGATGGTCACCGCGCTGCCCTCGAGGCCGAGGGTGTAGGCGATACGGCCGGACAGGACACTGGTGGCGCTGCCGGTGACGATGTGGCCCTCGACGCCTTCGGGCAGGTTGTCCAGGCCGCCGAAGCCCTGGTTGGCGGCGCCGACGAACACTCCGACGGGGGTGCCGCGCAGCGAGTCGGGGACGAACCCGGCCCGTTCCAGCACCTCCCAGGAGGTCTCCAGCAGCATCCGCTGCTGCGGGTCCATGGCGACGGCCTCGCGCGGCGAGATGCCGAAGAAGCCGGGGTCGAAGTCGCCGGCGTCGTAGACGAAGCCGCCTTCGCGGGCGTAGCAGGTGCCCTCGCGGTCCGGGTCGGGGTCGTAGAGGGCGTCAAGGTCCCAGGCGCGGTCGTCGGGGAAGGCGTCGATGACGTCACGGCCGTCCGCGAGGATCTGCCAGAGCTCTTCGGGGCTGTTGGCGCCGCCGGGATAGCGGCAGCTCATCGAGACGATGACGATCGGGTCGTCGTCCGCGGCGGGCCCGCGGGCCGGGGCCGTGGACGCGACCGGCACGGGCAGGGCGACGGACTCGCCGACCAGTTCCTGGCGGACGTGGCGGGCCAGGGCGGTGACCGTGGGCCGGTCGAAGATCACGGTCACGGGCAGGCGCAGCCCGGTGGCGGCGTTCAGCCGGTTGCGCAACTCCACGGAGGTCAGCGAGTCGAAGCCCAACTCGCGGAAGGCGCGGCCCACTTCGACACTGTTCGGGCTGCTGTGCCCGAGCACTCCCGCGACCTGGGTCCGCACCAGGTCCAGTACGGCCTGCTCCTGTTCGTCGGCGCCCATGCCGCGCAGCCGGGAGACGAGACCGGAGGTCTCCGTGTCCGGCGCGTCCTGGCGGTCGCGGTCCTCCTCGGCGCGCAGCAGGTCGGCGACCTCGGGCACCTCGGTGAGCAGGGGGCGCGGACGGGCCGCGGTGAAGACCGGGACGAAACGCTCCCAGTCGATGTCGGCGACGGCGATGAAGCATTCGTCGCGGTCGAGGACCTGCTGCATGGCCTTGACCGCGAGGGTCGGATCCATGAACGGGATTCCGCGCCAGCGCAGTTGCTCCTGGACCACCTCGAGGGCCATGCCGCCGCCCTCGTCGCTCCAGATTCCCCAGGCGATCGACGTACCGGCCAGGCCGCGGGCCCGCCGGTGCTCGGCGACCGCGTCGGCGTAGGCGTTGGCCGCCGCGTAGGCGCCGTGGTCGCCGCTGCCCCAGACACCGGCGACGGAGGAGAAGACGACGAACGCGTCGAGTCGGTCGTCGGAGAAGAGCGCGTCGAGGTTGGCGACGCCGGAGAGCTTGGCCTCGGCTCCGTCGGCGAACTCCTGGAGCGTCGTGGTGGCCAGCGGGATGAGGATGCCGACGCCCGCGGTGTGGACGACGGTACGGATCGGCGGCCCGTCGGCCTCGACCCGCTCGACGAGCGCGGCGAGTGCGTCCCGGTCGGCGATGTCGCAAGCGGCGATGGTGACGCGGACCCCCAGTTCGCGCAGCTCGGCCTCCAGTTCGGGCGCACCGGGTGCGTTCGCGCCGCGGCGGCTGACGAGGACCAGGTGCTCGGTCCCGTTGCGGGCGAGCCAGCGCGCGGTGTGACCGCCGAGGCCACCGGTGCCTCCGGTGATCAACGCCGTGCCGCGGGACGTCCAGGTGCGGTCGCCGCCGTCCGCGGTTCCGGCGGGGGTGCGGACAAGGCGGCGGATCAGGATTCCGGTCCGGCGGATGGCGATCTGGTCCTCGGCGCGGGCGTCGGCGAGGATCCCGCACAGCCTGGCGGCGGTGCGCTCGTCGGGTACTTCCGGAAGGTCGACGAGGCCGCCCCAGAACTCGGGGTGCTCGAGCGCGGCGACGCGGCCCATGCCCCAGGTGCCGTTCTGCACGGGGTTGCGCAGCGGGTCGCTGTCGCCGGTCGTGACGGCTCCGCTGGTGGCCAGCCACAGTGGGGCGCGTACGCCGGTGTCGCCACAGGCCTGGATCAGCGCGAGACCGGCGACCAGACCGGCCGCGAGTCCCGGCTGTTCGGGGTGCGGATGTTCGTCGAGCCCGAGGAAGGAGAGCACGCCGTTGAACCGGCCGGCGTCGACGCCGCTGTGCTGGGCGGTCTCGGTCAGCAGCGCGGCCAGCCGCTCCCGGTCGGTGTCGGAGGGGTCCACGAACAGGGGCACGGTCTGCGCGCCGTGCGTGGCGAGTCCGTCCAGACAGACCCTGACGAGTTCGGTCCCCGCGTGGCTCGCGGGGACGACGACCAGCCAGGTGCCGTCAAGTGCGGCGGCGGAGGGATCGGCCGTCGGCCGCCAGGCGACGCGGTAGCGCCAGGAGTCGATGGTGGAGGTGGCGCGGCGGCTCCGGCGCCAGGACGACAGCACGGGCAGCGCCTGGGCCAGGGCCTGCTGTCCCGTGTCCTCGGCGACGTCGAGTGCGCCGGACAGCGCCTCGAGGTCCTGCTCCTCGACGGCCGCCCAGAACTCGGCGTCCACCGGGTCCTCGGCGACGCCCGTGGTGGTGGCGATCTGCGGCGACGCGGTCTCGAACCAGTAAGGGCGGTGCTGGAAGGTGTAGGTGGGCAGGGGGACGGTGCGGGCGTCGTGTCCGGCCAGCACGGCCGTCCAGTCGACCGGGACGCCGCGCACCCACGCCTCGGCCAGCGAGGTCAGCAAACGCAGGGCCCCGCCATCGTCACGACGCAGACTGCCCACCACCACCGCATCCGGGACGGCCTCCTGCACCGCCATACCCAGCACCGGGTGCGAACTCACCTCCACGAACGCGCTGTAACCCTGACCGGCAAGCCCCTGCACGACATCGGCGAAACACACCCGCCGACGCAGATTGCGATACCAGTAACCACCATCCAACCGGACGGTGTCGATAACCTCCGCCTCGGTGGTGGAGAAGAACGGCACCTCACC
>NZ_JBSFHY010000118.1:0-3593 GCF_053597295.1 Streptomyces sp. NPDC001450
CTCGCCGTACCGAACACCTCAGCACCCAAATGCCGCGCCAACTGCGTCGCCGCCATACCCACACCACCGGCAGCCGCATGCACCAGCACCGACTCCCCGGCCCGAACCCCACCCAGATCGGTGAGCGCGTAGAACGCCGTCAGGAACACAATCGGTACCGAAGCCGCCTGCGCGAACGACCAACCCGCCGGAATCCGCGCAACCGTCCGCGCATCCGCCACCGCCACCGGCCCGAACGAGCCGGGGAACATGCCCATCACCCGGTCACCCACAGCCAGTCCCGTCACACCGGGACCAACCTCGGTCACCACACCCGCGCCCTCGCCGCCCAGCAGGCCTGCCTCGCCCGGGTACATGCCGAGCGCGTTGAGCACGTCGCGGAAGTTGACGCCCGCCGCGCGTACGGCGACACGAACCTGACCCTCCGTCAACTCTGCTGTTCCCTCCGGGAAGGAGGTCAGGGCGAGGTTGTCCAGGGTGCCCTTCTCCGTACTGTCCAGGTGCCAGGCCGGCTCGCCGGCCGGGAGCGGGAGTCCGCCGACGGCCGGGACACGGCCCAGGCGCGGCGCATGGGCAACGCCGTCGCGCAGCGCGATCTCCGGCTCCCCCGACGCCAGGGCCTGGGCGAGCGCGGCGCGGGACGCGTCGGTGCCGTCCGTGTCGACCAGTGCGAAACGGTCGGGCGCCTCGGCGCGCGCGGCCCGCACCAGGCCCCACACCGCGGCCAAGGCCGGATCGGGAGCCGTACCGTCGAGCGTGACCGCCCCTTCGGTGACGACCACCAGACGAGACTCCTCGAAGCGCTCGTCGGCGAGCCAGGACCGTACGGCGTCCAGGACACGGCCGGTGGCGGCACGGGCCGCGTCCGCCACGCCCGCCGCTTCCTCGCTCCCGCCGCCCAGACCGGGACCGGCGGCGAACAGTACGGTCGCGGGCACGGTGCCCGGCAGCTCGGTCAGGGCCGGGTACGTCGGTGCGCCGGGCGCGAGCTCCACGGCGCCGACCACCGCCAACCCGCCGTTCGTGGAGGCGTTCCCCTCGGGTGGTGACACCTTCGCCCAGTCGACCTGGAAGAGACCGTCGCGGTGGCCGTCGGCCTCGGCGCGGGCCGCGAGGTCGCCCGAGACCTGGCGTAGCAGCAGCGACTCGACGGAGGCGACCGTGCCGCCCGTCGGGTCGGCCAGGTGCAGGGCGACGGCTTCCGGTCCGGCCTGCACCATGCGTACACGCAGTGCCCGCGCGCCCGACGCGCGCAGCGACACCCCGCTCCAGGAGAACGGCAGCCGTCCCTTTCCTGCTTCGGCCAGCGACACGAACATCATCGCGTGCAGCGCGGAGTCCAGCAGCGCCGGGTGGACGCCGAAGTCGCCCGCCAGCCGCTCGTGGTCGTCGGGCAGTCCGACGTCGGCGAAGACCTCGTCGCCGCGCCGCCAGACCGCGCGCAGGCCCTGGAACACCGGCCCGTAGGCGAATCCGGCCTCGGCGAAACTGTCGTAGAAGCCCTCCATGGGGACGGCCTCGGCGTTCGGCGGCGGCCATGCCGACAGGTCGGGAGCCGAGGTGTCGGCGGACGCGGGTCCGGCGGCCAGTGAGCCGCTGGCGTTCAGCGTCCACGGGTCGGTGTCGAGCGCGTCCTCTGCTCGGGAGTACACCTCGAGGGTGCGCGTGTCGGACTCGTCGGGCGCGCCCACCCTGACCTGCACCAGCCTTCCAGTGCGCTCGGGCACGATCAGCGGGGCGGCGATGGTCAGTTCCTCGACCCGGTCGTAGCCGAGCTGTCCGGCGGCGCACAGGGCGAGTTCGAGGAATCCGGTGCCCGGGAAGAGGACCGTGCCGGTCACGGCGTGGTCGCGCAGCCACGGGTGCGTCCTGAGCGAGAGCCGCCCGGTGAACAGTGCCTCCTCGCTCCCGGCCACGCGTACGGCGGCGCCCAGCAGCGGGTGCTGGGCCGAACCGAGGCCCGCCGAACCAAGGTCGCCGAGGGTGACGCCGGTGAGGTTGGGCCAGTACCGGCGGCGCTGGAAGGCGTATGTCGGCAGGTGCACGGACGTGGCCCGGTCGCCGCCGGTCAGCGTCCGCCAGTCGGTGTCGGCGCCGTGGACGAACAGGGCGGCGAGCGCGGCGAGCAGGGTCGGTGCCTCCGCCCGGTCCTTGCGCAGCAACGGTACGAGCACCGCTGTCCCGGAGTCGTCGAGGGACGCCTGGGCGAGGGCGGTCAGGGTGCCGTCGGGGCCGAGTTCGAGGTAGCGGCCGACGCCCTGCTCGGCGAGGGCGCGGACGGCTTCGGCGTAACGGACCGGCTGACGCACGTGCCGCACCCAGTAGTCGGGGGACATCAGCTCGTCGGCGGTGAGGGCGGCGCCGGTCACCGTGGAGACGAGAGGCAGCTTCGGACGCTCGTACGTCAGGCTCTCGGCGACCTTGCGGAAGTCCGCGAGCATCGGTTCCATCAGCGGGGAGTGGAAGGCGTGGCTCACCCGCAAGGTCGTGGCCTTGCGGGCCTGGGCACGGAAGTGTGCCGCGATGTCCTCCACCGTTTCCGACGCGCCCGCGACGACCACCGAGCGGGGGCCGTTGACCGCGGCGATGCCCACCTCGGCCTCCCGGCCCGCCAGCAGCGGAAGGACTTCCTCCTCCGTCGCCTGGAGGGCGACCATCGCGCCGCCGGACGGCAGGGCCTGCATCAGCCGGCCGCGCGCAGCCACCAGACGGCACGCGTCCGCCAGAGACCACACCCCCGCCACATGCGCCGCCGCGATCTCACCGATGGAGTGACCGGCCAGCACGTCCGGACGCGCACCCCACGACTCCAGCAGCCGGAAGAGGGCGACTTCCAGGGCGAAGAGGGCGGGCTGGGTGAACTCGGTCCGGTTCAGCAGGTCGACGTCGTCCCCGAACACCACCTCTCGCAGCGGGCGGGGCAGTTCCGCGTCCAGATGGGCGCACGCGGCGTCGAAGGAGTCGGCGAAGACCGGATACGTCTCGTACAACTCCCGGCCCATACCAAGTCGCTGGGAGCCCTGCCCGGCGAACAGGAACGCCGTGCGCGCGTCCCGCCGGGCCGTGCCCGTGGCGGCGTTCGCCGTCTCCTCTCCGGATGCGACCGCCTCAAGGCCGCGCAGCAACTCCGTACGGTCGGTGCCCCAGACCACGGCCCGGTGCTCGAACAACGACCGCGACCGCACCAGACAAGCACCGACCTCGGCGACACCCGGCGACTCGTCTGCGGTCACGAACTCCACGAGCCGCGCAGCCTGGTCCCGCAGCGCCGCGGCCGTACGGCCCGACACCACCCACGGCACCAGGCCACCACCGCCGGCCGGCGCACTCACCGGCTCGGTCTCCTCCCGGACCGGCGCCTCCTCCAGCACCACATGCGCGTTCGTGCCGCTGATACCGAACGACGACACACCGGCACGGCGTGTCCTTCCCTCGGCCCTCGGCCAGTCGGCGTTGTCGGTGAGCAGGTCGACCGCGCCTGCGGACCAGTCGACGTGGGACGACGGCTCGTCCGCGTGCAAGGTGCGCGGCAGCACCCCGTACTGCAGAGCCAGCACCATCTTGATCACACCCGCCACACCCGCAGCGGCCTG
>NZ_JBSFHY010000119.1:0-3555 GCF_053597295.1 Streptomyces sp. NPDC001450
TCCCTCTGGTGGTCATGGTGCTGCTCTTCCAGCGCCGCATCGTCGCCGGACTCACCGCCGGCGCAGCGAAGTAGACACCGGGCTCCACGCCGTCCTGCCCTCATTCTCCAAGGAGTAACGCAGCAGTATGTCCGTTACCGCACCATGGTGGCGCAACGCCGTCATCTACCAGGTCTACATCCGCAGCTTCGCCGACGGCAACGGTGACGGCATCGGCGACATCGCCGGCATCCGCTCCCGCCTGCCCTACCTCAAGTCCCTCGGCGTCGACGCCATCTGGATCAACCCGTGGTACAAGTCGCCGATGGCCGACCACGGTTACGACGTGGCCGACTACCGCCAGATCGACCCGCTGTTCGGCACCCTGGCCGAGGCCGAACAGCTCATCGCCGAGGCGCACCGGCACGACATCCGCGTCATCCCCGACATCGTCCCCAACCACACATCCGACCAGCACGCATGGTTCCAGGCCGCGCTGGCTGCCGGACCCGGCAGCCCCGAACGCGAACGCTACGTCTTCCGGCCCGGCCGGGGACCCGACGGCGCCGAACCGCCCAACGACTGGGTTTCGTGCTTCGGCGGCCCGGCCTGGACCCGACTGCCCGACGGCGAGTGGTACCTGCACCTGTTCGCCCCCGAGCAGCCGGACCTCAACTGGGAACACCCGGGGGTGCGGGCAGAGTTCGAGTCCATCCTGCGCTTCTGGTTCAGTCGAGGCGTCGACGGGTTCCGCATCGACGTCGCCCATGGTCTCATCAAACATCCCGAACTGCCCGACCTGCCTCCCCGCCAGGAGCCGGCCCGGCCGGGCCCCCTCGTCTCTTCCGATCCCTCGCAGGAGCGGCCCCAGCAGCACGTCGATCACCCGCACTGGGACCGCGACGAGGTTCACGACATCTACCGCGCCTGGCGCAAGGTGGCCGACGAGTTCCCCGGTGATCAGTGCTTCGTCGCCGAAGCGTGGGCCGACACCCCCGAACGGCTCGCCGCCTACGTCCGCCGGGACGTCCTGCACACCGCTTTCAACTTCGATTTCTTGATGTCGAGTTGGGATGCCAAGGACCTTCGCGGTGTCATCGATGACTCCCTTGGCATGCTGGGGACGGTGGGCGCACCGGCCACCTGGGTGCTCTCCAATCACGACGTCATGCGCCATACCAGCCGCTACGGCCGCACGACGGTCAAGCGATGGGTGGTCAACGAGCCCTATTGGCCCGAAGGCCCGCTGGACCTGGAACTGGGCACCCGACGTGCCCGCGCCGCGGCCCTGCTGATGCTGGCCCTGCCCGGCGGCGCATACGTCTACCAGGGCGAGGAACTCGGTCTCCCCGAGGTCGAAGACCTCCCCGAGGATGCGCTCGAGGACCCGATCTGGGAGCGGTCCGGTCACTCCGACCGCGGCCGCGACGGCTGCCGGGTGCCCATTCCATGGTCCGGGCAGACGCCACCGTACGGCTTCAGCCCCGAGGACGCTCCCGCGGCACCCTGGCTGCCGCAGCCGGCGGACTGGGCTGAGCGCACCGTGGAAGCACAGACCGGGGACGAGACGTCCATGCTCGAGCTCTACCGCGCCGCCCTGCGGCTGCGGCGCGGGCACCCCGCGCTCGGCGACGGCAGCCTCACCTGGCTCGACGCCCCCCAGGGCGTCCTGGCATTCCGCCGAGACCCGGGGTTCGTATGCGTGATCAACCTCGCGACCGAGGCCTACCGGCTCCCCGACCACACCTCGATCCTGCTGGCCAGCGGCACCGTGGAGGACGGGCTGCTCGCAGCTGACGAAGCGGTCTGGCTCTCCGTGTAGCCGTCCACCTGCCCATCTGTCCACCAGGCCTGTCCGGTGTTCTCCCCGCTGACCGGACGGGCCCTGGCACCTTGTGACTGCACGTCTCGGACTGAGAGCGGTGATCCGTCCGCGGAAAGCCCACCGGAGGAGGGAGTGCAAATCCAACCGCGGTTCGGAATCCCGGGAGGAACATCAAGCGACTGAAGCCGCCGTGGAGTTGGAAACCGTGGCGTCCTTCCAGAGCGTCGAGGTGGGGCAGCGGCAACAGCCTCGACGCAGCCAGGCCAAGGCTGTGCTGACCGGCGTGGACTCGGTGGAAGTGAAGGTGCCCGGGACGCGGGCGAAGGGATTCCCCAAGGCGAGGTCGCCGCCCACCTGGCCGAGGCCTACGGCACGGAGGCATCCAAGCAGAGTCTCCGCCATCACCGACAAGGTCATCGACAGCACGGCCCCCGGCACAGCCGGCCATTGTACCGCGTCTACCCGTGATGGTCCTTGACGCGATCAAGGTGAAGATCCATGACCAGCAGGTCACGAACCGGCCGATTCACCGCGTCATGGCCGTGACCGCGAAGGGAGAGCGGGGCATCCTCGAAAACGACCCCGGACGCGTATTCCGGGTTACTGTCCTGGCCGCGCTGGTCGGTCGTTCGACCTTCGCCGCGCATGCGCTTGTCTGGCGTCGGACTCGGAAAGAGCCGAGGACAGCGGCAATCAGCGCCGCGGCTGACGACTGGGCAGACCGGTCTTCGTGCTGGGCTTCATCACCAGCCCGGTCGCCGAGGCAGCGCCGCCCTGAAGTTCCGTCTTGCTGGGCGCCGCCACTGCAGACGAGTTGAGGGACTTCTACAACGGCAGCGGACTGGCGGTCGCGGTGCCTTCGCTGCTCCAGTGATCGCCCCCGCGGGACGCGCCCGGTTCGGCCTCGGTGTCTCCACCACGATGGACGCCGACCGCAGGGCGGGGTACTCGACTGGCCCTTCGCCGGGTCCTTCGCGGTGTCGAGCGGACCGGCATCGTCCCTGACAGCGGCCGCGGGCAGCACGGGCGAACGCGCCCTAATGGCAATGCCGTTGCTTCAGAGGACGTTCGTGCTGCTGACGTGCAGCCTTAGCTGTTTTGTCAGTCACCTGAGATTCCCGGCGGGAGCGAGCCTCATCAAGGCAGGCGGCCTCGATCCGTGGCAGGAGCGAACTGCCTCGCTGGAGGAGGAGATGAGCAGGGTTCTGAAACATCGTCGCAGGTCGGGCGGCATGGACCCTGGCCGCTTCGGTAGAGGTGGGCAGCCATGTGGTGCTGGACGCGGAACTCGTCGGCTGTCGCACTGGGGAAGTCACCCTGGTCGGCCGCCTGCCGCGTTTACTCGGGCCGGGCCGGCTCGTCCTCGCCGACCGTGAGTTCCTCAATGTCCCGCTGTGGCGGGCATTCACTGCTGCCGGCGCTGATCTGCTGTGGCGGATGCCCGCCAACCGCGTCCTGCCGGTGATCAAGCAGTTCCGTGGCGGGTCGCGGCTCTCACAGATCCGGGCGAGCAGCGGCCCTGCCCGACGTCCCTGATGGAAACCGCGTTCGGTGCGGCCGGCGCGCTCTCGGGGGACGGTGAGGGCTACGGCGGGACGACGAGCCCCGTCGCGGAGTTCGGTGCGGCCAAGCACCCAACTCGTCGTGGTGCTGTGCCACTTAGAGGTCATCTCATTTGGCGAGTCTGCGGTAGCAGATGAGGGTGCAGGCGATGCTGGTGAAGGCCAGGAAGTGGACGGCCTTGCGTTCGT
>NZ_JBSFHY010000120.1:0-3553 GCF_053597295.1 Streptomyces sp. NPDC001450
CGCCCTCGCCCCAGCCCGTGCCGTCCGCACCCGCCGCGAACGGCTTGCACCGACCGTCCGGCGCGAGCCCCCGCTGCCTGCTGAACTCCACGAAGTTGCGAGGGGCGGCCATGACGGTGGCGCCGGCGGCGAGCGCGAGGCGGCACTCGTCCTGGCGCAGGGCCTGGACGGCGAGGTGCAGCGCTACCAGCGACGAGGAGCACATCGTGTCGACGGTGACGGCGGGGCCCTCGAAGCCAAGGGTGTAGGCGATGCGGCCGGACAGTACCGCGCCGGAGCCGCCCGTCAGCATGTGTCCCTCGACCCGGTCCCGGGCACCGGCGGCCGCGGCACCGTAGCCCTGGTCGCTGCTGCCGACGAAGACGCCCGCCTTCTCGCCGCGCAGGGTGCCCGGGTCGATACCGGCCCGCTCCAGCGCCTCCCAGGAGGTCTCCAGCAGCAACCGCTGCTGCGGGTCCATCACCGTCGCCTCGCGCGGCGAGATACCGAAGAAGGCGGGATCGAAGTCGGCGGCGTCGTACAGGAACGAGCCGGAGCGGGTGTAACTCGTGCCCTGATGCTCGGGATCGGGGTGGTACAGGCCCTCCAGGTCCCAGCCGCGGTCCGCGGGCAGTTCGGAGACGGTGTCGACGCCGCCCACGAGCAGCTCCCAGAAGTCCTCCGGGGTGTGGGCGTTGCCGGGGAAGCGGCAGCTCATCGAGACGATGGCGATGGGCTCCTGCTGGCGGGCCTCGACCTCCTGGAGGCGTCGGCGGGTCTGCCGCAGGTCGGTAGTGACCAGCTTGAGGTAGTCGCGGAGCTTGTCCTCGTTAGCCATGAACGTCATCAGTCCCTAGAGCAGGCCCGAAGGCTTGGAGTCACCCGTACGGCGTTGGCAACGGGCAGGTCGGACGGGGTGGTGTCGTGAGCATGGGCGGTGGCGGGTGTGCGGTGGTGCTGGTGCCGGCGCCGGTGCTCGTGGCGGTGGAAGCGGAGGAGGCCGGACGGGTCGGTGGGGGGCCCGACCCGTCCGGCCGGTCTAGTTGAGGCCGAGTTCCTTGTCGATCAGGTCGAACATCTCGTCGTCGGAGACGGCCTCGAGCAGTTCGTCATCGGACTCGCCGCCACCCGCCGGTTTCTCCGACGGGCTGTCGGACAACCGCCAAAGCAGCGCTTGCAACCGGGTGGTGATCCTGGTGCGGGAGGCGTCGTCGGCGGGGTCGAGCGCGGCGATCGCCGCCTCCAACTCGTCCAGCGAGGCGAGGTCCCCTCCGCCCGCCGGTTCCGTGTCCGGGGCCAGTTCGGACAGCAGTCGCTCGCCGAGGGCGGCCGGGGTGGGATGGTCGAAGACCAGGGTGGCGGGAAGCCCGAGCCCCGTGGCCTCCTTGAGCCGGTTGCGCAGCTCCACCGCGGTCAGGGAGTCGAAGCCGAGGTCGCGGAAGGCCTGGCCGGGAGCGATCGCACCGGTCCCGTCATGGCCGAGTACCACCGCGACCTGCGCACGGACGAGATGGAGCACGGCCCGTTCCTGCTCCGCCCGGCTCGCGCCGGCCAGTCTGCGGGCGAACGACTGAGCCTGGTCGGTCACCAGCCCGGCATCGGCGCCGTCCCCGGCCTCGTCGGCGCGGGCGGGCCCGCCGTCGATGAGCCGGACCTCCGGGATCTCGTCGAAGAGACGGCGGCGGCGGGCGGCGGAATAGGTCGCCGCGAACCGGTCCCAGATCACGTCGGCGACGACCAGGAACGTCTCGTCGTACGCGAGGGCCTGCTGTACGGCGCCCACGGCCACCTCGGGGTCCATGGTGGGAACGCCGTAGCGGCGCAGTCGGTCGCCCTCGGCCTCATGGACCATGCCGCCGCCGGCCCAGGCGCCCCAAGCGATGGAGGTGGCCACCCGGCCTCGGCTGCGGCGCCACTCGGCGAACGCGTCGAGGTAGGCGTTCGCGGCCGCGTACCCGGAGTGGCCACCGTCGCCCCAGACGCCTGCGCCCGACGAGAACAGGACGAAGGCCTCCAGCGGACGGTCGGCGAGCAGCGCGTCGAGGTGGACGGCACCCGCGATCTTCGCGGCCACCACGTACTGCAGGGCGTCGGGGTCCGTGTCCCCGATCGCGACGGCCGGCGGCTCGGTGCCCGCCGCGTGCACCACGGCGTTGACCGGCGCGCCCTCCGGCACGCCCGACAGCAGCTTGGCCAGGGCCTCCCGGTCGGTGACGTCGCAGGCGGCGACGGTGACGCGAGCGCCGAGCGCGGTCAGCTCCGCCTCCAGTTCGGCCGCGCCGGGCGCGTCCGGGCCGCGGCGGCTGACCAGCAGAAGATGCTCGGCACCGGTGGCGGCCAGTCGCCGGGCGAGCTGCGCGCCGAGGGCCCCGGTGCCGCCGGTGATGAGCGTCGTACCCGAGAAGCCGACCACACGGCGTTCGCCCGCCTCGGCGTCGACCGGCTTGCGGACCATGCGGCGTACGTGGAGTCCCTCCGGACGTACGGCGAACTGGTCCTCGTCCTCAAGGCCCGCGAGAGCCGCGACGAAGTGGCTCCAGGTGCGTGCGTCGAGCTCCGCGACGGGCGCGGGCGGTGCGGCCGAGTCGCCGGCTGCGGAACGACCGGGAAGCGGGGGGAGGTCGATCAGGCCGCCCCACTGCCGGGGGTGGTCGAGCCCGTAGACCCGGCCGAGACCCCAGACGGCAGCCTGCTCCGGTACCGGCCCGGCGGCGGACGTCGCCACGGTACCGGGCACGGTGACCGCTCCCCGGGTGACCGTCCACAGCGGTGTCTCCGCCTCCACGTCCGTCAGTGCCTGCATGAGCAGGAAGGTCGCCGTGACGGCCTCGGGCACTGCGGAGGACTGGTAATCGGCAGCAGAGTCGTGGGGGCCAGGGGCGAGCGGCAGCAGATTGAGTACGGCGCCCGTGAGCGGATTCTCCTCGAAGGCTTCGCGGAGGCGGTCCACGAGGGCTGCCCGGTCTCCCTGCGTGACGTCGAGGACGATCGTGACGACGTCTTCGACCTCATTGTGACCGCACAGCCGCTCGACCAACTCCTGTGTCGCACCTTCGACGGAACCTTCGGCGCCGGGCACCACGACCAGCCAGTGCGAGGGCAAGGAGCCCGGCCCGGTCACCTGTGACCCGGCCGGTTGCCATGTCACCGTGTAGCGCCAGGAGTCCAGCACGGCGCTCTCCCTCTTGCGCCGGCGCCACTCCGCCAGGACGGGCAGGACCGGTTCCACCGTGCACAACGTCCCGCGCCGCTCGGGCGCCAGGTCGAGGGTGTCGGCGAGGGCTTCCAGGTCCTCGCGTTCGACCGCTTCCCAGAAGCGGGCGTCCACCTCATCGACCGAGGGGCTTCCGGACATGGCATGGGGGGCGGCTTCGGGGACATCGAGCCAGTAGCGGCGGTGCTGGAAGGCGTAGGTGGGCAGGGGGACGGTGCGGGCGTCGTGTCCGGCCAGCACGGCCGTCCAGTCGACCGGGATGCCACGCACCCACGCCTCGGCCAGCGAGGTCAGCAAACGCAGGGCCCCGCCATCGTCACGACGCAGACTGCCCACCACCACCGCATCCGGGACGGCCTC
>NZ_JBSFHY010000121.1:0-3168 GCF_053597295.1 Streptomyces sp. NPDC001450
GCTCACCGGCGCCCAGTTGCTCGGCATCCCGGAGATGGCCGAGCTCGGCGGCATCACCGCGTCCACGCTGCGGGCCTACATCTCGCGCAGCAACAGCGAGGTGCCCCAGCCGCAGGCGATGGTCGGCGGCCGCGCCCAGTGGGCGCGCGCGGTGGCGCAGGACTGGGTGGAAGCGCGCCAGCGCTCCTCGGAGGGCATCCGGGCCACCATGTCCGCCGGCGACCGCGACAACCTCTCACCCGGCGCGGCCGCGGTGCGAGACCGGTTCGCCGCCGACTTCCAGAACACTCTGTGGGGACGGCCGGACGTGCGAAAGCGGTGGATCCTGCGTCAGCGCAACGAGACGTCCGTACGCGAGGTCGCCGACACCCTGGCCTGGAGCGTGGCGGTCAGCCTGGACCGCATCCTGCCCACCGACCTCCTGGGCCCGACCATCGTGGGCGCGGTCCTCAACGACTTCGCCGAATCCATCGAGCTCCACGAGCACGGCAAGAAGCGGCAGAAGGACGCGTCGGAGAAGGCGTCCTGGTGGCACCTCAACCTCACGTTCCGCGTGGCCAAGATGCTGGACTGGTACATCCGCCATCACCCCGACGCCGCCCAGTGGTGCATCGGCGACATCATGCGCGAGGCCCACAGGCGGTGGGACGTCCCGCCCCAGCAGACGATCCGCACGCTGAGGCAGGCCCTCGCCCTCGACGGTGAACTGAGCGAGGAGGCCCGCGAGACGTACTTCGCCCTCCTCACGCCGCGCGAACACACCGACTGACCGCGTACGCCCAACAGCAGGGGCCGGAGCCAATGACAGTGGCTCCGGCCCCCTGCGCGCGACTGTAACCCGCCACGGTGCAGCCATCCACGCCGTGAACAACCGCGAGGTACTGCGGGACGCGTTCAAGGTCCACTCCCGTACGGCGGGGCGCTCCTATTACGGCCTCGGGGAACATCGGTACAGCCGTTGGCGCTGAGAACGATCATGGCTCCGTTGGCATGAGGATGCTGACGCGGTTTTCGTACTCGCGGCGGGCCTTGCGCTGGGCGGGGACCGCGGGAATGCCGTGGCCCCCGTCGAGCGGCTGGCAGCGGGTGAGGAGTCCGAGGTGCACGGCGGGGACGGCGTTGACGCGCAGGGTGTAGCCCTGGCCGCGTCGTACGTCCCCGTCGGGCGCTGCTGCAGCGGGTGCTGTACCTCGGACCGCTCCGGCGTCCACTTCGTCGCGGGACAGTGCAGCTCGGCGGGGGCTCTCACGGTCCGGATCCCGGCCTGTCAAGACTTCTCACAGCAACACCATTTTCCTGGTCCGTTCCTACTCGGAGCCCAACTCGTCTCACATGTAACGTGGTTGGCCGTGAGCAGCACCGATGGGGATGCCAACGAGACCGCCGAGCCACTCGAGATCCACGTTGACGCTCGAACGACTCTCTACTTCCACGGCCCCGTGCGCGCAACCCACGCCGCCGGGCCAGACTGGGTGATCCCGGTCATTGCTACGGCGAGCGTCCTGCCCTTCATGCAGGCGCTCGCTGCCGAGGCTGGCAGGCGCTCGTACGAGGCAGCCCGCGAGCGCGTTCGTAATCTGCTGCGCCGGGAGGGGATGTCCACACCACGCTATGACCTCCAGATCAATGTCCGAGAAGACACGTCTGGGCTCACCTTCGCTGTACCGGCGAACCTGCCCGATGAGGCTCTCGCGGCTTTGGCCGTCACGGATCTTGAACGACTCGTGCAGCCTGAGCATGGCATCCCGCCGAACGTCATCTACTGGGATGCCGCGGCCGGGAATTGGCAGAGCAGCCGATAATCTTGGAAGGGCTTTCCGCTGCCTTGCAGCTGATGTCCGAGCTGGGACTCAGGGGCAACGCCGTTCGCAGCCGACGCCGCCCTGGTGCCCGCTGGCTGACGGCCCGCTTCAGTCGGCGGCCGCCTCGTCCTCATCATCGTCCAGCTCCGGGGCATCCGGGTCGCGCAGCGGGCGCAGGGCGCCGACGGCCGGGGTGGAGGCGGTGAAGCTGTAGCGGCCGAGCAGGTTCAGGTTGCGGTGCTTGAGCGGAGACAGGCGGGCGATGTCCTCCTCGCGGATCTCGTGGCCCTCAGCGCGGAAACGAGTGCGGCGGTACCGTGCTGACGATGTGACAGAGCGCCCCGGAGGCTCGACCCTTGGGGCGCGGATGGAGGGGGAGGCGGATGAGCCTCAAGGCAAAGTTCTACCTGCTGATCGCGCTCATCGTGATTGGCGTGCTGATCGGCCTCGGCAACCCGCCATCCTCCTGACCCGTCGTCAGCGGCGCGCCTTGTCGCCGCGGCCGTCCTGGCGGGGTACGTCGGATTTTGCGGGTCGAGTGGCGTGGGCGCTGATTCCGCTGCTGGCGGATGAGGTCTGCGCCGGCTGGCTGGGACGGGAGACGGCGTCTCGGTCGGCGTGCGTGCTGATGCCCTGCCGCATCGTCGCCACCGGTCGGGTAACGACGGCCACGGCCTGTTTGCTGGCCGGGTCGTAGCTGTCGCGGCGGGCGGCCACGATGTCGTCGCCCATGCCCGGGATCAGCCGGAACAACATCGCGCTGGCAAACACGGCGATAACGATGATGGCCAAACCCGAAACGATCGCGTTGGCAGGGTTGGTGTTCGGCTCACCGCCAGAGAGCGCAGAGGCGAGCATCAGCACGATGACGATGATCGGCTTTACAAGGATGATCGCCACCATCATGCCGACCCATCGGCGGACCCGACCCCAGAGGTCACGGTCAACCAGCCCCGCGTAGACGACCGTGCCGAGCACTGCGCCGACGTAGAGCAGCGCGGTCCGTACCACCAGCTCCAGCCACACCACTCCGGCGGCCAGGATCGACACTCCGGCAAGAATGATGCGCACGAGGGGGCCGCCGCTGTCGCCGCTCTGCTCCTTGCGCAGGCCCGGACAACATCACGCTCGCGCTCGTACGCATCGGCGAGTAGCACCCCGACCAGCCCCGGATCTTCCGGTCCGGGGCTTCACAGAGGCGGACCGCTCGGCTCAGGGCTGCTTGACGCAGGTGCCGACCACATAGCCGGTCACCCCGTGCCTGGTGACCTCGACCCAGCGCTTGCTGGTGATTCCGCACTTCGTGTACGACCCGCCGTAGTACATCTGGGACTCCGCGAAGGCGGCGACGTTCAGGCCGGGGTGC
>NZ_JBSFHY010000122.1:0-3149 GCF_053597295.1 Streptomyces sp. NPDC001450
CCGACGGCCTCGGTCCGTTGCCTCTATGAGGGGTGTCGGCAAGAACAAACGGCTATGTGCGCACGGCGCCTTCCCCTCAGCGAGCGCCTGATCGCCTTCGCTGGGCTGCTCTTCTCCGCCCTGGTCGCGCTGACCTCCCTGGAGATCGGCCGGACCCTGATCGCAACCTTGGTGACCGCCCTCACCGCCTACGGGCTTACCGCAGCGCTCGCGGCGCTGCTGCTGTCGGTGGGGCTCAGGGCACTGCTCCGTGCCTCCAAGCCGCTCGTTGCCGTCGCCGTGGTCACCGCCCTGGTGCTGTGGGCGATGGGCCGGGCCGTGGTGGGGCTGGTCGTATGACGAGGGCCCTGACCATCCGCCAGCCGTGGGCGGCCGCCATCGCCTACGCCGACAAGCGGATCGAGAACCGGACTTGGCCTACGTCGTACCGCGGGCCGGTCCTCATCCACTCCAGCAAGACCTTGGACCGGCGCCACGGCCCCATGGTGGCCGCCGTGGTGCGCGGGCTGCAGCTGGACCTCGGTGCCGTGCTCGCGGTCGCCCGGATCGTCGACTGCCACGAGGACGACGGGGAGTGCACCCCCTGGTCCGCCAGCGGCCAGTTCCACCACGTCCTGGACGAGGTGACCGTCCTCCCCCTCTCGGTGCCCTGGACGGGCGCTCAGGGCCTATGGGTGCCGCCCGCTGACCTGCTCGCCAAGGTCCGCGAGCAGCTGGACGAGGCCACCGCCGCACGACTGCTGGGAGAGGAGACGTCCCGATGACGCGCCGTTCTGCCACCTCCCGCCCGACCTCCATTCACCTCTTCTGCGGAGCTGGCGGGGACAGCGACGGGTTCCGCCGCGCCGGGTTCGATGTCGTGCTGGGGGCCAACCACTGGAACCGGGCAGTCGAGACCCACGCAGCCAACTTCCCCGAGGCTGAACACCTCTGCGTCGATCTGGACCACTACGACATGCGGCGCCTGCCTAAGGCCCGCGTGCTGGTCGGCTCCCCGATCTGCACCGAAGGCAGCCCCGCCGACGGGGTCAAGCGGCCCAAGGCGGCGCCCACCGCCGGTCAGCTCGACCTGCTCGAAGAGGGCCCGATCCAGGACGCAGCCTGGGAGCGGACCCGGGCCACCGCGTACGACATCCTGCGCGCCGCCGAGGTCCACAACTTTGACGCGGTCGTCTGCGAGAACGTCCCCCGCTTCGCGACCGCCTGGCCGCTGTTCTCGTGGTGGTTGCACGGCATGGAGATCCTGGGCTTCCGGCACCAGATCGTGTCCGTCACCGCCGCCCACATTGGTGGAGACGACAACCCCCACGCCCCCCAGTGGCGGGACCGGATCTTCGTTGTCTTCACCCGCCGGGAGATGCGCGCGCCGGACCTGAGCGTCCGTCCGCTGGCCTGGTGCTCGGGGTGCGGCGAAGACGTGCGCGCGGTTCAGGCATGGCGCAACGGCCGGACGATCGGCAAGTACCGGCAGCAGTACGACTTTAGGTGCCCGCACACTCGATGCCGCCACCAGATCGTGGAGCCCTACGTACGCCCCGCCGCCACCGCGATCAACTGGTCCGATGCCGGTATCCGGATCGGCGACCGGCCCGCACGCGGTATGCGCCCGCTGGCCGCCGCGACCCTGCGCAAGATCCGGCTCGGTCTGGAGAAGCACCGCGTGCCGTCCGTGGTCACGGTCAACCACGCCGACCAGGGCGACGGCCGCGCCTTCCCGGCACTCGCTGCTCCACTGCCCACCCGCACGGTGAGGATCGGCGACGGGATCGCCATCCCGCCGATGCTGGTCCCCACCGGAGGCTCATGGAACCGCGACACGGCAGCCGTCACCGTGCCGATGCGGACCCGCACCACGACCGAGAGCGAGGCCCTGCTGCTGCCGGGCCCGTTCATCACCGAACACCGCGGCGGAGGCAGCACCACCCGGGGGATCAACGACCCGCTCGCCGCGATCACCGCCGGGGGCAACCACCACGGTCTGGTGATCCCGTACCGCAAGGGCGGGCCGACCACGACCGCCACGCCGCTGCACACCGTTGCGACGCGAGAGTCGGCGGGCGTGGTGCTGGGAGCGGACACGGTCCCTGCGGAGATCGAGCTGGAGGACTGCTACTTCCGGATGCTGAGCGCCCGCGAGCACCTGCGTGCCCAGCGCTTCACTGACGACTACACGGTGCTGGGCCACGGAGGCGAGCAGACCAAGCAGGCCGGGAACGCCGTTCCTGCAAACGTCGCGCAGTGGATCGCCTCCCGTCTGCTGGAGGTCCTGTAATGGCGTCCCGCAAGGACCCGCAGGAGATGAACGGCGGCTACCAGCTGGCCATGTTCGCCACCGAGCCGGAGCCCGCCATCACGGCGGGCCCGGCCCCGGCGGAGGCCGAGCAGCTGTCGCCAATTGGCGACAGTTCCCCCGTGGCCGCCACCACGGTGGTGGACCTCCACGCGCACCAGGACGACCCCGCGCTCGCGGACGTGCTGTACGTCGGCCGCCCCATGTACCAGGGCGGGTGGAAGCTGCACGGCCACCCGCTCGCCAACCCCTTCAAAGTCGGCCGCCACGGCGACGCCGCCCAGGTGGTCGAGAAGTACCGGGCCTGGCTGGGCGAGCGCCCGCAGCTAGTCGCCCGCGAGGTGCCGAAGCTGCGCGGCCGGCGGCTCGGTTGCTGGTGTGCCGAAGGCGACCCGTGCCACGCCCGTGTGCTGGCCGAACTGGCGGACCAGGAGGTGGCCCGGTGAGCAAGGAAGAGGAATTCAACCCCTGGCAGTTCGACCGCGAGGCATTCGACAGCGGGCGGTCGAAGGTGACCGTCGAGCGCCACGGCCACGAGGTCTCCCTGGACCGCTACGGCATCTCGATCGACGGCAGCCGCGTGGTGCGCGACGACCTGAAGCACGCCAAGGGCGACCCCGGATTCGAGGTCCGTTTGGACGGCACGGTGATGTACCGCGACACGGAAGTGGCATCCATAGCCGAGCCCGAGAGCGGCTGGAAGCCCGGGGAGGTGACCGTCTGGGGCAAGGACGGACCCAACAACCGGGAGCGGGAGGAGGCGGGCGCGACATCCGCCGCCTGAAGAACCGCCTGGCCGCCATCGAAGAAGAGCTGTTGCTGATCGCCCGCGAGCCCGCCGACGCCCGCAACAAGATGT
>NZ_JBSFHY010000123.1:0-3110 GCF_053597295.1 Streptomyces sp. NPDC001450
GGAAGCCGGTCGGCCGGGACGCGCGGACCGCGACCCTCACCGGCACCTGGCTGCTGGTCGTCCCGCACCAGCCCACCATGACCGACACCGACACCAACCTCATCAGCTCCGTCACCGATGCGCTGACAAGCCACGGTGCCGAAGTACGCGTACTCGAACTCACGTCGCGGCACGCCGAGTCCGACGCCCTGGAGTCCGCGCTCAGCGAGGCGCTGGCCGACCCGGCGGCATCGGCACCTCTCAGCGGCGTACTGTCGTTGCTCGGGCTGGACGAGAACCCCTTGCCCGAACATTCCGTCCTGCCCACCGGCGCGGCCCTCACGGTCTCCCTCGTCCAGGCGCTCGGACGGGTCGGCGCGAGCGCGCCCTTGTGGTGTGCCACCCGGGGTGCCGTCGCCGTCGGGGACCAAGAGCCGGTCGCCCGGCCGGCGCAGGCGGCCGTCTGGGGGCTGGGCAGGGTCGCGGCCCTGGAGCTCCCGGAGCGCTGGGGCGGGCTGGTGGACCTGCCCGAGCGGGTCGAGGGACGGGACGCCGGCGCTCTGTGCGCCGTCCTGGCGTCGCACGGCGACGGTGCGGAGGACCAGGTCGCCCTGCGTGCCAACAGCACCTTCGTACGGCGTCTCGTGCCGGCCCCTCTGTCGGGGAAGGCGGACCCGTCTGCCGGACAGTCCTCCGCGCGGCACTGGAGGCCCCGCGGCACCGCGCTCGTGACCGGTGGAACCGGCGCGCTCGGCGCGCACGTCGCCCGGTGGCTGGCGCGTGGCGGCGCCGAGCACGTGGTCCTGGTCGGCCGCCGCGGTACCAGCGACGACCCAGGGTTGGCGGAGCTGGAGGCCGAAGTCGCGGCTCTGGGCGCCCGGTTGACCGTCGCCGCCTGCGATGTGGCCGACCGTGCCGCCCTGGTGGACCTGCTGAACTCGCTGCGCGCGGACGGACGCGCCGTACGTACGGTGGTGCACGCCGCCGGCGTCGGTACCCTCGGGGCGCTCGCCGACCTCGAACTGACGGAGTTCGCCGAGGTCACGGCGGGCAAGGTCACCGGGGCCCGGCACCTCACCGAGGTCCTCGACCCGGCCGAGACCGACGCGCTGATCTTCTTCTCCTCCATCTCCGGCGTCTGGGGCGTCGCCGACCACGCGGCGTACGCCGCCGCCAACGCCACCCTGGACGCCCTCGCCGAACGCGTGCGCCGAACGCACGGGCTGCCGGTGCTCTCGGTGGCCTGGGGCCCCTGGGACGGCGGCGGCATGATCGGCGAGGACATGCGTGATCCGCTGCGCCGCCGCGGCATCCCAGTCATCGCTCCGGAACCGGCGATGGTGGCACTGCAGGAGGCGCTCGACCACGACGACACGGTCGTGGCCGTCGCGGACGTCGACTGGGCCCGTTTCGTACCCGTCTTCAGCGCCGCCCGGCCGGCCCCGCTCATCGCCGCCCTGGAGCCGAGGAACGAGCCGGGGGCCGCCGGGGCGGCCCGCGCCGGGGAACGGGACCGGCACGGCGCGGACGCGGCGACGTCGACGCTCGCCCAGCGGCTCGGCGCACTGCCCGCCGCCGAACACGACCGCTTCGTACAGGACCTCGTACGGGCCGAGGCCGCCGCCGTGCTCGGCCATGACTCGGCGGACGCCATCGACTCCGAGTACGCCTTCAAGGAGCTGGGCTTCGACTCGGTGAGCGCTGTCGAACTGCGTAACCGCCTCACCTCCCGTACGGGGCTGAAGGTCCCGACGACTGCGGTCTTCGACCACCCCACTCCGCTCGCACTCGCCGCCCACCTCCGCCAACTGGCGCTCGGAGACGACGCGACACCGCCGAACGGCCAGAACTCGACTGCGGTCGCGGCCAGTTCGCACGAGAACTCCACGGACGACGATCCCGTCGCCATCGTCGCCATGGGATGCCGCTACCCGGGCGGCATCGCGTCCCCCGACGACCTGTGGCGCGTCGTCACCGGTGGAGAGGACGTCATCACGGGCCTCCCCGCCGACCGGGGCTGGGACACGACACGGCTCTACGACCCCGATCCCGACCGGCACGGCACCAGTTACGTCCGGCACGGTGGGTTCCTGCACGACGCAGGGGAGTTCGACGCGGCGTTCTTCGGGATCTCCCCGCGTGAGGCGGCGGCGATGGACCCGCAGCAGCGGCTGCTGCTGGAGACGTCGTGGGAGGCGTTCGAGCGGGCCGGAATCGACCCGAAGACGCTGCGCGGCAGCAGCACCGGCGTCTTCACGGGCCTCACGGACCAGAACTACGGCACCCTGCTCAGCCGCGACACCGACGGCACCGAGGGCTATCTCGTCACCGGCGCCTCGACCGCCGTGGCATCCGGCCGCGTCTCCTACGTGCTCGGCCTCGAAGGACCGGCGGTGACCATCGACACGGCGTGCTCGTCGTCGCTGGTCGCGCTGCACCTGGCCATACGGGCCCTGCGTTCCGGCGAGTGCTCGATGGCGCTGGCGGGGGCCGCGATGGTCATGGCCGACCCGGCGCCGTTCGTCGGTTTCAGCCGGCAGCGGGGTCTCGCCCCCGACGGACGCTGCAAGCCATTCGCCGAGGCCGCCGACGGGTTCTCCCTCGCGGAGGGCGTGGGTGTGCTGCTGCTGGAGCGGCTGTCGGACGCGCGGCGCAACGGGCACCCCGTGCTGGCGGTGGTACGTGGTTCGGCGATCAACCAGGACGGTGCGAGCAACGGCCTCACCGCCCCCAACGGCCCCTCGCAGCAGCGTGTGATCCGGGCCGCCCTCTCCGACGCCCGACTGACCGGTGCCGACGTGGACGTCGTCGAGGCGCATGGCACAGGGACGAGGCTGGGCGATCCGATCGAGGCGCAGGCACTGCTGGCGACGTACGGGCAGGACCGCCCGGACGACCGGCCGCTGCTCATCGGTTCGGTCAAGTCGAACATCGGACACACCCAGACCGCGTCCGGCATGGCCGGCGTGATGAAGATGGTGCTGGCGATGCGGCACGGACTCGCACCCGGCACGCTGCATGTGGATGCGCCGTCGTCGCATGTCGACTGGTCGGCGGGTGCGGTGTCGTTGCTGACGGAGGCGGTGGACTGGCCGGAGGCGGGCGGGCGTCCGCGCCGGGCCGGTGTGTCC
>NZ_JBSFHY010000124.1:0-3097 GCF_053597295.1 Streptomyces sp. NPDC001450
GCCCAGTTCCTGACGGTGGCGGACCTGCAGCTGCCGAAGGTTGTGCTGGTACTGCGCCACCGAGGACTCGATGCGGCTCTCCAGCTCCGCGAGCCGTGCCTCCGGTGAGATGTCCACGGCCTTGCTCGCGGCGGCCTGGGCAGGCAGTTGAGCCCCACCGCCCCGGCTCTGCAGACCAGAGACGAGCGTTGCCCCAAAAGCCTTCTTGGCCTTGTCCGATGCCTTGCTCACCGGGACACCACGTCCAGGATCTCGCGGGCCATCGTGTCCATCTCCGAGCCCTCCACAACCTTGATCGGCTCACCGAAGGACTGGGCGAACCCATCCCGACCGTTGGACTGGTGGAAGCGCGAGCGCAGCACGGTGTAACCGGCCTCCGACAGGATCTCGTCGATATCGTCCGCAGAGGCCGCGCTGCGGTCGACCATCGTCAGCAGAATGACCAGCTGCGGTGCCCGCGCACCTGTGGCCTCCAGCTGCTGAATCGCGCCCAGGACCGAGGCCGCACGATTGAGCTCATTCTTCGTGGGCTGCATACACAGCACCGCCAGGTCGACCGCGCTCAGCACGGCGATATGTGGCCCAGCCGCCTTGCGCTCCCATGCCCCCGTATCGAGGGCCCCCAGGCCCTTCTCCGGGGTGAGCCGCAGCGCCTCATTGCGGATGTGGTGTATGGCGGGCGCGGGGTAGACCGGCGCTCCCAGGTCGACCGCCTGCGCGTGCTCGTACAACGTGCCGTTCTCGTCATCGCCAGGCACATCGGTGTCGATGCCGATGCAGGAGACTCCGTACGACGTCCAGTAGGCCAGCCAGTGCGCGAGCAACGTGCTCTTGCCCGCGCCGCCTTTCCCGATCATGGCTACCCGGCGCCCCTCGGAGGGCAGCACCGGAACGGGGCGAGATGTAGTCATGGCACGGGACGGTACCGCCACCCGCCGAGATCCCGTGTACCGACCGGCCTCTGCCCCGCATCTGCAACATGACGAAGGGCCCGCCATCGAGACGGGCCCCGACTCAAACTGTCGCCAATTGGCGACAGCCACTCACGACAGCGGCGTGGCCTTCCGCGGGGGCGGGATCCGCTGCAGCAGCTCCCACAGCGGGCGCGAGCCCGCCGCCCAAGCCCCCAGTAAGTGGCGGTCGACCAGGTGTATCCGCTGGGTCTTCGCGAACGGCAGCGCAGGCCGCGAGAACTTGCCGTTGGTCACGAGCACCACCACGTCCGCTCCGTGCACCGGCCGTGCCGTGCCGTTGAGGACCTGCAGATCCGGCGTCCCGACCGCCGACCCGGCCAGCCCGTTACGGCGGTGCTTGCACTGGATCACCCACCGCCGCCCGTATGGATCGGTCGCCTTCACATCCGCGCCGTTGTCACCCGCACCGCCGACCTGGAGCGCGTCCCGACATCCGTCCCGGTGCATCAGGTCCCGTATCGCGTGCTCGAACTGCCGGTGATGCAGGGCATCGAGCTGCGACAGCTGGTAGCGCAGCCCCTGGGCACGGACCTGGTCCCACTGAGCGCGCTGAGCCCGCTGGTAGAGCCACCAGGCGCCCGCGGCCGCCGCGAGGACGCCGACGACGACCAGGAGCCACCAGTGCGCGGCCAGCCAGTTGACGACCGCGAGGAACAGCCCGGCGGCCGCCACCAGGGCGACGACCAGCAGCAGCAGTTCGACGTCCCTCTGCGACTTCCGCGAGCGCCTCCGACGTGTCCGCCGCCGCGCAGGCGGCCGCCGGCTCACCGCTGGCTCCCCGAAGAGGGGAAGACGATCGGATAAGTCACGGACTTCTGCGGCCGCGGTGCCCTGTCGGTCTTCGGAAAGACGATCGGATAGGTCACCGACTTCTGCGGCCGCGGCACCCTGCCGCTGCCCGGCGTGTGCACGGTGACGTTCTGCCCGCTCACACCCCAGACCACTAACACGGCCACACCTATCAGCGTCATTTGATGTCTGGAGCCCGGAGCCGAACGGTGGTACGCCGAGACCTCCGTGCCGTCTTTCCTGACGTACTTGCCGATGAATGGCAAAGCGTCCCCCTCGT
This sequence comes from Streptomyces sp. NPDC001450, assembly GCF_053597295.1. NCBI lineage: Bacteria > Bacillati > Actinomycetota > Actinomycetes > Kitasatosporales > Streptomycetaceae > Streptomyces > Streptomyces sp. NPDC001450. Next base: position 2,044 of record NZ_JBSFHY010000124.1, read on the forward strand.
GGTCGATGCGTTCCCCGCGCAACGAAACATCGAAGCACCCGCCACTGACAATGGGTCAGAATGCGTACACCCGCAGTGATCACTGGGCGGATTCAGTCCAGGTCAGGACTCTTTGCCTCCGGCGGGCCACCCTGCGGAGGGCGTGGGGGCAACGATCTTGGCTGCGGATCGTGGGTGGTAGGTCGGGAGTGGACGCTGGTGGCCCCCTCCTTGGGCAGCACCGAAGGCAACCACAGCCGCCGCCGAGCAACCATGCCAAGCCGCCTTCGGCGGTCGCGCGAGCGCGAGCCTGGCAGCCCGACGACGACCGCGGTAGGGCGGAGCCTGCCGCCCAAGGAGGGAACCTCCAGCTCAGGAAGAGGTCTGGCTGTCGCCGAGCGGATCCGTACGCACAAGCCGTACGGCGACAGACCGCGCGTCACTAACGCCGTGCGTTCCGTGATCGGCCGCGGTTACGGTGCTGGACATGGCGACCAGCACGGCAGAGACCCAACACCCTGGATACGCACTGCTGGTAGCCACCGAGCCGCCCGTACGCGCCCCGATGGCCGTCACTGCGGTGCTGCCCCAGCTTGCGGCCGTCCCGCCGGCGCATCTCGTGGGCACCGCGTACGCGTCCGCCGTGCAGCTGGCCAACCCGGACGACCCGAACACCGTGCTCACCGCCATACGTACAGCCGCCGCAACCCAGGGCCCGCTGCTCGTGTATCTGGCCGGACACCTCCAGCTCGATGCACGCCAGCACCTCGTACACCTCGCTCTGGCCCGCACTACGGCGCGAACGGTCCGGTACACCGCCCTCCCGTGGCACTGGCTCGCGGCGGAGCTGCAGCACCGCGCCCACGGCAGCACCGCGGTGCTGGTCGACGCGACCGCCGACGCGGATGTGTGGCAGGCGCTGAGGAGCGGAGAGGCGTATCTGGCGGGGCCGTTCGACCTGTACGGCGCGGTGCAGCTGCACGACCGCCGTCACCGCCCCACGCCCTCGTACACGCACGCGCTCGCGCAGATCCTGAGGACCACGCCCCAGCGACCGAGCACAACGGCGCTGCAC
>NZ_JBSFHY010000125.1:0-2905 GCF_053597295.1 Streptomyces sp. NPDC001450
CCGACTCACCCCCGTCGAATTCGAGACCGTCATGACCACACCGGCCCTCCAGGCCGCGTGACTGAACCTGTCACCCAAACCTGCAGCAGACCCAATCGGGCCCACAGGCTCGCAGCTTCCCAAGCTGATGGCTCACCGCCGAGCTTGACTGTGATCGTGGTTCGGAGTTCTGGATAAGAGGTGTCCCACCTGTCCTACTGCCCCAGCAGTCGGCGCGACGGTCAGCCGCGTTCAACCCCGGTGTCCCGCAGCCAAGGCTGCTCGCTCCGCTCACCGCGCGCAGGCCCAACCCCCCGGCCTGGCCTGCGCTGGGAATGGTGCCGTAAGCGGGTGGGCATGTGGTGATCCGTAGTCGCTCCTGGGGCCTGCCTCTCAAGACAGAGCCGGCCCTACACACCTTCCCGCTCTGTGAAGCAGTACCGGGGGCGGCGGGGCCGGTCCGCGCTCCTGCCTTCGTCCCGCACTGACCGTCCCCGCCACGGCACCGCACCAGTGCCACCAGCCTGGCGAACTGCACCTCGGACAGCCCAGAGAACGACTCGATCCAGGATCATCGGCTTGAATAACCCACTACATGATCGTTACTTTCTGCCGACACCCTCGCACTATCTGCGGCCAGACGTCACCTCTCCTACAATGCGGAAGAGGTGAGTACGTGCGACACTGAGAAATGCGGACAGGCCCTGGAAAAGGCTTGCAGTCGCCTGCGTGCGGTTTTTCGAGAAAGCGAAACCGGCATGAGTTCCCAGCGATGCAGGAAGCGTAAAGCAGCCGCAGCCAGCTTAGGTAATGAAACAGAAGGATGAGTCCATGGCTGGACGGATAGCAGTAAGGGGCGTAGCTGTATTGACTCCCGACGGGGAGAGAGTCCTTTGGCACGACGGCCGGGGTAATTATTGGCAGGACACCAGCGGTAACGCGGGCGGCCCGCAAGGAACGCCGTTCGTTCGACTCTATGGAGGTGACTATGGCCTTATAGGCACGGTTTCGGACGGTACTCTATGGCAATGGAATTGGCCTTTCAGAAATATGGAGTCGGATCTGGCGCAACGATGGTTCCGCATAGGTGGACCCGGTGCCTCATTCGCTGTCACGGCCGAGAGTGTGTATGGACTGACCCCAGACAAGCGTGCCGTTTGGCGCTACGACGGTACAGCGATGTCTTGGACGCAAGTCGGAACAGGTGCTACAGAAATTTTCGGTGGAATATGGGGACTGGTGGCCACGCACCCCACCACGGGCGCCTTGTTCCACTACCTCGGCAGCCCGTTCAAGTGGGAGCAGATTGGGGGCCCTGGAGCCTCATTCGTGGTCATTGATAGCGTCTATGCAATATCTCCTGACCTCTCCAGCGTCTGGCGATATGACAAAACGCCGCTGTCTTGGACTCAAATAGGCGGCCCTGCAACGAAGCTGTATGGGGGATTTTACGGATTGTTAGCAGACTTCCCGGATGGAGATTTGTATAGGTATCTCGGCAACATAGACGCTTGGGAGCGCACAGGGGCACCTACACAGAATTGCTTGGCGGTCGCCCAGGACGGCGTTTATGCGTTGGCGCCAAACAAGAGTGGCGTCTGGTATTATTACCTGGACGACCACCTTTTCGCGCATACCTGGAAGCCGGTCTACGGTCCTGCGGAATCCATCGTTTCCGCCCAACACGCTTTCTTCAGCTAAGGGCTGTCCCGCAAGTGATCTCAGACGTGCTTCTCATCAGTTGTCGGCATAGATCGCATCCGGTCAGGGCGAGGTTCCTAGAGGCGGAGATGCCGAGCATGGCGTGGTGGACGCCGTCACCTTTCAGGCGGCAGTCGCGGAGGACCAAGTACCGTCAAGGCGAACCACCTCTGAAGCACCCAAGCCTCTCAAGCTGATGGCTCGCGTTCCGTCGTCACGGGGCCGACCGTCGCGGGTTGCTCTGCTCGACGGCGCAAGCCAGTAGCGTGGCTGAGGCCGGTGGAGGTGCAGCGAGGCATGCGCGCCTGGCCGGTTGGCGCACCCGCCGTCGTAGCTGACTATCGGCGGCTGAGGTTCGTGCCACAACCGTGCCAGATCCAGGGGTCAGCCGCGGTCAACACCGGTGCCCCTCGGTCGAGTAGTCGCTCGCTACCTCGGCCGGCAAAGCCGCAGCTCAGACGTAGGATCCCCCAGCCTCTCTCCTAAAGTGGTGCTCCTGAAAACACCAGCGCCTTCTGAGGGTGTGGTCGCTAGGCTCGGGCTCGTGAGCGCAGAAGCCCAAGTCATGGCGAATCACCGGGTCCACGTCGTACCTGTGGTCTTGGCTCTGGCCAATCCACCGTGGCAGCAGGACGTGTGGCTCGACCCTTCGGAGTTCGAGAACATCGACCACGTCTTCCACACGCTCTTCGATGGCTTCTGTGACGCCGATGAGCCCGAGCGGTTTCTCGGCATCAGCTTGAGAACGGAGGAAGAGGTGACCCTCATGCGGGCCCTCGGCGTCGCGCTCAACGCTGCCGCCGCGGAGGCATCCCACGACACAGACGCTGAGTACCTTCAGGCATCAGCCTGGCCCGAAGTCGTAGCCATCGCCGGACGCCTCGCTCAGGTCATGGTCTCGAACGACCTGCGCTTGCTGAGCTGTGGGCAACAGGCGTGAGTGTTTAACTGCGTGACAACGCCGACGAACACCGGCAGACAAGCGCGGACGTCTGCGAACCATCAGTGCAGGTGAGAAGTGCACCAACCCCAGGCAGCAACCCCACCCAAGTTGCTTCGGGACGAAGAGGTCGTGGGTTCAAATCCCGCCACCCCGACAGTGCAGTACCCAGCCAGGGGCCTGATCCGCTTAGGAGTTGTCCGGCCGATCACGTGACTACTCGATGTCCGGGTCGTTGATGTGGACATGGGGCGGGGTGATCTGACAGATGCCGAGTGGGAACGG
>NZ_JBSFHY010000126.1:0-2578 GCF_053597295.1 Streptomyces sp. NPDC001450
GTCTCCCCACACCGCACCGTCGATCACGTCGGTCTCCGCGCTCAGCGCACCACGGAACGACACGCCCCTCCCCGGCCCCCGGACCCTGGTTCGGCGCGATCCCGTCGAGGCCCGGTTCATGCTTCCCGCGCACGAGATGCTGGTCGGCTGCCTGCGACGTGCCGCCGGCGCGGTGCTCTCGCGCTGGCAGCTGTCCGTCGACGAACAGGATTCGGCCCTGCTGATCGTGGGAGAACTGGCTGCGAACGCCGCTGTCCACGGGCGAAGCGAGATGTTCCTGCACATGGTCCTCACCCAGGGCACTCTGGGCATCGTCGTAGGCGATCACGGAGAACCTGCTCCGGCTCATCGGCGTCCCGCGGACGACGACCCGGATGAGCGCGGCCGCGGTCTCGACATCGTGCACGCCCTGTCCACCCGGGTCGACCTGCACCACGGCGACCATGGCACCTGGATCCTGGCCCGCATCGCTGTCACACCCCGCGGCCCGGGAGCAGACTGAGTCCCGGGCCGCCGGATGAGCGGGACGCAGGCGGTGTCGGAAGCAGCGCGCGGCCGACTACGCAGGGATCGGCGCGCCGTCGCGGTGGAACGGCGGTTGAGCACCCGCCCGCGTGCAGGTGTCGGCTGCGACTCCGACGGCGTATGCAAGCAGGCGGGCGAGTTCGCCGTCGCTCAGTTCCGCGACACCTCGTGGGCTGAGTCGATCGGTCCAGTGCAGATGGGCGAGCGCGCCCGCGGTAAAGGCGTCGCCCGCCCCGACCGTGTCGACCACCTCGACCTTCGGGGCGGACATGTGCGCGCGAGCCTTGCGCCCCGCACCCCAGGCGCCCCGCGCACCCAGCGTGACAAGGACGCACTTCACTCCGGACTCCAGCCAGCGCTCGGCCACCAGCTCGTACGGCTGCCCCGGGCAGAGCCAGGCCAAATCCTCTTCGCTCACCTTGACGACGTCGGCGAACTCTGTCCATTCGGCGAGTCGCCGGAGATAGCGAGAGCGGTCGCTGATCAGCTCTGGTCGCACGTTCGGATCGAGGCTCACCAGCCTGTGCTCCGCCTCCAGGCGCAGCAGTCCGTCGAGAGTCGAGGCGAGAGGTTCCAGCACCAGACCAAGCGAGCGGACGTGCAGGGCCGCCCCTTCGGGCAGCCGGCCGGCGTCCGGCAGGGTGGCGAGGTGCTCAGGCCGCAGGCCGCGGTAGGCCCCACCGTTCGCGTGGAAGGAGTAGGCGGCGGATCCGTTGTCGCGCAGCCGGACGGCAGCCAGGGTGGTCGGGTCGGAGGTGGCCAGTACATGAGTCAGCAGAGTGCCGGATTCTGCGAGGTGGGCGCGCAGCAGGTCGCCGAAGTGGTCGTCGGAGATGCGTGTGAGCAAGCTGGCGGGCAGCCGAGGCCAGCCGCGACGTTGAGGCAGGAGCCTCCCGGTGAGGCTGGTATGCCATGTCGCCGGTGGTCGTCCGGGCGGGGGTGGGGTCGACCAGTGCGTCCCCGGCAACGACGACGGCGTGTCCTGCGGGGGTCGGGCTGAGTCTCATGCGGGATTCCTCGGAAGCGGCGGCAAGGTGGGCGGTGGGTGGCTGGGGGTGGAACGCCGGGCCCGGGCGCTGAACTGCTGGTGGCCGCGTCAGCGGCGACGGAAAGCGAAACGGAGACGTCTCGCCTCTACGGGACGACGAGACGATGTATCGCTAAAATATTTCTCGCAAGATGTGTTAACAACGGCGCAGTACGCTGCTAATAATTCCGCCATCGATGCCACACCCCACACCCGGGGAGGCATCCGTCTTCCTCAGCCGAGCCTCGGTCGACGTCACGACGAGAGCCCTCGCTGAGCGGTTGCACCCACAAGCCGTGCCGCCATGAGTGCTCACCGGCAGTTTTCCGATCCACCCGCACGAGAGGTCCCCGTCATGCGTCCGACGCGCTTCACCCGATCGACGAGATATGCCCTGATGGCCTGTGCCGCCACCACCGCCCTGCTCGCCACCGCCTGCTCCGGAGCCGGGGCCGGTGGCTCGTCGTCGGACGGCAAGAGCATCAACGTGCTGATGGTCGGCAATCCGCAGATGGAGGACATCGCGAAGCTGACGCGGAGCACCTTCACGAAGGAAACCGGCATCAAGGTGAACTTCACGGTGCTGCCCGAGAACGAGCTGCGCGACAAGGTCACCCAGGACATCGCCACCAAAGCCGGGCAGTACGACGTCGCCACCATCGGCGCCTATGAGGTGCCCATCTGGTACAAGAACGGCTGGCTGCACGAACTCAGCTCCTACGCCGACCAGGACAAGAGCTTCGACGAGGGCGACCTGCTCAAGCCGATGGTGCAGTCGGTGTCCGGTTCGGACGGCAAGCTCTACGCCCTGCCGTTCTACGGCGAGTCGTCATTCCTCATGTACCGCAAGGACGTGTTCGCCCAGAAGGGCCTGAAGATGCCGGAGCATCCGACCTGGCAGCAGGTGGCCGACCTGGCGGCGAAGGCCGACGGTGCGCAGCCGGGGATGAGGGGCATCTGCCTGCGCGGCCTGGCGGGCTGGGGTGAGCTGGGGGCGCCGTTGACCAGCGTGGTCAACACCTTCGG
>NZ_JBSFHY010000127.1:0-2483 GCF_053597295.1 Streptomyces sp. NPDC001450
GGTACGTACCAGGAGTTCGTCCTTCCCGGGGGCGGGGGCGGGCGCCTTTTCGATGACGATGTCGTCGAGGGAGCGGACGAGGACGCGGCGGATCAGCTGGGTCATGGTGACGGGGTTCCGTTCGGTTCGGGCGTTCACGCGGCGACGAGGCCGGATCGGGTGTGGAACTGGTAGCCGTGCTGGTTGTGCGGTAGGCGATCGCCGGACGGCCTGAGGCGCGCCGGACCTCATTTGACGGCCCCCAGGGACAGACCGCGCACCAGCTTGTCCTGGGCGGCGAAACCGGCGATCAGGACGGGCAGGGACACCAGCGTTGCCGCCGCGCACAGCCTGGCCAGGAACAGGCCCTCGTTGGTGATGAACCCCACCAGGAAGACCGGCGCGGTGGACGCCTGGGTCGCGGTGAGGTTCACGGCGAACATGAACTCGTTCCAGCTGAAGATGAAGCAGATCAGCGAAGTGGCGGCGATTCCCGGCATGGCGACCGGGGCCACGATCCGCAGCAGCACCGTGGGCAGCCCCGCGCCGTCGACCTCGGCAGCCTCCAGGATCTCCCTGGGCACCTCGGCGAGGAACGACCGCATCATCCATACCGCGATCGGCAGGTTCATGGCGGTGTAGAGGACGACGAGGGTCCAGATGTTGTCCAGCATGCCGATGTCTTTGACGATCATGTAGATCGGCAGCAGGGCCGCGATGAGGGGCAGGAACTTCGTGGACAGGAAGAAGAACATCACGTCGGTCCACTTCTTGACCGGCTTGATGGACAGCGCGTAGGCCGCGGGCAGCGCCAGGGCGAGCACCAGCAGGGTGGAGAAGACGCTGGCCATGGCCGAGTTGAGCAGGAACGGGGTGATGTCCCGGCCCAGCAGCAGCTTGTACTGGTCCAGTGTCAGCGGCGCGAAGGGACTGGGCGGGTTGGTCGCCGCGTCGGATTCCTGGTGGAAGGACGTGAGAACCATCCAGGCCACCGGCGCGAAGAAGGCCAGCGTGACCAGCCACGCGACGAAGGTCCACAGGGGCGACAGACGCGGCGGCTGCCCGGGGTCCTCGCTGCGGCGACGCCTGAGCCGGCGCATGACGGTGCTGGACGATGCGCGGGCAGCCGCGGTCGTGCCGGTCATCGGGACACCTCTTCACGGAACAGGGAGGCGACCACGCGCAGCGCGAACGTCGCGATGACGATCGAGCCGATCACCACGACGACACCGGCGGCCGCGGCCTGGCCGTACTCGAACTTGCGGAACATGGTCAGGTAGATCTCGTAGGGCAGATTCGTGGTCCGGGAGCCTGGACCGCCCTGGGTGATCGTGTAGACCGCGTCGAAGGTCTGCACCACGAAGATGCTGCCGAGCACGATGCCCAGCTCGATGTACTGCCGCAGATGCGGCAGCGTGATGAGGCGGAAGGTCTGCAGCGCCGAGGCCCCGTCGACCTTGGCGGCCTCCAGCACGTCACCGGGCTGCGCCTGCAGACCGGCCAGCAGGATGAGCATCATGAACGGCGTCCACTGCCACACGAGCGCGACCACCAGAGCGGGCATGGGGAAGGACGAGACCCAGTCGACGGTCGGGCCGTTCGCCGCCCCGAACAGCCGGTAGACGGCGTTCAGAGCGCCGTTGAGCAGCCCGTAGTCGGGGTTGTAGATGGCGTGCTTCCACACCAGGGCGGCAGCGACCGGCATGACCAGGAATGGCGCGATGAGCAGGGTGCGGGCGAGGCCGCGGCCGAAGAAGTGGCGGTCGAGCAGCAGGGCCAGGCCCAGGCCCAGCACCACGCTGAGGACGACGACGGACGCGGTGAGGACGACGGTGTTCAGGACCGCGTTGCGCAACCGTTCGTCGGTGAAGACGAAGGCGTAGTTGGACAGGCCGGTGAAGTGGCGGTCACCCGGCCGCAGGATGTTCCACTGGAACGTGGAGATGACGAGCGTGGCCACGAACGGCAGCTGGGTGACGGCGATCGTGAAGATCAGCGCGGGCAGCAGCGGGAGGCGACGCCGCCACGCGCGTTCACCCCTGGGCTTGAGCGGGCGTGCGGCTGGTCGCCGATGCCTCGTAAGGGGACGGTCTGGCGTGATCATGAAGTGACTTTCTTCCGCCGCGAAACGGTGGGGACTGGGATGGCCGCTCCGGCCGGCTCGGGGGCCGGCCGGAGCGAGTGGCTCAGTTGTAGTTCTTGGCGACGTCTTCGGCCTGCTTCTGGCCGTCGTCGAGTGCCGTGTCCACGCTGGTCTTGCCGGCGATGGCGGCGGAGATCTCCTGCGTGGTCTTGGTCCCGAGGTCCTGGAACTCGGGGATGGCGACGAACTGGATGCCCACCGTGGGCCGCGGCTGCACGCCCGGGTTCGCGGGATCGGCCTGCTGGATGGACTTCAGGGTGATGTCACCGAAGGAGGCGGCGGCCTTCTTGTACTGCGGGATCTCGTAGGTGCTGGCACGCTTCCCCGCGGGCACCCGCGACCAGCCGAGCTTCTCGCCGAC
>NZ_JBSFHY010000128.1:0-2474 GCF_053597295.1 Streptomyces sp. NPDC001450
CGCCGCTCCTCCGGTCTCCCCGCGACCTCCCTGGCCTGGGGACCGTGGGCACCCGGCGCCGGCATGACCGCCGAACTGACCGAGGCGGACCTGCGGCGCATGGCACGCGAGGGTATGCAGCCGCTGGCTTCCGAACAGGGTCTCGGGCTGCTCGATATCGTTCTGGAGATCGGTCCGGCGCTCGAACAGGCTGCGGTGCTACCCGTCAACCTCGACATCGCCGCCCTCCGCAGGCGTGGACAGGAGGTTCCCGGCCTGCTGCGCGCTCTCGTACGCACGCCCGCGCGCCGGAACGCGGAGTCCCAGGCGGTGGTCGGGGGCGCGGCCGACCTCCGGCAGCGCGTCGGCGGGCTTCCCGAGGCCGAGCGCGAGAAGTTCCTTCTGGACCTCGTCTGCGGACAGGCCGCCTCCGTTCTGGGCTATGCGTCGGCCGCCGACGTGGAGGCCGACCAGGCGTTCAAGGCACTGGGCTTCGACTCGCTCACCTCGGTCGAGCTGCGCAACCGCGTGAACGCGGCCACCGGCATGCGGCTGCCCGCGACCCTGGCCTTCGACTACCCCACCCCCGTCGTCCTGGCCCGTCACCTCCTGTCCGAGCTGTCCGACGGAGAGCAGGGCGTCGGCACTGCGTCCGCCATGCTGCCCGCGCCGACGAGCGTGGGCGACGATCCGGTGGTGATCGTGGGTATGGCATGCCGGTTCCCCGGTGGTGTCGGTTCGCCGGAGGACCTGTGGCGGCTGGTCAGCGAGGGCCGTGACGCGATCGGCGGGTTCCCGGCCGACCGCGGCTGGGACCTGGACGGTCTGTACGACCCGGAACCGGGCAGGGTCGGCCATACATATGTGCGTCAGGGCGGTTTCCTCTACGACGCCGCCGAGTTCGACGCCGGACTGTTCGGTATCTCGCCGCGTGAGGCGCTGGCGATGGATCCGCAGCAGCGGTTGCTGTTGGAGACGTCGTGGGAGGTCTTCGAGCGTGCGGGTATCGACCCGGCGACGCTGCGCGGTAGCCGTACCGGCGTCTTCGCCGGCGCGATCACACAGGATTACAGCTCGTTCATGCGCGCGGGTGAGCACGACTCGGACGGTTACCTGCTGACCGGTTCGACGGGCAGTGTGGCGTCGGGTCGTATCGCGTACACGTTTGGTTTCGAGGGTCCTGCGGTGACGGTGGACACGGCGTGTTCGTCGTCGCTGGTGGCGTTGCATCTGGCGGTGCAGGCGTTGCGTTCCGGTGAGTGTGATCTGGCGTTGGCCGGTGGTGTGACGGTCATGGCGGGTCCGGAGATGTTCGTGGAGTTCTCGCGGCAGCGGGGGCTTGCGGTGGACGGTCGGTGCAAGGCGTTCTCGGAGGGTGCGGACGGTACGGCGTGGTCGGAGGGTGTCGGTCTGCTGCTGGTGGAGCGGCTGTCGGACGCGCGCCGCAACGGTCACCGGGTGCTGGCGGTGGTGGCCGGTTCGGCGGTGAATCAGGACGGTGCGAGTAATGGTCTGACGGCGCCGAACGGACCGTCTCAGCAGCGGGTGATTCGTCAGGCGCTGGCGGGTGCCGGACTGAGGCCCGCTGATGTGGACGCGGTGGAGGCGCATGGCACCGGTACGCCGCTGGGTGACCCGATCGAGGCCCAGGCGCTGCTGGCCACCTACGGCCAGGACCGCGAAGGCCCGCTCTGGCTGGGTTCGTTGAAGTCGAACATCGGTCACACGCAGGCGGCTGCCGGTGTGGGTGGTGTGATCAAGATGGTGATGGCGATGCGGCACGGGGTGCTGCCGCGGACCCTCCACGCCGGCGAGCCGTCCTCCCATGTCGACTGGACGGCCGGGGACATCGAGTTGCTGACCGATGAGCGTGCATGGCCCGAGTCGGGTCGTCCGCGTCGTGCTGGTGTGTCGTCCTTCGGTATCAGCGGTACCAACGCCCACGTCATCCTCGAACAGGCCCCTGTCACGTCGGCCGACCTCACGGGTGCGGAGGCTGAGACGCGGCCGGGCCTCGGTGTCGTCCCGGTGGTGGTGTCGGGTGCCGGTGTGTCGGCGGTGCGTGGTCAGGCGGAGCGGTTGTGCGGCTGGCTGGAGGGTTCGGCCGGTGAGGATGTCCGCGTGGCCGATGTCGCTCTGGCCTCGGTCACGACTCGAACAGTGCTGGAGCACCGTGCCGTGGTCCTGGCCGCCGACCGCGCGCAGTTGCTGCACGCTCTCGGCTCGCTGGCCGAAGACCGTACCGAACCCAATGTCATACGGAACTCGGCACAGACCGGCGGTCGCACGGCGTTCCTGTTCGCGGGTCAGGGGTCACAGAGGCTGGGTATGGGCCGTGAGTTGTACGAGACGTGTCCGGCGTTCGCCGAGGCCATCGACGCGGTGGACGCGGAACTCCCGTTCAGCTTGCGGGAGGTGGTCTTCGGTGAGGACGCGGAGCGTGTGAACCGGACCGAGTACGCCCAGCCCGCCCTCTTCGCCCTCGAAGTGGCGTT
>NZ_JBSFHY010000129.1:0-2458 GCF_053597295.1 Streptomyces sp. NPDC001450
GGTGGGGTCGGGGATGTTGGCCGCGGAGCCGACGAGGCCCGAGCTGGAGCGGTTCTTCTTCCTGGACGACGTGGACCGGGACCTGATCGCCCTGCGGCGGACGGAGCATCACCGGCTGTGCGCGGTATCCCGCCCTCACCCTGTATTCAGGAGAGGATTGCCCGGAGGGGGCCGGAGACCGGCCGGTCGGGGAGGGGGGGAACTCGGGGTGCGTTGGCGCCGCCCAAGACCTTCACCCTTTCAGCTGATTAAACCGTGTTGCAGCTAGGGAAGTGATATCCCATGACGCAAAAGAGAACGGATGTGGACACGGGTGCGTCGTGTTCCTGCGAGTTCTTCTGTCTCAGCTACCCTTCCTGCATCTGCATTTACGTGTACGACCCCCCACACTGCAATTGCGAGTGCTATGGCTCATACGAGCGCAAGACCAAGGGGAAGGCGCCTCGCGGGTTGAGCCGCGAGACGATGGTCCAGATCTCGGTGCGAAACGCCTCCATGGTGGAGCTCGGCACGCGGTTGTCCGAGTGGTGCGATTTTGAAATCTTTGTACCGGCGCGTGCCTTCGAGAACAAGGTCACGAAGAAATTGACGAAAGTTCCCTTGGAATCGGCGATTAAGGAACTGGGAATGCTGATCGCCGATCGTCAGTGACGCGGCAGGCTACGGTGTCTACGATGCGCGCCGTTTGCCTAGGCGGGCAGTGAACTTGAATCCGTAATGTTTGTCAGTCGTCCATGACCAGGCCGGTGCCGGTGAGGCAGCCGTCGACCACGTCGGGGCGGTACCGGATCTGCTTGAGCCTGTGCTTCACGGCCCTGGTGATCTGGCTCAGGTCGGCTGCGGCAAGGTTGCCGATGTCGCGCTTAACCATCGACCAGATGCCCTCCTGTGGGTTCAAGTCCGGTGCGTACGAGGGCAGCTGGAAGACCGTGAGCCAGTCGGCGTTCGCGGCGATGAACTCCCGCAACAGGGCTGTCAGGTGGATGCGGACGTTGTCCCAGACCAGGACGATCGACCGCCGAGCTGGATGCGGGCCCGGATGAGCATTGCCGCATCACCGCGGTGAGCATCGCCGTGCGCTTCGGCTCCGCCGCCCGCTCCAGCAGCGGCGCCTTCGACCCCAGCGCGTACCGGGCCAGCGCCGCCATCCGGTTCGGCGGGATCTGCGACAGCCTCAGCCGCCCGAGCCGGTACGCGGGATAACCGCAGTACCGATGTTCCCCAAGGCCGGGTCAGTGCGGGGCGTGCGTCATCGCACCTCCGCGGTTGATCGGTCGGCGGCGTCCGCCGGAGTACGGGGGCGGGGCACCGTGAGCCCCAGGTCGAGGCGCTTGTCCATGTCCAGCCGGAACGTGCCGTACGGGTTGACGTTCGACCAGAACAGCGCGGTCAGGCCGCGCCGGTCATCGTCGCTCAGCTTCTTCGCCCACGCGGGTTCGGCCAGGACCTGCTGCACCAGCAGGGTGTTGACGTGCACGAGGCTGGACTGGAGCAGGTGCAGGGCGAGCATCGAGGTCTCGGCGTGCTCCTTGTCCGGGCCGGTGAGGGCGCCGTCCTTGCCGTAGTGCAGCACGGTGTTCGCCGAGTTCCAGTTCTCCACGACCTGGAGGCCCCCGTGGATCTCCCGGCGTAGGCCGGGGCTGGCGAGGTAGTCGCAGGCGAAGACCGTGCGCACGGCGCGGCCGAGTTCTTCGAGCGCGGCGTAGGTGGGGTGCTTGGGGCCGCCGCGCGTGAAGCGCCGCAGCACCTGCTCCGCCTCCGCCGTGCCGAGGCGGAGCGCGGTCGCGTACTTCACCATCTGGTCGTACTGCTGCTCGATCAGCTCCCAGCGGATCGGCCTCGTCAGCGAGCCGCCGAGCGCCGGCCAGCCCGGCGGGGCGTCGTCCGGGCGGTACAGGCGGATGCTGCCGATGTTCTTCAGCCGCGGCAGCAGCCGGAAGTTCAGCAGCTCAGTGAACGCGAACCCGACCACCGAGGCACCGTGGGTGTCGACGTACTGGGACTCGATCTCGGCGTCCGTGCAGTGCCGCAGCAGGCCCTCGATCATCGCCGCGACCTCGGACGACGAACAGGACTTGAGCTGGGAGTAGATGCAGACGTTTTTCCGCTCGACGTGCCAGTAGATCATCACGCCGTTGCCGCCGTAGCGGGCGTGGTACTCGGTCATGAAGTTCGAGGACCAGGACCCGAACTTCTTCGAGTCCGACGCGCACGCGGTGCCCTGCCCCCACCAGTCGGCGTCCCGGGCCGCAAAGGTGCCGTTCACCAGCCGGGTGACGGCCGCGCGGAGGTTGTCGACGGTGATGAAGTGCCGGCGGACGTGCCGCAGGGCCGCCTCGGTCTCGCCGTGCTCGCCGGTCGCCACGATCGCCCGGATGCCCATGTTGGTGCCCAGGGCGAAGAGGGCCAGCAGGAGGCGGCGCTGGAGGACGTCTCGGTCGATGCGTTCGTACGCGGC
>NZ_JBSFHY010000130.1:0-2452 GCF_053597295.1 Streptomyces sp. NPDC001450
CAGCGGCCGTATGCGCAGTGTGCCGGGCGGGGTGGGCCACATGGTGCTGGCCGGCACCGCAGGGCGGCTTGCGGTGTGGGAGGTCACCGGCTGCCCACGTCCCTTGGGTTCGTTTGGACCGGCACCTCGTGGCGGGACCTGCCAACTCGGTTCGGGAAGTGGAAGACGGTTTACGACAGGCATCGCCGCTGGTCGGCGGATGGAACGTGGGAGAGGATTCTGCGAGCCGTCCAGGCCGATGCTGACGCAGAAGGCCGCATCGACTGGTCGGCTCCACCGTGTGCCGTGCTCACCAGCACGCCGCCGGTGCACGCAGGCAGGCACCCCGAAGAGCCGACAAGCGTGCCGGCCCGCCCAGCACCGTCCAGATGAAGCCCTCGGCCGTTCACGCGGCGGGCTGACGACGAAGATTCACTTGACCGGTGAGGGTGGACTGCGCCCGTTGGCCATCCTGGTCGCGCCCGGGCAGTGGGGCGATGCCCCGCAGATGATCCCGGTCCTGGAACGCATTCGTGTACCCCGGCCCGACGGCGGCCATCCCCGCACCCGGCCAGACCACCTGAGCGGCGACAAAGCGTACTCATCACGCCGCAATCGCCGATACCTACGGCGTCGGCAGATCAAGCACACCATCCCCGAATGCCGGGACCAACGAGCCAATCGCCAGCGCCGCGGTAGCCGAGGCGGTCGGCCCACCAACTTCGACCGAGCACGCTACGCCCGCAGGAACGAAGTCGAGTGGGCCACCAACGCGCTGAAGGGGAGCCCGCGCCGTTGCGACCTGGTTCCCTTCTCGTACTGGTAGTGGCAGCTGCCCGCGGACGGCTGCTGCTGCACCGTGTACGTCCCCTGTGGCCGCGCACCGACCGGAACCTTTGTCGCTCCTGCGGGTACGCCAGTCCCCGACGCCCCCGCCGCCGGCGCTCCACTCTTCCCTGATGCGCCAGACCCAGAGGGCGCACCGGATGAACAGCCCGCCAGCAGCAGGCAGGAGAGCAGCACCGGTGGCGCGGCGCGGGGGATGAAGCCCAGGACAAACGCCTCAGGAGTGAGCGCCAACTGGGCACATGCTCCCCCACTCAGACGCCCTCCTACCGCCCGCGTCCAAGCGCACGGGTGCGCGCCGGGCCCATGGGGACAGCGCGGCTTGCAGAGATTCGCCAGAACTGTTCGTTCCGTTGAGGGACGGCCTCGGGGCCGCGCCTGTCCACACACGGCCGATTCGAGGGAGCCTGCTGCAGCTGCTCAGCAGTGACCATGACGCTCGGCACGTTGCGCAATGCGACGCAGTACCGCTTCTCTCTGCATGAGATCGAGTGCAGGTGCGCTGCCGAGGATGTCGCCGAACTTGCTGATCAGGCTGTGGGCGCTGTCCGCGGGTCCTGATGGCCCTGTGTCAGCGGATGGCGCGTCGGCCTTCGCGGTGGCGGGGGGCGGCTGGGTTTGGTATTCCTGCTCTCTCTGCTCGGTCGCCGCCTGCCACAGGGGACGGGAGTAGTGCCGCGGCGCGGAAGACGTACGCCGTCATCGGGGCGGTGACCGGCCCCGGGCCCAGACGGGCCGTCATCTCCTCAATGACGGTGGCCTGGACGGCCGGTCCGTCGCCGCGCTCCTCAACGGCCACGCGCACCGGTGTCCCGGTGAGGTACCCGGTGGCAAGGTCGGCGATCGACGCGGCCCGGCCCTGAAGCGTCAGCTCCTGCTCGTCCTCGACGGCGAACCCGGCGGCCGCCAGATCAGCGGCCACGACAGCGGGGTCGGCGTAGCCGTGCGGAACCGTCGGGAAGAACCGCGGCGGATCGACCGGAAAAGCCCGCTCCAGCCCGGCCTGCAGCGCGACTTCGAAGGCGTGCGTCCCGAGCGGGCCCCAGGTGTTGAACAGGAACCGGCCGCCCGGGGCCAGCACCCGGTGGACCTCGGTGAAGGCCTCGATGCGGTCGGGAAAGAACATAACGCCGAACTGGCAGACCACCAGATCGAAGCCTCCGTCCGGGAACGGCAGCCGCTGTGCGTCGGCCTGCCGCCACACCGCGCCCGGGGCCCGGGTCGACCCGAAAGCGACCATGGCCTCGTTCAGGTCGGTGGCCGTCACCTCGGCCGAGGGCGCCGCAGCGAGCAGGCCCGACGTCAACACGCCAGTCCCCGCAGCCAGTTCGAGGACTCGCCCAGGGTGGAGTGCCGCCGCCCGGGCGGTCAGGTCCTCGGCGAAGGGCCGGAAGACCACCGGCACGAGGTACTGCTCATAGGCCGCCGGCATGGACTCGGACCACCGCCGGTCGGCATTGATTCCTGTCACCTCATGACGGTAGCGCCGCGTCAGAAAGCCTCTTCCCCGCCGCGCCGCCATGCACCCTGGAGCTAGGAGTTGTCCGGGCGATCACGTGCGAAGCCAGATGGTGAGGGCTGCGGCGGTTGCTGTGCCGAGGTATACGTAGCCACGCTTGTCGTAGCG
>NZ_JBSFHY010000131.1:0-2420 GCF_053597295.1 Streptomyces sp. NPDC001450
GTGGCTGGGGTCGGTGAAGTCGAACATCGGGCACACGCAGGCCGCCGCGGGTGTGGCGGGTGTCATCAAGATGGTGCTGGCCATGCGGCACGGGATGCTGCCGCGCACCCTGCACGTGGATGAGCCGTCCTCCCATGTCGACTGGACGGCCGGGGACATCGAGTTGCTGACCGAGGAGCGTGTCTGGCCCGAGGCGGGGCGCGTGCGCCGGGCGGGTGTGTCGGCGTTCGGTGTCTCGGGTACGAACGCGCACGTCATCCTGGAGCAGCCGGTCCATGAGGGGGCTCCGGCTTCTCCCGGGGCCGATCCGCTGCCGCCCCTCGTGCCGTGGGTGGTGTCGGCGCGCAGCCGGGCCGCGTTGCAGGCGCAGGCCGGGCGGCTGGCGGAGTTCGTGAACGGTGACGAGACGCTGGGGGCCGCCGAGGTCGGCACATCTCTGGTGCGCTCGCGGTCGGTGTTCGAACACCGCGCGGTGGTGTGGGGCGCGGACCGTGAGGAGCTGCTGCGCGGGCTCGAGGCCGTGGCGTCCGGTGAGTCGGCCGCCGATGGCGCGGTGACCGGTGAGGCGGGTGAAGGGGGTCGTACGGCCTTCCTGTTCGCGGGCCAGGGCTCACAACGCCTCGGTATGGGGCGGGAGTTGTACGAGGAGTACCCGGCCTTCGCGGACGCCTACGACGCCGTCTGCGCGCACCTCGACACCGAACTGCCGCGCCCGCTGAGGGAAGTGGTCTTCGGCGACGAGGCCGGCGCCCTCAATCGGACGGAGTACGCGCAGCCCGCCCTCTTCGCCCTCGAAGTGGCGCTGTTCCGGCTGCTGGAGTCCTGGGGCGTGTGCCCGGACATGCTGTCCGGTCACTCCATCGGTGAGATCGCCGCCGCCCACGTGGCCGGTGTGTGGTCCCTGGCGGACGCCTGCCGGCTGGTCGCCGCGCGCGGCCGGCTGATGCAGGCGCTCCCGTCCGGCGGAGCCATGGTGTCGCTGCAGGCGTCCGAGGACGAGGTGCTGCCCCTGCTGGCCGGCCGGGAGGCCGAGGCCGGCATCGCGGCCGTCAACGGTCCCCGGGCCGTGGTGGTGTCCGGTACGGCGGAGGCGGTGGAGGAGATCGCCGCGTACTTCCGTGGCCAGGACCGCAAGGTGACGGCCCTGCGGGTGAGCCATGCCTTCCACTCGCCGCTGATGGAGCCGATGCTCGCCGACCTCCGCGCCGTCGCGGAGGAACTGTCGTACGAGCGGCCGAAGCTGTCCATCGTCTCCACGGTGACCGGCGCACCCGCCACCGCCGAGGAGCTGACCTCGCCCGACTACTGGGTGGAGCACGTCCGCCGTACCGTTCGTTACGCCGACGCCGTCCGTGTCCTCGCAGACCAGACCGTCACCCGCTTCCTCGAACTCGGCCCCGACAGCACCCTCACCGTCCTCGCCCAGGACTGCGTGGCGGACGAAGGACGGCTGTTCGTCCCGGTGCTGCGCAGGGACCGGCCGGAGGCCGGGACGGTGGTCGCCGCCGTGGCCGCGGCCTTCACACGTGGTGCCGAGGCGGACTGGTCGAGCCTCGTTACGGACGTGCCGTGGGTGGAACTGCCTACGTACGCCTTCCAGCACGAGAACTACTGGCCGACGATCAAGAGCGCGGAACCGGCCATGAACACCGGTGGTGAGATCGACGCCCGTTTCTGGGAGGCGGTCGAGCGCGAGGATCTCGATTCGCTGGCCGGGGAGTTGGAGCTGGAGCGGGAGACCGTGGGCGCGGTACTGCCAGCGTTGACCTCCTGGCGGCGGCAGAGCGTGGAACAGGCCGCGGTGGACGGCCTGCGCTACCGCGTCGAGTGGCGACCGCTGGCCGATGTCTCCGGGGCGGCCACCCTGTCCGGGCGCTGGCTGGTGGTCGAGCCGGCCGCGATGGCCACGGACGCCTGGGCAGAGGCCCTGCCGGCCGCTCTGGCAGCCCGTGGTGCGGAGGTGGAGCGCGTCGTGTACCAGGCCGGTACCGATCGTGCCCAGCTCGCCGCGCGCCTGGAAGGTACGGCGCCGGTCGCGGGCGTGGTGTCGCTGCTCGCTCTCTCCGGCGACGTGGCCGAGGACGGCGTGCCGGTGGGCGTGTCCGGGTCGGTGGCGCTGGTGCAGGCCCTGGGTGACGCCGGTGTGACGGCCCCGCTGTGGGTGCTGACCCGGGGTGCCGTCTCCGTCGGCCGCTCGGACGGCCCCGTCGACGCGCTGCAGACAGCGGTCTGGGGCCTGGGCCGAGTGGCGGCACTGGAGGCCTCGGACCGCTGGGGCGGTCTCATCGACCTGCCCGCGGTGATCGACCGCCGCACGGCGGGCCGGCTGGCTGCTGTTCTGGCTGGTGTGGGGGGTGAGGATCAGGTGGCGGTGCGGGCGTCCGGTGTGTTCGGGCGTCGGTTGGTGCGGGTGGTCCGGG
>NZ_JBSFHY010000132.1:0-2264 GCF_053597295.1 Streptomyces sp. NPDC001450
CACACCGCACCCTGCACCGGATCAGCCGGACCGTCCGAACGGCCCACCGACACACCACCCCGCGTCAACACCCACAACCGGCCCCCCACACCCGCGTCCCCGAGCGCCTGGATGAGTGCGGCCACTGCGGCGGGGCCGAGCGGCAGGCCGTCCGCGTCGGCTCCGGCGAGTCCGGCAAGGGCGAGGACGCCGTCGACGGGCTTCCCCTGCGTCGCCTCGCGCAGCCGGTCGGCGAGTGCGGCACGGTTCGTACGGGCGCCGCCGGTCACCTTGACGGTGGCGACGCGGTCCGGGCCGCCGAGCGCCGCGGTCAGGGTGGTGACCGTCGGGTCGTCGCCCTCCGGGTCGCCGGGAAGGACCAGCAGCCAGCGGCGGCCAACGGAGTCCGGGGCGGGGGCGGCCGGTTCGGTCGCGGCGGGCTTCCACACCACCTGGTAGTACAGGGCGTCGACGGCGGTCTGTTGCTGCTGCCGCTTCCGCCAGGAGGCCAGTGCCGGTACGACCGCGCCGATCTGCTCGGCGGCCAGGCCCAGGGTCTGCGTCAGCGCGTCGACGTCCTCGCACTCGACGGCCTCCCAGAAACGGTCGTCGGCGGTGTCGGCCGCGGTCCGGGCGGATTCCACGGCCCCGGCGACGGCCGCGGTGCCGTGGTCGAGCCAGTAGCGTTTGTGCTGGAAGGCGTACGTCGGCAGGTCCACCGCCGGTGTGCCGGGGGCTGCACCGAACGCCTGGGTCCAGTCGACGTCGACGCCGTGGACGTGCAGTCGGGCGAGGGCCCCGTACAGACCGGCCGGTTCGGGGCGGTCCTTGCGCAGCAGGGGGACGAGCAGCGGGCCGGGTCCGGCCGCCGGGTCGTCGGCGAGGCAGGTGCGGGCGAGCGCGGTGAGGGTGCCGTCGGCACCCAGTTCGAGGTAGCGGGTGACGCCATGCTCCTTGAGGCGGCGCACATCGTCGGCGAAGCGTACGGGCTGCCTCACGTGGGCCGCCCAGTAGCCGGCCGCGCACAGTTCGCCGGGGTCGGCGAGGGCGCCGGTGACATCGGAGACGACCGGGATCTGCGGGCGGTGGTAGGTGAGGCTCTCGGCGACGCGCAGGAAGTCCCGGAGCATCGGTTCCATCAGTGGCGAGTGGAAGGCATGGCTGACCCTCAGCCGGGTGGTCCGGCGTCCGGCGGTCTCGAAGTGCCCGGCGATCCGGGAGACGCCGTCCTCGGTGCCGGAGACCACGACGGACTGCGGCCCGTTGACCGCGGCGATGCCGACCTCGGCCTCCCGCCCGGCGAGCAGCGGCAGCACCTCCTCCTCCGCCGCCTGCAGCGCGACCATGGCGCCGCCCTCGGGCAGCGCCTGCATCAGCCGGCCGCGGGCGGCCACCAGCCGGCAGGCGTCCTCCAGTGACCACACGCCCGCGACGTAGGCCGCCGCCAGTTCGCCGATGGAGTGACCGGCGAGCACGTCGGGCCGGACGCCCCACGACTCCAGCAGCCGGAACAAGGACACCTCGAAGGCGAACAGGGCGGGCTGGGTGAACTCGGTCCGGTTCAGGGCCGCTTCGTCGTCGCCGAACACGATCTCCCGCAGCGACCGGCCGAGTTCGTTGTCCAGGTGGGCGCAGACGGCGTCGAACGACTCCGCGAACACCCCGAACGTCTCGTAGAGTTCTCGGCCCATGCCGAGCCGCTGGGAGCCCTGCCCCGCGAAGAGGAACGCGAGGCCCCCTTCGGAGTCGGCCGCACCCACGGCTGCGGCGGGTGCGGGTTCGCCGTGGCCGACCGCCTTGAGGGCGGCGAGGAGGTCGTCGCGGTCCTCGCCGACCACGGCGGCACGATGCTCGAAGGCGGACCGGGAGGCGGCGAGCGCGTGTCCGACCAGGGCCGGGCTCAGCTCGGGGTGGGCCTCGATGTGCGCGGCAAGCCGGGCGGCCTGGGCGCGCAGTGCCTCGTCGCTACGCCCGGAGACCAGCCAGGGCACCACGGCCGCCGGGGGCTGCGGAGCGGCCGGGGGTTCCGGGGCGTCGGCGGGGAGTGACTCCTCCAGTACGACATGGGCGTTGGTGCCGCTGAGCCCGAAGGCGGAGACGGCGGCGCGGCGCGGCCGGTCCTCCTCCCTCACCCAGTCGCGCGACTCCGTGAGCAGTCGTACGTCACCCGCCGACCAGTCGACATGGGAAGAGGGCTCATCCACGTGCAGGGTGCGCGGCAACGTCCCGTGCCGCATGGCCAGCACCATCTTGATGACACCCGCCACACCCGCGGCGGCCTGCGT
>NZ_JBSFHY010000133.1:0-2186 GCF_053597295.1 Streptomyces sp. NPDC001450
GTCTGGGTCAGCACCGCGAGCTTGTCGGGGCGCTGCTCCTGCGGCATGCCCGCCGTATCGGTGGCGACGTAGGCAGTGTTGGAATCGCGGCCGCGCGTCATCGCGACGTACAGCGATTCCCGCGTTCCAGCTCCTTCAACCAGGGTGTGGCAGGTGTCGACTGTGCGACCCTGCGCGGCGTGCACGGTGCCCGCGTACGCGAGGTCTACGTGGTCCTGAACGTACGAGGGCGGGAGCTGGAGCGTGTCTCCGTCGTCGTAAGCGACGGTCACCGACCCGTCGTCCTCGGTGGTCAGCACGCGCACGACGTCGCGGTTCGTCGCGAAGCGCTCACCGGAGGCGGTGGTGAGGCGGCGGTCGTTGTCCCGCAGCTGGATCATGTCGCCCACGCCAACCGTCAGACCACGGTTCTGCCCCAGTTCGACGCCCTCGTCCTGGACGACTCCGAGCCGCACAAGGTCGGCGCGGGCACGGGCCGCGAGCTCGTCCGACTGCTCGTTCGTCGGGGCGATGAGCAGGGAGGTCCGGCCCTTCATGTGGTCGGCCAGCCACGACTGGTAGGCGGCTTCCACCATCTCCTGGCGGGTGCCGCCGCGCAGCCGCCCGCGGTCCTCGTACGCGGCCAGGGCCTGGCGG
Source organism: Streptomyces sp. NPDC001450 (assembly GCF_053597295.1). Taxonomy (NCBI): domain Bacteria; kingdom Bacillati; phylum Actinomycetota; class Actinomycetes; order Kitasatosporales; family Streptomycetaceae; genus Streptomyces; species Streptomyces sp. NPDC001450. The sequence continues at coordinate 637 of NZ_JBSFHY010000133.1, forward strand.
TTGCCCTTGCGCAGTTCCAGCGACGCGTCCCGTTCCCACTCCCTGGAAAAGCGCATCACCTCGTCCAGCCTGTGCACGTTGGGCAGCTGGTCGGACAGCTGGGCGAACATGCCGCCGGAGCCCACTGCGGAAAGCTGGGCTCCATCACCCACGTACATAACCTTGGCTCCGGCGCGGTCCGCGTGGCGGCGGATCTCGTCGAGCTGGCCGGTCTCCGCCATGGACGCCTCGTCCACCATCACCAGCTGGCCCGGCTGCAGCTGGTGGGCTGCTCGGTCCTGGTCGGACACGGTGCTGCCCGCCTCGATGCGGCGGTTCGTGTCCAGGAACTTGGCGATGTTCGCGGCGGTCTCGACGCCCTCGTCGGACAGCACGCGGGCGGCGCGCTGGCTGACTGTCAGGCCGATGACCGGGCCGACTTCCTGCGTCCATACGTCGTGAATCGCGCCTGCCAGGCGGCTCTTTCCCGTTCCAGCGGCGGCGGCGACGACTTCCATGCGGCGCCCCGAGCCGAGGATGCTGCGGAACGCGGCCTCCTGGCCCTCGTTGAGCCCCACGCCGGCGGCGGCATGCTCGATCGCCTCGCGGCTCACGACCGGTGCCCCGAGCTCGGTGGCCTTGGCGATGATGCGGCCCTCGCGCTCCAGGTGAGCCTCGGTGGCGTAACGGCGGGCCCCGTGGCGGGCGTAGACCGAGAGACCGTCTTCGCGCTGCAGCTCCTGCGGGAGCGGCACCAAGTTGGGCGCGGTCAGCCGGATGACTCCTGCGTCCGCGCCCGGCTGCAGCGCAGCGTCGGCCAACTCGTTGACGAGGGCCGTCACCTGGTGGCGTTCCAACCCGCCCAGGCAGTCCGGCAGTCCCTTGGAAATCTGCACCACGAGATCCGCGCGACGCCATGCGGCCTTCTCGTCCTGGACGGTCTCGACCGCGCGCCGGACGACGTCCTCCGGGTCGAATTCCAACCCTGATTCCAAATCGACTTGGCGATGTTCCAACTGCGCAGTCTCGCGTTCCAACTGCGCAGAGACGCGTTCCACCTGAGCGGGAATCCCGGCCAGTGACTCGCGGGTGTCGGCCACCATGTCGGCCTCCCATCGGCGCAGCAGCTCCTCGCGCGGGACGGCCTCGGTCTTGTTCTTCCGCTCGTTCAGGTTCGCCCACTGGGCCATGCGCGCCAGCTCGTGCGCACCCGGCTCACGGCCGTTGCGCTCCTCCCACGCGGCCGCCAGATCAGCGGTCTTCGCCGTGATCGCCTTGCGGCGGGAGCTGTATTTGTCGCGCACCTCCTGGCCAGCTGCGGTTGGTCAGCTTGATGCTGGTCGCCTTCGACGCCGGCGGCGGCGTGAAGTCGGCCTTCTTGCGGATACGTGACTTCGGCACGAGGGACTCTCCTGTCGATGCGCTGCGTGACCGCGCAGGGAACTGTGGCTTGACGCCAGGGGCTGGAGCGAGGGGGACCACCGCCTCCCCCGGGCGTCCGTTAGCGTAGTGCTTCCGCGGCGCCTGTGGAGATAAGGGTACGTTGAGCAATTCTGCCGACTCCCCACAAG
>NZ_JBSFHY010000134.1:0-2158 GCF_053597295.1 Streptomyces sp. NPDC001450
TCAGCACCCACAGCGGGGCCGTCACACCGGCGTCACCCAGGGCCTGCACCAGCGCCACCGACCCGGACACGCCCACCGGCACGCCGTCCTCGGCCGCGTCACCGGAGAGAGCGAGCAGCGACACCACACCCGCGACCGACGTCATGTCCTCCAGCTGCGACGCGAGTTGCGCACGGCTCGCGCGCGGGTCGCACGTCCACCACTCGACCTCGGCGCCGGCGGCCGTGAGGGCCTCCCGTACCGAAACGGCCCAGGTGTCGTCCTCAAGGCTGTCCGGTACGACCGCCAGCCAGCGGCCCGCCAGTGTCGCTCCGCGCGGGATTCCGGTCACCGGCGACCACCGCACCCGGTACCGGTAACCGTCCACCTCGGCCTGTTCCACGCTCTGCCGCCGCCAGGAGGTCAACGCGGGCAGTACCGCGCCCACGACGTCCTCCTCCAGCTCCAGTGCCCCGGCCAGGGCCTCCAGGTCCTCCCGCTCGACGGCCTCCCAGAAGCGGGCGTCGATCTCGCTGCCCGTGCCGCCGGAGGCGTGTGCACCGGCAACCTTGGGCCAGTACCGCTGGTGCTGGAAGGCGTACGTGGGCAGTTCGGCGGCCCTGCGGACGCCGTCACCGAGTATCGACGACCAGTCGACGGCACCGCCGGACACGAAGACGCCGGCCAGCGCGGACAGCACCGACCTCGCCTCGGGCCGGTCCTTGCGCAGAGCGGCGACCAGGACGGGCGGGTCACGGTCGACCCTGTGCCCACCGTCCAGGACGGACTGCGCCAGGGCGGTGAGCGTGCCGTCCGTCCCGAGTTCGACGAAGCGGCGGACGCCGTCCTGTCCGTCCAGGACGCGTACGGCATCGGCGAAGCGCACCGTCCCGCGGACATGCTGCACCCAGTAGTCGGGCGAGGTCAGCTCCCCGGCGGTGGCCGCCTCCCCGGTGACGGTCGACACGACGGGCAGCCGCGGGTGCTCGTACGACAGGCTCTCGGCCACCTTGCGGAAGTCGGCGAGCATCGGCTCCATCAGCGGCGAGTGGAAGGCATGGCTCACCCGCAGGGCCGTCACCTTGCGGTCCTGGGCGCGGAAGTGCGCGGCCACCTCCTCGACCGCGTCGGCCGCACCCGAAATCACCACCGCCCGCGGACCGTTGACCGCCGCAATACCCACCTCGTCATTGAGCAGCGGCAGCACCTCGTCCTCGGCGGCCTGGAGCGCGACCATCGCACCGCCCTCGGGCAGCGCCTGCATCAACCGGCCACGCGCCACCACCAGACGGCACGCATCCGCCAGGGACCACACCCCCGCCACATGCGCCGCCGCGATCTCACCGATCGAATGACCGGCCAGCACATCCGGGCGCACACCCCACGACTCCAGCAACCGGAACAACGCCACCTCAAGGGCGAACAGAGCGGGCTGCGCGTACTCCGTCCGGTTCAGACGCTCCACGTCCTGGCCGAACACGGTCTCCCGCAGCGGCAGTTCCAGCTCCGCGTCCAGATGCGCGCAGACGGCGTCGTAGGCGTCCGCGAAGGCCGGGTACTCCTCGTACAACTCCCGCCCCATATCGAGGCGTTGTGAGCCCTGGCCCGCGAACAGGAAGGCCGTACGACCCCCTTCACCCACCTCACCGGTCACCGCGCCATCGGCGGCCGACTCACCGGACGCCACGGCCTCGAGCCCGCGCAGCAGCTCCTCACGGTCCGCGCCCCACACCACCGCACGGTGCTCGAACACCGACCGCGAGCGCACCAGAGATGTGCCGACCTCGGCGGCCCCCAGCGTCTCGTCACCGTTCACGAACTCCGCCAGCCGCCCGGCCTGCGCCCGCAACGCGGCCCGGCTGCGCGCCGACACCACCCACGGCACCAGCGACGGCACCGGCACGGTCCCCGCCTCGGCCCCGGCCTCCGTGAAGACCGGCTGCTCCAGGATGACGTGCGCGTTCGTACCCGAGACACCGAAGGCGGAGACGGCGGCGCGCCGCGGCCGGTCCTCCTCCCTCACCCAGTCGCGCGACTCCGTGAGCAGTCGTACGTCACCCGCCGACCAGTCGACATGGGAGGACGGCTCATCCACGTGCAGGGTGCGCGGCAACGTCCCGTGCCGCATGGCCAGCACCATCTTGATGACACCCGCCACACCCGCGGCGGCCTGCGTGTG
>NZ_JBSFHY010000135.1:0-2048 GCF_053597295.1 Streptomyces sp. NPDC001450
AAGTACGTCCAGTACGAGGGCTTCCGGCCGGCACGCCGAGAGCACGCACCGGACGCCGCTCCTTGACGGGCAAACGTTGCCTGCCGGGGCACTAGACAGGCCCCAGGCATGAGCAAGGGCGCCCTCTCCGCACCGAGGGCGCCCAGGACTTCGCCTGAGGCTTCAGGCTTCGGGTGCTACTTCGCCCGGTCGAAGTCGATCGCGCTGTAGGCCCGCAGCTTGCTCAGCCGGTGCTCGGAGTCGATCCGCCGCACCGTCCCGGACTTCGACCGCATCACGATCGAGTCGGTGGTCGCGGTCTCCGACCGGTACCGCACACCACGCAGCAGCTCACCATCGGTGATCCCGGTGGCGACGAAGAAGACGTTCTCCCCCTGCACCAGGTCCTCGGTGGTCAGCACCCGGTCCAGATCGTGCCCGGCGTCGATCGCCCGCGCCCGCTCCTCGTCGTCCTTGGGCCACAGCTTGCCCTGGATCGTGCCGCCCAGGCACTTCACGGCACAGGCCGAGATGATGCCCTCCGGCGTGCCGCCGATGCCGAGCAGCAGGTCGATGCCCGTGCCCTCGCGCAGCGCCAGGATCGAGCCGGCCACATCGCCGTCGGAGATCAGCTTGATGCGCGCGCCGGCTTCCCGGACCTCCTTGATGATGCCCTCGTGCCGCGGCCGGTCCAGGATGACGACGGTGACGTCCTCGGGCGTGGACCGCTTCGCCTTGGCGATCCGGCGGATGTTCACGGCCACGGGCGCGTCGATGTCGACGAAGTCGGCGGCCTCGGGGCCCGTGACCAGCTTGTCCATGTAGAAGACGGCGGACGGGTCGAACATGGCGCCGCGCTCGGTGGCCGCGAGGACGGCGATCGCGTTCGGCATGCCCTTGGCCGTCAGCGTGGTGCCGTCGATCGGGTCCACGGCGATGTCGACCTCGGGACCGGTGCCGTCGCCGACCTGCTCGCCGTTGAAGAGCATCGGCGCCTCGTCCTTCTCGCCCTCACCGATGACGACGACGCCGTTCATCGACACGGTGGAGACGAGGGTTCGCATGGCGCGTACCGCGGCGCCGTCGGCGCCGTTCTTGTCGCCGCGTCCGACCCAGCGGCCCGCGGCCATCGCCGCGGCTTCGGTCACCCGGACGAGCTCGAGGGCGAGGTTGCGGTCGGGGGCCTCGGAGGGGACGTCCAGTTCGGACGGCAAAGAGTGATGCTCGGTCATCGGAGCGCACCTTTCTGATACGACGACGGCCGGATGAGGGTGTGCCTCCGACTCTATCGTTAGGTAGACAAAATGAGCAGGGGACCCCACGGATGAGCGCTCCGGGCACCTGCGACGATAGGGGGCGTGGCAGGTTCGAACGGCAAGCAGAAGACGGTCCGGGACATGATTCTCTCCCTGGGCCTCATCGGGATCGCGGCGGCGGTCATCTACCTCTTCGTCCCGCACGACGATCACGCGCCCGAGCTCAAGCGGGTCGACTACCGGGTCGAGCTGCTCACGGCGCGCCGCGCGGCGAGCTACCCGGTGGCAGCGCCGGAAGGGCTGCCCAGGACCTGGAAGGCGACCTCGGTGCGCTACCAGGGCGAGGACTCCGACCGCTGGCACCTCGGCTTCCAGACCCCCGACGGCCAGTACGTGCAGGTCGAGCAGTCCACGCAGAAGAAGCGCGCCGACTTCATCGACCAGGCCGGCCAGGGCGCCTCGGCGACCAAGCGGACCGAGAAGATCGGCGACCGCACCTGGACCCGCTACACCGGCGGCCGCTACGACGCCCTGGTCCTCGAGGACACCCCCGGCTCCACGACGGTGGTCGCCGGTACGGCCTCCTTCGACCAGCTGACGAAGATGGCGGCGGCGCTGAAGATGAAGTGAGCGCACCCGCGCGGAAGGCGCGGTGAGCGCCCGTACGCGCACACGCAGGAGGCCCCCGGCGACGGGCGAATTCCAGGGGTCGTTGCAACACAGTGATCAACTGGCTGTGGCCAGGAGCTTAGCGAGGCGCTCGGACCCGGCCGGCCATCGCGGCAAGGGGGTTGAAGTCCGGGGTGTCGAAGG
>NZ_JBSFHY010000136.1:0-2038 GCF_053597295.1 Streptomyces sp. NPDC001450
CCTCCGCCTTGCAGCTGCACGCACCAGGCCCCGCTCGGGTCGGCCAGTCCGCACCGCTTGTCACGGCCGACCTGATCCAAACGACACCCCCTAGGTGTCGTCGGCGCTCCAGTCCGCGAGCGGCAGGCCCTCGGCCGTGGTGATCTCCAGGACCGTGCAGCCCATGAGGCGTACGGTGGCGAAGAGACGGTCGCGGGCCGTCGCGCGGTCTCCGGGCGGGAAGGAGACGCGGATCTGGTGCGGACGCGAGCGGTCATAGGTGAGGTGCCAGTCCGTGTCGGCGGTCGCGAAGTGGTCCTGGCCGTGCGCACCGTCCTCGGACTGCCACGACCCCCGGTCCACGGTCGGCGCCAGCACGTCCCGGAGTATCCGCAGCCGTTCGGCATACGGCCGTGGGCCCTCGGACAGCCGCAGACACCTGTACAGCCTGGGCCGGAAGGTGTTGAACCACGGCGCCAGGCCGGGCTCCATGTCTGCCAGCACCGTGGAGTGCACCCGCCCCGTCACCCACCCCTCGACGAATCCGGCCGCGCCCGGCGCGAACTCCTCCCGCCCGGTGCTCCGGCCCCGGACCACCACCGGCCACGCCTCGGGTTCCCCCTCGGTACGCCAGCACAGCCGGTCGGCGTCCATGGTGGTGCCCCAGACCAGCAGACCGTCGTGCCGCTCCATGCCGTTGTACGGGCTCGTGCCGAAGGGCGTGCGCAGATACAGGTAGTCGCAGAACTCACCCCACCCGTACGTCTCGACCAGCAGCTTGTAGTCACCGGGCAGCCGCACGCCGAGCCGCGCCTCCACCTCGGCCCAGTCCCCACGGGCGTCGACCGGGTCGGCCGGCCGGGACACGGCCCGGACCAGGGAGTCCAGAGCCGTCACGGCAGATCGCCCCGGCGCAGCGCCGTCGCGGCCGGCTCCCCGGTACGGCGGGCGTACGTCATCCGCTCGCGCACCTCACGCAGCGTCCGCAAGGCGGCTCTGTCCCGCTTCGAAGGCGCCGCGAAAGCCGAGCCCGCGTACGTCAGCGCACCCGCACAGCGCGGGCAGGTCCGCTCCCGCCACGGGTCGTAGCACTGCTTGTACGACACCCGGCAGGAAAGACAGACGTACGAGGCCCTGGCGGCAGACATGCGGCCAGATTAGGGAGCTCCAGGACCCCGGCCAAGCGGGTTTCCGGCACCCGGTCCCGAGGGTGGTCCGTCAACGCCAGATCTGGATCCGCACCGAGAAGGCGCCGCGGCCAGACGTGGGCCAAACCTCCAGGCCAAAGGACCGGGGGTTCAGCGCGGCTTTCTTGACGGCCCGTCCACTCAGCGCGCTGTCCGGCTCAGAGACCGGCCCGGTCCAGGGCGCTCTGCAGGGACTGCTTGTACTCCGCGCTGGTGTACGTAGCGCCGGACACCGCGTCGATGTTCGCGCTCTGCGCCTCAAGGGTCTCCTGGTTGAGCTTGGGGACGGCCATGGAGGAGATGTCCTTGCTCCGCGCCGCCTCATCGGGAGACTGGATGGCCGTCGCCCCGGTGATCCTGCTGCCGCTGAGGGTGATCCGCACCTGGACCGGACCGTACTTCGTCTGGGCCGTGGCGCCGGTGACGGAGCGGGTGGTGGGCGCGGCCGACGTGGTCTTCGGGGCGGAGGGGGCGCTGCTGGTCTTCGCCGGGGTGGTCGACACCCGGCGCGACGGCGACGCGCTCATGGTGGACGAGGGCTGGGCGTGCGAGCCGCCCGGCCGGCACCGCCGCTCCCAGCGTCGAGCCAGACACGGACGATGGCCGCAGCGCGCTACGGCCCTGAGCCGAGACCTGGATGAGCAAGGCCCCGGTCGGAACAGAGCCTCCGGCGGGGGACCGGCCGGCACCGGGATGGAGGGGGCGCCGTGGGCGACTGCGGGTCCCTGGGGATGGGAGCTGGGGAAGATGGTGGTCGATGTGATCGGGCTCCGGCAGGGTTCCGCGCCTGGCGTGGTGAACGCCCCTTCTGGGCCGGGCTCTTCACCCTGGCGGCAGGGCTGCCCATCCTGTACTGGCCGTACGTGAACCTG
>NZ_JBSFHY010000137.1:0-2012 GCF_053597295.1 Streptomyces sp. NPDC001450
GGTGGTCGAGCCAGTTCTCCGGGGCCGGGGCCTCGGGATCGAAGGTGGTGACCTTGCCGATGTACGCCCGGGCGGGGTCGGCACGGCCGTCGAGCATGTCGGCGGCGCTGACCGTGACGGCGGCGCGGGCCTTGCGCCGCTCGTAGTCCTCCTCGACGGGATCCCAGACCTGCCCGGGCCGGTACCAGTTGGTGCCGTCCCACCAGTAGCCGCCGGCGCGGAACAGCAGCTGGTCCTGCGACCACTGGCTGTGCAGGAACGCCGTGGCGCCGTCGCTCATCAGCAGCACGGTCCGGCCGTGCTCGGGGTGGTAGCGCACCGACCAGCCCAAGGTGTGCTGGAGAGGGTCGGTGGTGAAGGCGTGCCAGCCGCCGCCTTCACGGTTGGGGTCGAAGCGGCCCCACATGCCGCTGGCCTCGTGGCGGCCGACGGCCTCGATGGCCTCGGGCCCCTCGTTGAGGGGGATGTGGGAGTCGTCGACGAACGGCAGGCCCGGCACCGGATGGTCGGTGCGCAGGCCGTTGGCGAGTGGACGGACGTGGCCCAACGTGATTCCTCATTCCATGTCGAGTGCTGCACGTGTTGTGCAACGCATTACCTCCCCTCTTATACATGGGTCTCAACCCGTCTTGTGCAGCTACTTTCGGCCAACCTCCCGGACAGGCGTCCGTGAATCGCGGGCAACCGGCCCCGGGAGGTGATCGCGTCGGATAACCTCTCCTTATCCGACGCGACAAACCCGGACATGGCGACGGGTCAAACAGGGGGCGGGGAACGGCTGATGGCACCGACACAAGAGAGCGGAGAAGACGGGGTCGCCGCGACGACGTCGGCGGCTGCGACATCGGACGACGTTCCACGGCAGCGAGTCCGGCGGATGCGACGCTCCGCACCTCCCCAGCTCGACTTCCCGCCCGTCCGCAACGGGCTGGACTACCTGGCGAGCGTCGTCGACCACCTGGACGAGAACCAGTCCGAGGTGACAGACCGGGACGTGAAGTACGCCGTGCTCCACCTCCAGGCGGCCGTCGAGGTGCTCTTCAAGGCGCGCCTGTATGCGGAGCACTGGACCCTCGTCTTCGCCAACGCCGACGAGGCGACGCCGAAGAAGCGGGACAGTGCAGACTTCAAGAGTGTCACCACCGAGGCGGCCATTACCCGGCTCAGGAACATCGTGGGCGTGCCCTTCACGGACTCGGAGCGGAAGGCGCTCAAGGACCTGAGGGACGACCGCAACAAGCTCCAGCACTTCGGATCCAGCCTCGATGCGCGCGTGGCCGAGGCCCGCGCGGCGGAGGTGCTCGACTTCCTGGTCCGCTTCATCGACGACCGTCTCGTCCCCTACCTTCACGACGGCCAGGAGAAGGCGCAGGCCGAGGCAATGCTGGCGAGCATCCGCGGCGGCCTGACTGCCATCAACTCCTTTGTCCGCGAGCGGATGAACCGGCTCGGCGGGGAGTTGAAGAGCGAAGGCGTCGAGAACCGCACCATCGAGTGCCCCGAGTGCGAGCAGTTGGCCCTCGTGCTGTGCGAGGGGCCGGACTCGACTGCCGCGTCCGAACTCGCCACCTGCCGTTTCTGCGCGCGCGGCTGGGATCCGGAGGAGCTGCTGGGCTATTTCATCGGGCAAGACCAGGAAGAGCCCAGCGAGTTCAACACATGCCCGCAGTGCGATCAGCAAACGCTCGGGTGGGCCGTTCGCGTCCGCAGCGACCCCGCGAAGCCGGTCCACGTCTGCTTTTCCTGCGCCATGGCGTTCCCCACCGTTGTGCCCTGCGAACGGTGCATGCGACCGATCGACGCCAAGGGAGACACCGGAACAATCCTCTGTGGCATCTGCTGGAGCGACCTGGAAGACGAGCAGCGGTACGGCCGGCAGTACGAAGGTCCCGAGGACTACGGCTTCGACGGTGAGTGGGGATAAGGGTGATCGACGTCGCCGATGAAGCGCTGACCCTCCCAGCACCGATTGGGGTGCTGGACGAGCGCCAAGCCCTCCTCGAGCGATGGGC
>NZ_JBSFHY010000138.1:0-1993 GCF_053597295.1 Streptomyces sp. NPDC001450
GGGGTGCTCAAGCCCCTGCCCGTCACGTGCTGGGATGTGCGCAGGGCTCCGGAGGCGTTCCGGTATCTGTCGCAGGCCCGGCATGTGGGCAAGGTGGTCCTGACGGTTCCTGCGGCTCTCGATGCGGCGGGCACGGTGCTGGTGACCGGTGGTACGGGTGGTCTGGGCGCGTTGGTGGCCCGGCATCTGGTCACCGAGCACGGGATCAAGCATCTTCTGCTGGCCAGCCGCCGAGGTCTCGATGCGCCCGGCGCGTGCGAACTCGTCGCCGAACTGTCCGACTTGGGTGCCCGGGTCGAGGTGGCTGCCCTGGATGTCGCGGACCGTGCGGCGCTGGCGGACGTGCTGGCCACCGTCCCCGCCGAGCATCCGCTGACCGCTGTGATCCACACGGCGGGCATCGTCGACGACGGTGTGGTCTCCTCCCTCACCCCGGAGCGCGTATCACGGGTCCTGCGGCCGAAGACGGACGCGGTCGTCCATCTTCACGAGCTGACCCGGGACACGGATCTGTCGGCGTTCGTCGTCTTCTCGTCGGTCATGGGCACTTTGGGTGGTGCGGGGCAGGCCAACTACGCGGCCGCCAACGCCTTCCTGGACGCCTTCGCCGCCACTCGCCGCTCGTCCGGCCTGCCCGCCGTCTCCCTCGCCTGGGGACCGTGGGCGCCGGGTGCCGGGATGACGGCCGAGCTGAGCGAGGCGGACATGCGGCGCATGGAGCGCAGTGGCATGTTGCCGCTTGCGCCGGAGCGGGGACTCGCCCTGCTGGACGCGGTACTCGAACAGGGCCCTACGATCGAGCGGGCCGCAGTGCTGCCCGTCGAACTTGACCTCGCGGGGCTGCGCCGGCGGACGGTGGAGGAGGTTCCCGCGCTGCTGCGTGCCCTGGTCCGTGTACGGGCGCGCCGCAAGGCGGAGGTCGGCACCGGGGCCGACCGTCAGAGCCTCAGGGCACAGCTCACCGCGGCTCTCCCGGCGGACCGCGACCGACTCGTGTCCGACCTGGTGCAAGGCGCGGCAGCTGCCGTGCTCGGCCATGCCTCCGCCGCCGACATCGAGGCGGACCACACCTTCAAGGAACTCGGCTTCGACTCCCTGACGTCGGTCGAGCTTCGCAACCGCGTGAACGCGGCCACCGGCATGAGGCTTCCCGCGACCCTGATCTTCGACTACCCCACGCCCGCCGCGCTGATCCGGCACATCAAGACGGAGCTCCTGGGCGGAGACGAACAGACCTCGACCGACATGCTGCCCGTGCTGACCAGTGTCGGTGACGATCCGGTGGTGATCGTTGGTATGGCCTGCCGGTTCCCGGGCGGAGTCGCTTCGCCCGAGGACCTGTGGCGGCTGGTCAGCGAGGGCGATGACGCGATCGGCGGGTTCCCGGCCGACCGCGGCTGGGACCTGGAGGGCCTCTACGACCCTGAGCCGGGCAAGGTCGGTCGTACGTACGTGCGTGAGGGCGGTTTCCTCTACGACGCTCCTGAATTCGACGCCGCGCTCTTCGGTATCTCGCCGCGTGAGGCGTTGGGGATGGATCCGCAGCAGCGGTTGCTGTTGGAGACGTCGTGGGAGGTCCTGGAGCGCGCGGGTATCGACCCGGCGACGCTGCGCGGCAGCCGCACCGGCGTCTTCGCCGGCGCCATGGCCCAGGACTACGGCTCGTCGTTGCGGGGCACGTCCGAAGGCGCTGACGGCTACCTGCTGACCGGGAACACCGGCAGCGTCGCGTCGGGTCGTATCGCGTACACGTTTGGTTTCGAGGGTCCCGCGGTGACGGTGGACACGGCGTGTTCGTCGTCGCTGGTCGCCCTTCACCTAGCGGCGCAGGCGCTGCGTTCCGGCGAGTGCGACCTTGCGCTGGCCGGTGGTGTGACCGTGATGTCGACGCCCGAGACGTTCGTGGAGTTCTCGCGGCAGCGGGGGCTTGCGGTGGACGGCCGGTGCAAGGCGTTCTCGGAGGGTGCGGACGGTACGGCGTGGTCGGAGGGTG
>NZ_JBSFHY010000139.1:0-1980 GCF_053597295.1 Streptomyces sp. NPDC001450
AACCTGCGGGGCCCCTGAGGCTTCCGCTCATCCCGAATCTCGAAGTCCATCGCATCCCCTGAGCTGGGGTGTTGCGACGACCACTAGAACGGAAGGCATCGTCGGGGGCTTCCGGCTCGGTACCGGTGGTGCACCCGGCCACGCGGACCACGATTGCCCGCCGCCGGACTGGGGGTGAGTCGCTCCTCACGGGCAACACGTGACCTGCATGCCTCAGATTCAGCGGGACTGCCTCGCCTTCACCGAGACCGGACAACGACCACCCAACCCGCTGACTCAGCCCAGCGCATTCCGTCACCCCGCGAGCGCCATTTCGTCGGTTGGCCAGGACGCGCAACAGGAGAGCGCCCAGGGGGCCTCACCGGTCTTGGCCGTGGTCTTCTTCGCCGCCGTCTTCTGGGCGGCCGCCTTCTTCGCGGTCTTCTTCGCCGGGGGCTTGGCGGTTGCCTTTGCCGCCGCAGCCTTCTTGGCCCGGGCCGTCTTCTTCGTCGGGGCCGCAGGGTCGCTGATTTCCTCCTGCCGCGGCTGCGGGACGGGGGCCTCGTTCGGCGCGGCGGAGGTCTGCGCCGTGTCGGCAAAGCTGGCTTCCGCAGCCGGCAGGGAGACTTGCACGCTGCGCAGCCACGCCTCCTCCGCCCTGAGCCGCTCCAAATGCGCCTGCAGCTCTTCTTGTTCGGCAAGGTTCTTCTCAAGGTCGGCGGCAAACTGCGATGCGTACCTGTCCTGGATAGAGATGCTGGCGGGCTCGTCGGCCCCGGCAGTTCACGCTCCTTGGTTTCTGGTGTGTTGCGCCGGATGCTACCCATCTCAGCCCCACACGGCTGAGGCCCTGGCAGAGCACGCCCGTACGAGAACACACCAGCAGCGGGCTCCCCCTCCCGGGCCCGCCCAGGCATTTGCTCCCCACCTGTGTTGAGCGGACCGGAGCTTATGAGCGTTGTTTCTGGTGGGCGGCGTAGGGTCGTAGCGGGAAGTTGAGGGGGAACTATGACCAGCGTGCAATGGGTTGAGCTTGCGGCCTGCCGGAGCACCGACCCCGAGGAACTCTTCGGCCAGGGCGCCGAGCAGCACCGGGCGAAGCCGGTGTGTGCTGGGTGTGCGGTGCGCACCGAGTGCCTGGCCGAAGCACTCGATGAGCGCATCGAGTTCGGCCTGTGGGGTGGCATGACCGAACGCGAGCGCCGGTCCTTGCTGCGCCGCCGACCGGACGTTGTCTCCTGGCGGACGGTTCTGGAGGACGCACGTCAGGCATTCGAGCGGTCGGCTGCCGGTTGACTGCCCGGTGTGCACAATCGGCCCGTGTCCCGGCGGGTGCCCACCCACGGCCGGTCCCCGTGGATTTCGCAGGTCGCATGCTGGGAGGTCTCCGCACGTGCGCCTGGCGGCAGACGAGCAGGGCGCACCCGCGGGCGACGGTCACTCTCCTGTACCGATGAGCGTGCGAACCGCACTGCTTTTTCGTACGGTCCAGTGCCCGGCTCAGGCAGGAGCGCAGGGCTTGGCGGTCCCGCGCTTCGATCGCATGTTGCGCGGGACCCTCTCAACGCTCTTGTCCGCCCCCCGCAGGCGGTTCTGCTCCACGACCGTTCACACACAGCCTCCCAGCAGCAGTACTGACGGCAGACGTAGGCTGATGTATGCCGATGTGCCAGGTCCTCCTGGCCCTGTGGGGCCCGGCCAGCGAGATCCGGGCCCCACACACCGCAGGTCATCGGCCCAGGCCAGCTCCGTCGAGTCGGCGTTGCACCACCGACAGGTCCCTGCCGGAGAAGCACCGTCGGGCTTTTCCCGGTCCCGCTTACGCGGCCATCAAGGAACGGCAGACAACCTGCTCCCCGGGCGCAACCGCGCGGTCCTCCAGAGCCTGCAACTTTGTCAGGCGGGGCTAGGAGTTGTCCGGCCGATCACGTGACTACTCGATGTCCGGGTCGTTGATGTGGACATGGGGCGGGGTGATCTGACAGATGCCGAGTGGGAACG
>NZ_JBSFHY010000140.1:0-1832 GCF_053597295.1 Streptomyces sp. NPDC001450
GGGAGTTTGGTCTGGATGAGGTCCATGACCGTGGAGTCGGTGAGTGTGGTGACGTCGCCCAGTTGGCGGTTCTCGGCCACGTCCCGCAGGAGGCGGCGCATGATCTTGCCGGAGCGGGTCTTCGGCAGTTCGGCCACCGGCAGGATCCGCTTGGGCTTGGCGATCGGGCCGAGTGTGGTGCCGACGTGGTCGCGCAGTTCGCCGATCAGTTTGTCGTCCTCGGAGGCCGTACCGCGCAGGATGACGAAGGCGACGATCGCCTGACCGGTGGTCTCGTCGGTGGCGCCGACGACGGCCGCCTCGGCGACCGAGGGGTGCGAGACGAGTGCCGACTCCACCTCGGTGGTGGAGATGTTGTGCCCGGACACCAGCATGACGTCGTCGACCCGGCCCAGCAGCCAGATGTCCCCGTCGTCGTCCTTCTTCGCGCCGTCACCGGCGAAGTACCTGCCCTCGAAACGCGACCAGTAGGTGTCGATGAACCGCTGGTCGTCGCCCCAGATGGTGCGCAGCATCGACGGCCACGGCTCGGTGAGGACCAGGTAGCCGCCGCCGCCGTCGGGTACCTCGTTGGCCTCGTCGTCGACGACGGTCGCGCAGATGCCGGGCAGCGCGCGCTGCGCCGAACCGGGCTTGGTCTCGGTCACGCCGGGCAGCGGCGAGATCATCATCGCGCCGGTCTCGGTCTGCCACCAGGTGTCCACGACCGGCGTCCGGTCGGCGCCGATGTGCTTGCGGTACCAGACCCACGCCTCGGGGTTGATCGGCTCGCCCACCGAGCCCAGGATGCGCAGGGACGACAGGTCGAACCGCGCGGGGATGTCGTCGCCCCACTTCATGAACGTGCGGATCGCGGTCGGTGCGGTGTAGAGGATCGTGACCCGGTACTTCTGAACGATCTCCCAGAACCGGCCCTGGTGCGGGGTGTCCGGGGTGCCCTCGTACATGACCTGCGTCGCGCCGTTGGCCAGCGGCCCGTACACGATGTACGAGTGCCCGGTGACCCAGCCGACGTCCGCCGTGCACCAGAAGACGTCCGTCTGCGGCTTGAGGTCGAACACCGCGTGGTGCGTGTACGCCGCCTGCGTCAGATAGCCGCCGGAGGTGTGCAGGATGCCCTTCGGCTTCCCCGTCGTGCCCGAGGTGTACAGGATGAACAGCGGGTGCTCCGCCTCGAACGCCTCAGGGATGTGCTCGGCCGCCTGCCGCTCCACCAGCTCGTGCCACCACACGTCCCGCCCGGCCTCGAAGGCCACGTCCTGGCCGGTGCGGCGGACGACGAGCACGTGCTCGACGTTGTCCACCCGGCCGATCGCGTCGTCGACGGCCGGCTTGAGCGCGGACGGCTTGCCACGCCGGTAGCCGCCGTCGGCGGTGATGACGACACGCGCGTCCGCGTCCTGGATCCGGGTGGCCAGCGCGTCCGCCGAGAACCCGCCGAAGACGACCGAGTGCGCGGCGCCGATACGGGCACAGGCCAGCATGGCGATCACGGCCTCCGGGATCATCGGCAGGTAGACCGCGACCCGGTCCCCCTTGCGCACACCCAGCTCCAGCAGCGCGTTGGCGGCCCTGCAGACCTCGTCCCTCAGCTCCGCGTAGGTGATCGCCCGGCTGTCACCGGGCTCGCCCTCGAAGTGGATCGCCACCCGCTCCCCGTGCCCGGCCTCCACGTGCCGGTCCACGCAGTTGTACGCGACATTCAGCTCGCCGTCCGCGAACCACTTCGCGAACGGCGGGTTCGACCAGTCCAGCGTCTCGGTCGGCTCCTTGGCCCAGGTCAGCCGACGGGCCTGCTCGGCCCAGAAGCCGAGCCTGTCAGCCTTGGCCTG
>NZ_JBSFHY010000141.1:0-1780 GCF_053597295.1 Streptomyces sp. NPDC001450
AGCCGTGCTGACCCGTACGCAGGACTCGGCGCTCGGCGACTTCCGCCAGGGGATGCAGAACCGGGCCGCCGCGCTGCCGCTGCGGCCCACCCAGAGCGAACTGCAGAAGACCGCCGAGCAGATGGCCGGCGGCAATGCGGGCTACAGCGTGCTGCTCATCGGCGAGCGCGCCGAGGGCAAGCCGATCGTCGGCGACTACATCCAGCACAACCCACTCGCACCGGACGGCGCCGAGACGCTGAAGAATCTGGGCGTCGGCTTTCACCAGCAGCTCCCGGACGCCGAGTACGACGTCATACGGGTGATCTCCGAGGGCGACCTGGTGCTGGTCCACTCGAACGTAGTGACGACGCCGGGCGCGCGGGGCGCGGCGGTGTTCGACATCTTCCGCTTCCAGGACGGGAAGATCGCCGAGCACTGGGACGTGAGCCAGAACGTGCCGGAGACCTCCGCGAACGACAACACCTTGTTCTAGGCGCTGTTTCTCGGATCTCCTGACGTGAGTGGGGTGTTGGGGCAGGCTGGCGGTATGGGCCGTGGGGATCTGACGAATGCGGAGTGGGATCGGCTGGAGTCGTTCTTACCTCGTGGTGGTGCGCGTGGGGGTCGGTGGAGTGATCACCGGCGGGTGATCAACGGGGTGCTGTACCGGGTACGGACTGGTGTGCAGTGGCGGGATCTGCCGGAGCGGTTCGGGCCGTGGGAAACGGTCTATAAACGTCATCGCCGCTGGTCAGCGGATGGAACGTGGGAGATGCTGCTGTCGAAAGTCCAGGCCGCCGAGGATGCCGCGGGCCGGATCGACTGGGACGTGTCGGTGGACTCAACAGCGGTGCGGGCCCACCAACATGCCGCCGGCGCGAGGAAAGCTCCCCCGGCCTCGGTCCCTCAAAAAGGGGCCGACCGGGGGACGAACCAGGTCGATCCGCTGCTTCGGAAACTGGCCGTCCGGCTGGAGGAGGTGGTCAGATCGGCGAGTGCCTGGGACGTTCCCGCGGCGGCTTCACCACCAAGATCCATCTCGCCGCCGAAGGGCGATGTCGGCCTCTCGCCTTCGTCCTGACACCCGGTCACTACGGCGACGGTCCTCAGCTCGAGCGGGTGCTCAAGCAGGTTTCCGTGCCTCGCACCGGAGTCGGACGACCTCGCACCCGGCCCGACCGTGTCCTGGCGGACAAGGCCTACACATCCCGGAGAAATCGCCGCTACCTGCGACGACGCGGAATCCCACACACCATCCCTGAACGCCTCGACCAGCAAAGACACCGGCAGAACCGAGGATCCCGCGGCGGCCGGCCCACCGGATTCGACAGCGAGCGCTACAAGAAACGCAACACAGTCGAACGAGCCATCAACCGGCTGAAGGGCTTCCGGTCCGTCGCCACCCGTTACGAGAAGCGCGCCTACATCTACGGTGGCACTGTCACCCTCGCAGCCCTCATGATCTGGCTCCGAACATGATCCGAGAAACAGCGCCTAGATCCGGCGGAGATCACGGGCGGAGCCAAAGTCGGATCGAGGCGACCGTGACGGTGCCGTGGAAGATGTAGGCGCGCTTGTCGAACCTCGTCGCCACAGCCCGCGAATTCTTCAACGCGTTGATCGTCCGCTCAACTTCGTTCCTCCTTTTGTAGATCGTCTTGTCGAAGCCGGTGGGCCGGCCGCCTCTGCTGCCCCGGCTCTGGCGGTTGGCACGCTGGTTCTTCGGCTCAGGGATGGTGTGCTTGATCTGGCGCCTGCGCAGGTAGCGGCGGTTGCGGCGGGAGGAATACGCCTTGTC
>NZ_JBSFHY010000142.1:0-1719 GCF_053597295.1 Streptomyces sp. NPDC001450
GGCAGCAGCGGTGCCGGCCCGGCCGGACGAGCACCCTGCAGGCGCCCGCAGGCCGAGGGCGGCAGAGGGCTGGGCAGGGTGGCCTGCAGAACACGCTGCTCGTCCAGGACCTGCAGGACTTTCCCGTCGAGCCGGAGGGTGACCCGCTGTCCGGCGAACGGCCAGCCGACCAGGACCTTGTCACCGCCCAGGCCGACGTAGCCGACCGCGTTGACGGTCCGGTCCACCTCCACCGCCCCCTTCGTGTCCTTCGCCGGGCCGGGGTCGTCCGCCCAGGGTCCAGCAGGTCGGGCGCCCCCGCCTGCCAGCAGGGCTTTGAGATCCCGGCCGGACAGCTTCGAGGGCAGCGTCTTGTGCCGGCCGCCGCCGATAAGAACGTGCAGCCGGTTCACGTCGATCCGCAGGGTCACCGTGGTGCCCGCCAGAGCCGGGCCGAACCAGATCTGCTGCCCACGCAGGCTCAGGTTCCCCGACGCGGGAACCACCCGCTCCAGCTCGATCGCGCCGACCTCACCCTCGGCCATCGGCCAGGAAACCGGCTCGGCCGGAGGCACTGGGACATCCGGATTCGGGACCGGGTCGAGGCGGGCGGGCAGGACCACCGGCAGCGCATCCTGCTCGGACCGCGGCCGGGGAACGAACCGGCTGCCCGGGACGGCCATGTCCAGGGACTGATGCGGCCGCATCCGGTTGTAGTCCTCCAGCCAGGCATCCACCACCGCCTGCGCCGTGGCCAGGTCGACGAACGGTTCATGGCCGTCGAGGAGTTCACGCCGCAGAGTCTGATGGAAGCGTTCGATCTTCCCCGTGGTCGTCGGGGACTGCGGCTTCGTCAGCCGGTG
Source organism: Streptomyces sp. NPDC001450 (assembly GCF_053597295.1). Taxonomy (NCBI): domain Bacteria; kingdom Bacillati; phylum Actinomycetota; class Actinomycetes; order Kitasatosporales; family Streptomycetaceae; genus Streptomyces; species Streptomyces sp. NPDC001450. Next base: position 843 of record NZ_JBSFHY010000142.1, read on the forward strand.
CGCGATGCCGTTCTCCCGGCAGATCCGGTCGAACATCGTCTCTCCCGGCTTGCCGGAGCCGAAGCGGGCGGTGAACTGCTTGCCGTTGTCCGTCAGCACCTCGCCGGGCACTCCGAACCGCAACAGCGCCTCGCCGAAGGCCAGACACACCGCCCGGGCCGTGGCCCGCTGCACCACCTTCGCGATCACCATGAACCGGGAGTGGTCATCGATCCCGGTGACCATCTTGCACTCGCTGCCGTCCGCCAGCAGGACACCCCCGACAATGTCCATCTGCCACAGCTCCATCGCCGTCGACCGCTCCCACCTGCGGTAATCCGCCCGGCGCCGCTTGCGCACCCCGGGCTCGACCAGACCGTTGCGCACCAGAATCCGGTAGACCGTCGCCCTGGACGGCACCGGCGTGATGCCCCTGCGTCCCAGCTCGTGCACCAGCCTGCGCGGGCCCCAGCCGGGATGCCGGCGCCGTAACTCACACACCACCGCCTCCACCTCCCCGGCGATCCGGTGCGGACACGAGGCCGGCCGGTGCGACCGGTCCGCCAATCCCGGCAGACCCGACTGCTCGTACTTGCGCACCCAGGAGTGCACCGACTGCCTCGACACCCCATACCGGGCGGCGACTTGGGTGACCGGAACCCCCGCGGCGACCTCCATCACCGCGTGATACCGCTGCTCGACCACGCTCAGCTCCACCAGCACGGCCCCGGCCCTCCCTGCACGCGGATCAGACGCGCACAGCCAAGCCGAGGCAAGCGGTGTCAAGCATCAAGTGAAGCCACAACGTCAAGCATCAACCGAGACAAGACAAGAGCCCAGCGCAGCAGAGCTGTTCAGAGTTTCTTTACTGGATCAAGGCGGCCCGCCTACGGCGGGC
>NZ_JBSFHY010000143.1:0-1709 GCF_053597295.1 Streptomyces sp. NPDC001450
GCCAGAGCCGGATCCACAGCCCCCTCACCAACGGCGACCGCACCTTCGGTGACGAACACCAGACGGGACTCCCCGAACCGCTCCTCCCCCAGCCAGGCACGCACCAGTTCGAGAGCGCTCAGGACGACGGCATGGGCAGCCGTCGGTTCACTGCCGGTGGGGCGCTCGACCCGCACCAGCACGTCATCGGCGACGGCCTCACCCGGAGCGGGCAGCCCGGCGGTCAGCGAGGGGACCGGTCCGGCGGCAGCCGGCACCCTCACCCAGTCGAGCTGGAACAGTCCGTCTCGGGGGCCGCCGTCCGCCGACGTGATCCCGTCGGCCGCCTCGCGCAGCACCAGTGAGTCCACGGAGGCCACCGCGCCTCCGGTCGTGTCCGCCAGTTCCAACGCCACCGCGTCCGGCCCCACCGAGGCCACGCGCACCCTCAGCTCGCGCGCTCCCGCGGCCCACAGCGACACGCCGCCCCACGAGAACGGCAGCCGCAGCGAGCCGTCGGTACCGAACACGCCCCGCAAGACAGCGTGGAGGACTGAGTCCAGCAGCGCCGGATGCATCCCGAACCGGTCCGCGAGCTCCTCGTGCGCCTCGGGCAGCGTCACCTCGGCGAAGACTTCTTCGCCTCGCCGCCACATCGCACGCAGCCCCTGGAACACCGGCCCGTACGACAGCCCGAGCCCGGCGAAACGCTCGTACACACCCTCCACCGACTCCGCCACCGCATCCCGCGGCGGCCACACGCCGAAATCGAAGGCATCGTCCGGCCGTGTAGCCCCGGCCTCGGCGCTCACCAGACCGGTGGCATGGAGGGTCCACGCCTCGTCCTCCGAGGCGTCGTCGGCGCGGGAGAAGACACTGACGCCACGGCGGCGCGCCTCGTCCGGGCCGTTGACCAACACCTGGACCCGCACACCGCCGTGCTCGGGGAGGACCAGCGGAACCGCGATCGTCAGTTCCTCCACCCGGTCGCACCCGACCTGGTCGGCCCCGCGCAGGACGAGTTCCAGGAAGCCGGTGCCCGGGAACAGGACCGCGCCGGAGACCATGTGGTCCCGCAGCCACGGGTGGCTCCGCAGCGACAGACGACCGGTGAACACCACGCCTTCGGAGTCGGCCGGCGCCAGGGCCGCTCCAAGGAGGGGATGATCGGTGGCGGAGAGGCCGAGGCCGGAGACATCGCCGACGAGCCGACCGCCTGCCGGGGTCGGCCAGTAGATCTTGCGTTGGAACGCGTACGTCGGCAGCTCGACCGAACGGGCCCCGACCCCCGCGAACACCGCACGCCAGTCCACCTCCGCACCTCGGGTGAACAGGCCGGAGACCGCGGCCAGCACCGCGCCGGCCTCCGGCCGGTCCTTGCGCAGGGCCGGCAGCAACAGAGGCCCGTCATCGTCCATGTCCAGGCACGCCTGCGCGAGCGCGGTCAGCGTGCCGTCCGGGCCGAGTTCCACGAACCGCGACACACCCTGCCGGGTCAGCGTGCGCACGGCGTCCCCGTAGCGAACGGCCTGGCGGACATGCCGCACCCAGTAGTCGGGGGACGTCAGTTCGCCGGGTTCGGCGACCGTTCCGGTGAGCGTGGAGACGATGGCCAGGCGGGGTTCGCCGTAGGTCAGGGTCTCGGCGACGGCACGGAAGTCGTCGAGCATGGGCTCCATCAGCGGGGAGTGGAAGGCGTGGCTGACGCGCAGGGCGGTCGTCTTGCGGCC
>NZ_JBSFHY010000144.1:0-1482 GCF_053597295.1 Streptomyces sp. NPDC001450
CCACCGCAAGCCCCCGCTGCCGCGAGAACTCCACGAACACACCCGGCGTCGACATCACCGTCACACCACCGGCCAACGCCAGATCACACTCACCGGAACGCAACGCCTGCACCGCAAGATGCAACGCCACCAAAGACGACGAACACGCCGTGTCCACCGTCACGGCGGGGCCTTCGAGACCCAGCACGTACGAGACGCGACCGGAGACGACGGAAGTGGAGTTGCCGGTCAGCAGGTGGCCGCGTACGTCGTCGGGGATGTCGCCGAGACCGGCGCCGTACTCCTGGTTGCTGCATCCCACGAAGACGCCGGCGCGACCGCCCCGCGCCGACTCCGGGTCGATACCGGCGTGTTCGAACGCCTCCCAGGACGCCTCCAGCAGCAGCCGCTGCTGGGGGTCCATGGCGACGGCCTCGCGCGGCGAGATCCCGAAGAATCCCGGGTCGAAGTCGCCGGCGTCGTGGACGAATCCGCCCTCACGGGCGTAACTGCCGTCCACGCGCCGGGAGTCCGGGTCGTAGAGGGCCTCGGCGTCCCAACCGCGGTCCGTTGGCCATTCGGAGATGGCATCGGCGCCTTCGGCCAGGAGCTGCCAGAAGTCCTCGGGGGACCGCACCCCGCCGGGGAACCGGCAGCTCATCCCGACGATCGCGATGGGCTCCTCCCCGCGGGACTCCAGCTCCTGGAGCCGCCGACGCGTCTCGGCCAGGTCGGAGGTGACCCACTTGAGGTAGTCCCGGAGCTTGTCTTCATTCGCCATTGGAACTTGCCCCATACGTTGTAGCGGTAGGAACGATTCGGCCTGCTGCTGCGCGGGCGCTCAGGACCGGCCGAGTTCCCGGTTGATGAAGTCGAAGATCTCGTCGTCCGAGGCTGCCTCGAGCTGCTGGGAGACAGAGGCTTTGGAATCACCCTCGCTCTGATCACCCAGCTCGGTCAGCATGCTGCGCAGCCGTGCCTTCGCGAGAGTCCTGGCGCTGTTATCTGGGGAAAGCCTTGAAATCGTGGAGGCCAGGCGGTCCAGCTCGGCCGCGAGAGCGGTCTCCGCGTCGCCTTCCTCCTCGTCGAACAGCTCCTCATCGAGGAAGGCCGCCAGATGGCGAGGGGTCGGGTGGTCGAAGACGAGGGTGCTGGGCAGCTTCAGGCCGGTCTCGGCGGCGAGCCGGTTGCGCAGCTCGACGGCGGTCAGTGAGTCGACGCCAAGCTCACGGAAGGCCTGGCCCGATCCCACGACACCGGTGTCACCGTGCCCCAGTACCTCGGCGGCCCGCCTGCGCACCAGGTCGAGCAGCGCCTGCCGTCGCTCGTCCGTCGGTTGTCCGCCGAGCTTCTGCCGCAGCGCGGACTCCTGTTCGCCCGTCTGTTGCCCGGATGTTCCCGGCGTGTCGGTGAGGGCGGTGCGTGCTTCGGGAAGGTCGGCCAGCAACGCGCTGGGACGGACGCTGGTGTACGCGGGGGTGAACCGTGCCCAGTCCACATCCG
>NZ_JBSFHY010000145.1:0-1466 GCF_053597295.1 Streptomyces sp. NPDC001450
TCGTCGGAGTCGGGCTTGGTGCGGGCCGCCGCGTACGCCTGGGCCGGTGTCATGGGGACACCGTTGAGTTCCACCGTCTTGTAGGGGCTGACCTTGGCGCAGGTCTTGGCCTGGTCGGCGGTCTGGGCGTGGGCGTTGGAGACCGCGGCCTTGGTGTCGGCGGGCGCGGGCGAGGACGTGGTGCCGGTGTAGGTGGTGCCGCTGGGCCAGTCGCTGCCGATCACCAGGGTCAGACCGCTGCTGCCGCTGGTGTCCTTCTTCAGGTGCGCGGCGGACAGGCCCAGTGCCTTGGCGACCGTCCGGGCCTCGGGCTGGTGGCCGGTGCCGTAGGTGAGCGTGGTGGTGGTCGCGGGGCTGGGGGCGTTGGCGGTGGTGGTGGCCGGGCTGAAGCCCCGACCGGTGAGGGCGGCCGCGACGGCGGAGGCGCGGCCGGTGACCGCGGTGCCGTTCTCCACCGTCACCGCGATCCGGGACGCCGGCACGGTCGTGGCCTTCGCGGTCGCGGAGGCGGCCGCGGACTTCTTGCCGGAGCCGGTGGTCAGGGACTGGTCGCCGGCGATGGTGGCGAACAGGGTCTTGGCACCCGCGCCCACCACCACCCGGTTGCTGTCGTCGGGGTCGGTGCCGGTCTGCATCGTCGTGAAGGTCATCCGCTTGGTCGGGACCTTGTTCAGGTCCGCCGCGAGCGCGATCAGCTTCTTCACCGTGCCCAGCCCGTCGTCCACCGTCAGCGCCTTGGTGGCGGCGTCGGCGAGGTCGTAGACCGCGGTGGGATCGGTGAGCGTGCCCGCACTCTTGAACTTGCGGATCATCGCGCTGAGGAAGATGTGCTGCGAGACGGTGCGCCCCAGGTCGCTGCCGTCACCGAAACCGTGCCTGGAACGCACGAACTCCAAAGCGGCCACCCCCTTGAGGGTGTGGCCGCCCTTGGCCAGCTTCAGGTGCGAGTACGTGTCGTACACGTCGTCGCTGACGCACACCGACACACCGCCGACCGCGTCCGACATCTTCACCACGCCCGAGAAGTCCAGCTTCACGAAGTGGTCGATGGGGATGCCGGTGAGCTGGTGGACGGTGGCCACCTGACAGGCCGGACCGTACTGCAGCGCGCTGTTGATCTGCCCGTAGTAACCCGCCGTCGACCGGCCCGTCGCACTGTCCTTGCACGCCGGGACCCGGGTCATCGTGTCCCGCGGAATACTCATCACGGTCGCGTTCGAACGGTCGGCGGATATGTGCACCACCATCTGCACATCCGCGTTGCTGCCCGTCTGCACCCCCGTATGCGAACAACCGCCGCCCAGCTTGCAGTCCGCCTTGCTGGTGCGGCCGTCCGACCCCATCACCAGGATGTTGATCGGCGTACGACCGAACGCGTCGGCCTTCTCCGTACCGCCCTTGCCGTCCAGCGACACACTCTGGATGTTGCCGTTCAGGTGCTGGTAGAACCACCAGCCGACACCGGC
>NZ_JBSFHY010000146.1:0-1359 GCF_053597295.1 Streptomyces sp. NPDC001450
TGGCTATGTGCACGAGTTGCGACAGCGGTTGTTCACCGTCTCGGGAGGCGGCCGGATCAGTCCTGGGGCGGTGTTCACGAGAACGGGAGGCACCCGGCGGCTAGCCTTGCCTCCGAGCGTCGTCCCGATCCGCCTTCCGATCATGCCCTCCCGGACAGACCCTGGGCTGTCCGCCAGCGCGGGGGCTCGTGATCGGGGACGTCCCGGGAGGCGAAGTGGAACGGCACCCCGAGGCGGTCGGCCAAGGCACGGCCCGCCTCAACGGCGGCCGTGCCCGGCTCGGGGTCGCCAAGGCGGTGGTAGACGGTCGCCGTGCCTCCTCTGAACGTCGTCAGTACGCCCCGAACGACCAGAAGACGCCCACCTCGTCGTCGGTCACCGCGATCAGGCCCAGGTCCTCGAGGAAGTCGAGGCCGTTGAGGTACTCGGAGGTGAGGAAACCATGGGATTCAGTCCCCTGGAGGCCCGCTGCGAGGAAGTCCGGGGCTGGGTCAGAGGCGGCGGTCGTCGCGTTGGTCCAGTAGCGCGCCGTGGGCCCGTACCGATCGAGCAGGGTCCGGGCATCCGCGAGCACGGCGTCCCGATCCGGGCGGGAGCGGACGGGGGCGGGTTCCGACTGCCATTCCTCGGCCATGATGGCGAGCGCGGCGACCGCCGCCTCCGCCTCCAGGGGGTACAGGCGACCGGGCAACTCTGATGAGTCCGGGGGATCGAAGGGGTACGCAGGCACCGTGTGGCGGGCGGCGTTGGTGCGGTCCCAGTCCAGCCGGACCCAGCCCCGGGGGTCAGGGACCGACCGGTGCAGCACGGCGCGGACGTCGTGCGCCCAGTCCTCGTACCGCCGAGGGCCGGTAGCCGCAAAGGTGTACGTGTCGTCGAGCAGCCGCAGCGCCGCCGCGTTCCAGGGACAGCGACGGCAGCGGAACTCCGCCAGCAGACCGCCGACTTGACGGGCAAAGGCGTCCCTCGGCTCACGGGGGATGCGCCAGAGCTGGTCGAGAGCCCAGTGGACGAGCTCGCCCCCTCCTTCCGCTGCAAGGCGGACCGGCCCCTCCGGAAGCGGGAGGTCCGTTCCGTCCCATAGCGCCTCCAGGTGCGCATCCAGCAGGTCCAGGGCGGGCCGGTCGGCAGGCAGGGGCATTTCGCCACTTTAGGCCGTCTCTTTCGGACCATGCCGACCCGGGGTGATTGGCGAGAAGCTCGCTGCGGCAACGATGCGGAGGAGCGACGACACCGTGCGTCAGCTGCCCGAGGAAAGCGCGGTGCTGTCGAAACTCGTGAACATTCCGTCCCGGCCTCGGGAGCCTCATGCCTCCCATACCAGTGTCGAAGTGCTGTCCGTTCTCATGAACGAAGCCA
>NZ_JBSFHY010000147.1:0-1346 GCF_053597295.1 Streptomyces sp. NPDC001450
GGCGAATTCCAGGGGTCGTTGCAACACAGTGATCAACTGGCTGTGGCCAGGAGCTTAGCGAGGCGCTCGGCTGGGGTTTCCCAGCCGAGCGTTTTGCGTGGGCGGCTGTTCAGCTCGGCGGCCACGGCCGCCAAGTGCTCAGGGGCGTGGGTGGTGAGGTCGGTGCCCTTCGGAAAGTACTGCCGCAGCAGGCCGTTCGTGTTCTCGTTCGAGCCGCGTTGCCAGGGGCTTGCCGGGTCGCAGAAGTAGACCGGGATGTCGGTCGCGACGGTGAACGACCGGTGGGCGGCCATCTCCGAGCCCTGGTCCCAGGTCAGGGATCGCCAGAGGTGGTGCGGGAGGGCCTGGACGGTCGATGCGAGCGCATTGCGGGTCGCGTAGGCGGTGTGGCCGTCCGGGAGGTGCACGAGCATCAGGTAGCGGGTGGACCGCTCGACGAGTGTGCCGATGGCGGACTTGCCGTTCCTGCCGATGATCAAGTCGCCTTCCCAGTGGCCCGGGACGGCCCGGTCGGACGCTTCGGCGGGCCGTTCACTGATCATGACCATGTTCTTGACCGGCCGGTTGATGCGCCGGTCAGCGTGGCGACGCGGGCGCCGCATGGCCCTGCCGGTCCGAAGGGCGCGGGTCAGTTCCCGGCGGAGTTCTCCGCGGCCTTGGACGTAGAGGGCCTGATAGATCGTCTCGTGGACCACGTGCATCTCCGGGCGGTCGGGGAAGCGGGTCCGCAGAGCCTGGCAGATCTGTTCCGGGCTCCACCGCATCGTCAGGTGGTCCTGGATGAAGTCCCGCAGCTCGGAGCACTGCCCGATTTTGCCGACCTTGGGCCGGCCGCGACGCCGTTCGGCGCGGCGGTGGGCGTGAAAGGGCTGGTAGGCGAAGCCGCCCTTGGGCATGGGGCGCCGGTTGCGGCGTATCTCCCGGCTGACGGTCGACGGGCTGCGGCCCAGCTCGGCGGCGATCTGCCGAACGGACGCCTTCTCCCGCACCCGGTCCGCGATGTGGATGCGCTCCTCCTCGCGGAGGTACCTCGACGCGCGAGAAGCCGGTTCCCTCCGGTCAACCGCCTCCTCGGACTGCTGCCCGGGGACGGGATAGATCGAAGGGACCGGCTTCTTCCCCTTGCCCGGCGAGTGGTGGCCGTTGCGCCACTTCTTGCCGGTCCGCAGGTTGATACCGACGATGCGGGCCGCTTCCCGGGTGCTGTAACCCTGCTCCATGAGCTGGAAGTATGCGGCCCGCTCGGCGACCAACCTGCGGGGCCCCTGAGGCTTCCGCTCATCCCGAATCTCGAAGTCCATCGCATCCCCTGAGCTGGGGTGTTGCGACGACCACTAGAACGGAAG
>NZ_JBSFHY010000148.1:0-1324 GCF_053597295.1 Streptomyces sp. NPDC001450
CGCCCACACCCCAGCCTTCGACCACCGATCGAAGTTCTTGTAGATCGTGTTCCAGTTCCCGAACCGCTCCGGCAGATCCCGCCACGGCGCCCCGGGCCACGTCCCAGGCCAGGGCGTCGGCGACCTCGCGGACGGAGCCCTCGTTGCGTGCCCGCAGGATCCACCGCTTGCGCACGTCCGGCCGGTCCCACAGCAGGCTGCGGAAGTCGTCGGCGAAGTGGTCGCGGACCGCGGCGGCGCCGGGCGAGAGGTTGTCGCGGTCGCCGGCGGTCATGGTGGCCCGCACCCCCTCGTAGGAGCGCTGGCGTGCTTCCACCCAGTCGTCGGCCACCGCGCGGGCCCACTGGTCGCGGCCATTGACCGTGGCCTGCGGCTGGGGCACCTCGCTGTTGCCGCGCGAGATGTAGGCCCGCAGCGTGGAGGCGGTGATGCTGCCGAGCTCGGCCATCTCCGGGAGGCCGAGCAGCTGGCCGCCGGTCAGTTCGGGGCTGGCGACGTCGACCACGCACCGCTCCAGCGGGAGGGCGCCGTCCCGCTCCTGGTGGTGCTTCGCCCACAGTGCCAGGTGGTCGAGCCAGTTCTCGGGGGCCGGGGCCTCGGGCTCGAAGGTGGTGACCTTGCCGAGGTAGGCGCGGGCCGGGTCGGTGCGGCCGTCGAGCATGTCGGCGGCGCTGACCGTGACGGCGGCGCGGGCCTTGCGCCGCTCGTAGTCCTGTTCGACGGGATCCCATACCTGTCCGGGGCGGTACCAGGTGGTGCCGTCCCACCAGTAGCCGCCGGCGCGGAACAGCAGCTGGTCCCCCGACCACTGGCTGTGCAGGTCGGAGGTGTCCTGGTCGCGCATCAGCAGCACGGTCCGACCGTGCTCGGGGTGGTAGCGCACCGACCAGCCCAGGGAGTGGTTGAGCGGGTCGGTGGTGAAGGCGTACCAGCCACCGCTGGCACGGTTGTGGTCGTAGCGCCCCCACATGCCCTCGCCCTGGTGGCGGCCGACCGCCTCGATGGCCTCGGGGCCCTCGTCGAGGGGGAGGTGCGAGTCGTCGACGAACGGCAGTCCGGGCACCGGGTGGTCGGTGCGCGCCCCGTTCGCGAGCGGATGGACGTGAGACAACGTGATTCCTCTTTCCGTGTCGAGTGCTGCACGTCTTGTGCAGCGAACTTCATACCCTCTTATACAGCGTCACCAACCCTTGCCGTGCAGCACTTTCCGGCCATCCTTGTGCAACGGCGGATCCGCGATACGTCGACGCCACGAGGAGGTCGTACACGAACCTCAGTCGGGTGACAGTGGCCGGGTCGTCCTCCAGCCGTCCGGTGCTCAGCC
>NZ_JBSFHY010000149.1:0-1319 GCF_053597295.1 Streptomyces sp. NPDC001450
CGCCGCACGCGAGGGCCGCACCCTCGCCCCCCTCATCACCCGCCTCAACGACATCAGGCGGCGCCACCCCGCGCTACAGCGCCTGCGGAACCTCCACTTCCACCACGCCGACAAGGACGAGGTGATCGCCTACTCGAAGCGGAGCGGATCGAACACGGTTCTGGTCGTCGCCAACCTCGACCCCCACCACACCCAGGAGGCCACGGTCTCGTTGGACATGCCGCAACTCGGCCTGGAATGGCACGAGTCGGTGCCGGTGCGCGACGAGCTCACCGGCGAGACCTATCACTGGGGCAGGGCCAACTATGTGCGACTCGAACCGGGCCGTAGGCCCGCGCATGTCTTCTCGGTTCTGCGACCGTCCACCCCGCAGATCGGAGGGTCACCCACAATATGATCGTCAACGAGCCCGTCCCGGACACCTTCGAGGACACTCCCGCCAAGGACCGGGACCCGGAGTGGTTCAAACGCGCCGTCTTCTACGAGGTGCTCGTCCGCTCCTTCCAGGACAGCAACGGTGACGGCGTCGGCGACCTCAAGGGTCTGACCGCCAAGCTCGACTACCTGCAGTGGCTGGGTGTGGACTGCCTCTGGCTGCCGCCGTTCTTCAAGTCACCACTGCGGGACGGTGGTTACGACGTCTCCGACTACACCGCCGTCCTCCCCGAATTCGGTGACCTGGCCGACTTCGTGGAGTTCGTGGACGCCGCCCACCAGCGCGGCATGCGCGTCATCATCGACTTCGTCATGAACCACACCAGCGACCAGCACCCGTGGTTCCAGGAGTCGAGGCGGGATCCGGACGGTCCGTACGGCGACTACTACGTCTGGGCCGACGACGACAAGCAGTTCCAGGACGCCCGGATCATCTTCGTCGACACCGAGGCCTCCAACTGGACGTACGACCCCGTACGCAAGCAGTACTACTGGCATCGCTTCTTCTCGCACCAGCCGGACCTCAACTACGAGAACCCCGCGGTGCAGGAGGAGATGATCTCCGCGCTGAAGTTCTGGCTGGACCTCGGTATCGACGGGTTCCGCCTCGACGCCGTGCCGTACCTGTACCAGCAGGAGGGCACCAACTGCGAGAACCTGCCGGCGACCCACGAGTTCCTGAAGCGGGTGCGCAAGGAGATCGACGCCCAGTACCCCGACACCGTCCTGCTGGCCGAGGCCAACCAGTGGCCCGAGGACGTCGTCGACTACTTCGGCGACTACCAGTCGGGCGGCGACGAATGCCACATGGCCTTCCACTTCCCCGTCATGCCCCGCATCTTCATGGCCGTCCGACGCGAGTCCCGCTACCCCGTCTCCGAGAT
>NZ_JBSFHY010000150.1:0-1316 GCF_053597295.1 Streptomyces sp. NPDC001450
AGCCGTCGGGGTCTTGAGGCGCCGGGTGCCGTGGATCTGCGGGACGAGCTCGTGGGTCTGGGTGTGCGGGTGACGGTGGTCGCGTGTGATGTGGCGGACGGTGACGCGCTGGCGGAGGTGCTGGCGGCGCATCCGGTGGATGCGGTGGTGCATGCGGCGGGTGTGCTGGACGACGGTGTGATCGACGCGCTGACGCCGGAGCGGTTCGCGGCGGTGCTGCGGACGAAGGCACTGGGCGCGCTGCATCTGGACGAACTCACCCGCGACCGTGACCTGGACGCCTTCGTCCTCTTCTCCTCCTTCGCGGGGAGCATCGGAGCGGCCGGCCAGGCCAACTACGCGGCGGCCAACGCCTTCCTCGACACGCTCGCCGAGCAGCGCCGGGCGGCCGGGCTGCCCGCCACGTCGATCGCGTGGGGCCCCTGGGCCGAAGCCGGCATGGCCGAGGAAGCCGGATCCACCGCACGCATGCGCCGCGGCGGAGTGCTCCCGTTGGACGCCGAGACCGCCACGAAGGTCCTCGCACGCGCGGCGGCTGCCGGCACACCGGCCGTGATCGTCGCCGACCTCGACTGGACGGACTTCGCGCCGGCCTTCACCATGACGCGTCCGAGCCCACTGATCGGGTCGCTGCCGGAGGCACGCGCGGCGGTCGAGGGCGCCGCGGGGACCTCCGAGCGCATCGGATACGACGACCGTGCCGGACTGCTCGGCCGACTGGCCGGGCTCACCCCCGCCGGACAGGACCGCGTCCTGCTGGAGACGGTGCGGTCCTGCGCCGCAGCGGTCCTCGGCTACCCCGATCCCGAAGCGGTCGCCGCCGAGCGGGCCTTCCGCGACCTCGGCATCGACTCCCTCACCGCGGTCGAGCTCCGCAACGGCCTGGCGGCGCTGACGGGTGTCTCCGGTCTCGCCGCGACGGTGGTGTTCGACTATCCGACGCCGGTGTCGCTGGCGCGGTATCTGCGGGAGCAACTGCTGGGCGCCGTGGCCGAAGCGGAGCCGTCGGTCGCCGGTTCCGCGGGCGTGGCAGTGGCGGACGATCCGGTGGTGATCGTCGGGATGGCGTGCCGGTTCCCGGGTGGTGTGCGGGATCCGGAGGGGCTGTGGCAGCTCCTGTCGGAGGGCGGGGACGCCGTGCGCGCGTTCCCGGCCGACCGCGGCTGGGATCTCACCGCCCTCTACGACCCGGAGGGCGAGCGCCCCGGAACCACGCTGGTCGACGTGGGTGCCTTCCTTGATGGTGCGGATCGTTTCGATGCGGGTTTCTTCGGGATGAGTCCGCGGGAGGCGTTGGCGACGGATCCGCAGCAGCG
>NZ_JBSFHY010000151.1:0-1314 GCF_053597295.1 Streptomyces sp. NPDC001450
ACCGCGGGCTTCTTCGCGGACCTGCATGCGTCACCACCAGGGTACGGCTGCTGATCCCCACGGGGCAGCGCCCACCCCCGAAGCGAAGAGGGAGATTCCGAAGCTCACCCGCGTTCACAAGATCCTGATCGGGCTGGTTACGGCTGGCGCGGTCGTCATCGCGGCTATCGGCTTCGCAGGCTCGTACGACGCGGTCCGCAAACTCGCTGTGGAGCAGGGTTTCGGCAACTTCTCCCTCGTCTTCCCCATCGGCATTGACGCGGGAATCGTGGTCCTGCTCGCGCTGGACCTCCTGCTGACCTGGATCCGCATCCCGTTCCCGCTGCTGCGGCAGACCGCTTGGCTGCTGACCACCGCGACGATCGCATTCAACGGCGCGGCGGCATGGCCCAACCCGCTCGGCGTCGGCATGCACGCGGTCATCCCGGTGCTGTTCGTCGTCTCCGTGGAAGCGGCCCGGCACGCGGTCGGCCGGATCGCGGACATCACCGCCGACAAGCACATGGAAGGCGTACGCCTCACCCGCTGGCTGCTCTCCCCGGTGCCCACCTTCAAGCTGTGGCGCCGGATGAAGCTGTGGGAGCTCCGCAGCTACGAGCAGACCATCAAGCTGGAGCAGGATCGTCTCGTCTACCAGGCCCGTCTCCAGTCCCGCTTCGGGCGCGGGTGGCGGCGCAAGGCGCCGGTGGAGGCGCTGATGCCGCTGCGGCTCGCCAAGTACGGTGTCCCGCTCGCGGAGACGGGGCCGGCGGGACTCGCGGCCGCCGGGATCGAGGTTCCTCAACTGGAGCGCGTGGACGTCCGCCCGGAACTGACCACGGTGCCGCACCAGATGGTCCGCGAGGACGTCCTGCCCCATCATCACCGCCATGGCAACAGGCAGGCACAGCAGCGGGAGCCTGAGCCGAGTCTCGAGCAGGGCGAGTACGAGGCCTTCGAGGCGTACGCCCGCGAGCAGGGGGAGTTCCCTACCCCCGAGCAGCTGGCGGAGCTGGCGCAGGTCCCGGTGGCAGCGCGCAGGGACGGGCGGCCGCCGATGGTGCAGGCGCGCGTCGGCTGGTTCGAGAAGGACCTCGTGCCGGACGCGGACGAGGCGGAGCTGTCGCCAATTGGCGACAGTCCCGAGCCGCTCGACAACGTCGGGCCGCTGCCCGAGCCGGGGCCTGGGCCGGAAGCGGAGGGAGTCGAGCTGACGGGGGTGGACCTGCTGGAGCACCGCTACCTGCAGCTGTCCCCGGAAGAGCGCGGACGGTCCGCAAGCGCAATCGCGCGGCTTTTGTACGAGGGATCGGGCTTCACGGTGGACACGGCCCG
>NZ_JBSFHY010000152.1:0-1291 GCF_053597295.1 Streptomyces sp. NPDC001450
CCCAGCTCCTGCAGCCCCTGGCCCACAAGTTCGGCATGTCCACGGAGCTGCTCCAGATCACCGACGGCAAGATCACGTCGTACGACGGTGTCCTGTCGACGACGGTCACCGAGGCGATGGACGGCAAGGAACTCTGGGCAACGGCCCAGTGCCGCCCCCACCCGACCGAGCCCCTCGACGACTCGGGCCAGGGCGACGCCTTCGTGGGCATGGCCTTCTGCGCCGTCCGCGCGGTGGTCGACGTCGGTGAGGAAACGGGTACGCGACGGCATGACCTGCACGAACTCCCGTACGGACACACCGAAACGAGGGCACGCTGGGCCGCCATCGCAGCAATGAGCTACGATGCGAATGCCTTTCTACGATGCGTGGAGAGAGCACACGAGAGGTGGGCGTCGGCCTAGAAACCGACACCTGGTTCGCGTGCTAACTGCAGATAGGGACTCTCAGGCCGTGCCTGGCAGCTTGGAGACTGAGATGTCCCGCCGAACGAGCGGTTGCCCTGGCTTGAAGGTTCGAGCCGGGGCTTTTCAGCGCGTCCGGACGTTAGTTATCCGGCCTGGGGCAGCTCCTCGTCCGTGGTTCCGGCTTCTCTTGCTGCCTTCGACGCGCGCCGCGACTTCCGGATCGACTCGCGCCGGTGCAGCTCTACGAGGGCTTCTCGGAGCACTTCAGCCCCGGAGATGCCCAGGTCGTTGACCAGCTCTTCGTACAACGTCCGTACGTAGTCACCGGGCTTCAGCATCACGGTGGCGCGCAGCGGTCTGTCGGGCGGGAAGACTCCCGTCCGTCCTGGTTGCTGTCGTCCACGTACTGCCACGGTCGAGATCCTAGTGCCTAAGTGATCAGTGTGGTCCACACTTTCGTGCGTGTCGTATTGGTTCTCCCGTGACGCGGGAGGCTAGTTGGCGTCTTCCCGTGTGACAGTTCGAGGCCAAAATCCCCGGGATTCAGGGGCTGACAGCCTCACTGAGAGACGCGAGGCGTCGCTGAATGTCTTCCCGCGCACCACTCTTTCCGGGGACCCTTGTCCGGAGGGTGACGAGGTTGACGGCCAACTCCCGAATCAAGTCCGGGGTGGTGACGTGGTGCCAGCAATGGTGGGCGCGGTCGACCGCGGCCGTGACGTCGAGGTGCGTCTCGCTCTGTCCCGTCGTCAAGCGGGTGATGGCGGCCCGCATCGCGTTGATGGTCTCCTCGCGGGCCTTGTCGAAGCCGAAGAGCGCGAGCAGGCCGTAGAGGAACGTGACGATCAGCGCCGGGCCCCACACGGCGTGGTCGCGCATCTGCC
>NZ_JBSFHY010000153.1:0-1284 GCF_053597295.1 Streptomyces sp. NPDC001450
CGCCCTCGCCCCAGCCCGTGCCGTCCGCACCCGCCGCGAACGGCTTGCACCGACCGTCCGGCGCGAGCCCCCGCTGCCTGCTGAACTCCACGAAGATGCCGGGCTCCGCCATCACGGTCGCCCCGCCGGCAAGCGCGAACGAGCACTCGCCGGAGCGCAGGGCCTGGACCGCCAGATGCAGCGCTACCAGTGACGACGAGCACGCCGTGTCCACGGTCACGGCCTGTCCGCGCAGGCCGAGGATGTAGGCGATGCGCCCGCTGGCCACACTGCAGGCGGTGCCTGTCAACAGATATCCGTCGACGGACTCGGGGGCCTGGTGCAGTCCGGGACCGTACTCCTGCTGCATGAGTCCGACGAACACTCCGCCGTCGCTCTCGCGTAGGGTCTCCGGGTCGATACCGGCCCGCTCCAGTGCCTCCCAGGAAGTCTCCAGCAACAGCCGCTGCTGGGGGTCCATGGCCTCGGCCTCGCGCGGCGAGATACCGAAGAAACCGGGGTCGAACTCGGCTGCGTCGTACAGGAACGAGCCGGAGCGCGCATAGGTCGTACCGTGATGCTCCGGGTCGGGGTGGTACAGATTGCCGAGGTCCCAGCCCCGGTCGGCGGGGAAGGCGGAGACCGTGTCACCGCCCGTGGCGAGCAGTTCCCACAGTTCGTCCGGTGTGCGGATGCCACCGGGGAGACGGCAGCCCATGCCCACGATGGCGATGGGGTCGTCTTCCGTGACCGGCCTCGCGTCCGAGGAATGCTCGGGGTCCGACTCGGTGCCGCCCTGGAGCAGACCGCGCACATGGCGGGCGAGTGCCTGCGGTGTGGGGTGGTCGAAGAGAACGGAGGCGGGCAGGGAGAGTCCGGTGTCGGCGACCAGTCGGTTCCGCAGTTCGACGGATGTCGCGGAGTCGAAGCCCAGAGCCTTGAAGGTGAGGGTCGCGTCGACGTCACCCGGTGTGGGATGCCCCAGCACCACGGCGGCGTGCGCACGGACCCGCTGCACCCAGTCGTCGCGCCGCACCGGCACTGAAGCGGACTCGATCTGAGCCGACTCCACAGGCTCCGCGAGGGCTGCCGTACGACGTCGGGACACGCCGCCGTCGAACCAGTAGCGGCGGTGCTGGAAGGCGTAGGTGGGCAGGGGGACGGTGCGGGCGTCGTGTCCGGCCAGCACGGCCGTCCAGTCGACCGGGACGCCGCGCACCCACGCCTCGGCCAGCGAGGTCAGCAAACGCAGGGCCCCGCCATCGTCACGACGCAGACTGCCCACCACCACCGCATCCGGGACGG
>NZ_JBSFHY010000154.1:0-1244 GCF_053597295.1 Streptomyces sp. NPDC001450
GCTAGGTGAAGGGCGACCAGCGACGACGAACACGCCGTGTCCACCGTCACCGCGGGACCCTCGAAACCAAACGTGTACGCGATACGACCCGACGCCACGCTGCCGGTGTTCCCGGTCATGAGGTAACCGCCGGAGTCGAGCTCGCCCGAGCGGAGGAAGGAACCGTAGTCCTGCGCCATGGCGCCGGCGAAGACACCGGTGCGGCTGCCGCGCAGCGTCGCCGGGTCGATACCCGCGCGCTCGAAGACCTCCCACGACGTCTCCAACAGCAACCGCTGCTGCGGGTCCATCGCCAGCGCCTCACGCGGCGAGATACCGAAGAGCGCGGCGTCGAACTCAGGAGCGTCGTAGAGGAAGCCGCCCTCGCGGACGTAGGTCCGGCCGGGCGTGCCGGGCTCGGGGGCGTAGAGGCGATCGAGGTCCCAGCCGCGGTCGGCCGGGAACCCACCGATCGCGTCATCGCCCTCGCTGACGAGCCGCCACAGGTCCTCCGGCGAACCGACTCCGCCCGGGAACCGGCAGGCCATACCAACGATCACCACCGGATCGTCACCGACACTCGTCGGCGCGGGCAGCGCGTCGGTGGTGGCGGTGGTGGCGGTGACGGCATGGGGGCCGCCGTCCCCCACCAGCTCGGCGAGCACGAAGCGGGCCACGTCCGCCGGGGTCGGGTAGTCGAAGACCAGGGTCGCGGGCAGCCGCATGCCGGTGGCGGCCGCGTTCAGTCGGTTACGCAGCTCGACCGAGGTGAGGGAGTCGAAGCCGAGGTTCTTGAACGTCTCTTCCGCCTCGATCTGTTGGGTGGAACCGTGCCCGAGGACCGATGCGGCCTGCGCCGAGACGAAGTCCCGCAGGAAACGTTCACGGTCGACGACGGGCAGGGCGAGCAGCCGCTGCCGCAGGTCCGTGGCGTCGTCGCCCGCTCCGGTCTCGGCTTTGCGACGGCCGCGGGCGCGAACCAGGGCACGCAGCAGCGCGGGAACGTCCTCAGGGGTCCGCCGACGCAGCGCCGGGATGTCGAGTTCGACCGGCAGTACGGCGGCCCGTTCCAGCCCCCCGCCCAGCTCCAGCGCGGTGTCCAGCAGCCCGAGTCCCTGTTCGGGAGCGAGCGGGAGCATGCCGTTGCGGGCGAGACGACGGAGATCGGCTTCGGTCAGTTCGGCGGTCATGCCGGCGCCGGGTGCCCACGGTCCCCAGGCCAGGGAGGTCGCGGGGAGACCGGAG
Organism: Streptomyces sp. NPDC001450; assembly: GCF_053597295.1. Lineage (NCBI taxonomy): Bacteria > Bacillati > Actinomycetota > Actinomycetes > Kitasatosporales > Streptomycetaceae > Streptomyces > Streptomyces sp. NPDC001450. Next base: position 1,225 of record NZ_JBSFHY010000154.1, read on the forward strand.
GAGCGGCGAGTGGCGGCGAA
>NZ_JBSFHY010000155.1:0-1171 GCF_053597295.1 Streptomyces sp. NPDC001450
GGAGGTTCCGCAGGCGCTGTAGCGCGGGGTGGCGCCGCCTGATGTCGTTGAGGCGGGTGATGAGGGGGGCGAGGGTGCGGCCCTCGCGTGCGGCGGCGTCCCAGTCGCGGGGTTTGAGCTGGTACTTCTCCGAGTCGAGGTACTCCTCGCTGCCCTCCCGCAGTGGCGTGTTCTCGCACAGTTCGTAGCCGCTGTAGATGCCCCAGGCGGGGGAGAGGGTGGCGGCGAGCACGGCACGGATCTCGAAGGCCGGGCGGCCGCCGTGCTGGAGGTAGGCGTGCAGGATGTCGGGGGTGTTGGCGAAGAAGTTGGGCCGCATGTAGGAGGCCGCCTCACCCGACAGTTCGGTCAGGTACTCGGTCAGCTCCTGCTTGCTGTTGCGCCAGGTGAAGTACGTGTACGACTGCTGGAAACCGATCTGCGCGAGGGTGTGCATCATCGCCGGGCGGGTGAAGGCCTCCGCCAGGAAGATGACATCCGGGTCGGCGCCGTTGACCTCCGCGATCACCCGCTCCCAGAACACGACCGGCTTGGTGTGCGGGTTGTCCACCCGGAAGATCCGCACCCCGTGCGCCATCCAGTGCCGCAGCACCCGCACCGTCTCGGTGACCAGGCCGTCCAGGTCCGCGTCGAACGCGATGGGGTAGATGTCCTGGTACTTCTTCGGCGGGTTCTCCGCGTAGGCGATCGTGCCGTCCGGGCGGTGGTGGAACCACTCCGGGTGCTTGTGCACCCATGGATGGTCCGGGGAGCACTGCAGGGCGAAGTCCAGGGCGACCTCCAGGCCCAACTCCCGTGCCCGGCCGACGAAGTGGTCGAAGTCCTCGATCGTGCCCAGGCCGGGGTGGACGGCGTCGTGCCCGCCCTCCGGGGAACCGATCGCCCACGGCACCCCGACGTCGTCCGGGTGGGCGGTGAGGGCGTTGTTGCGGCCCTTGCGGAACGTCGTGCCGATCGGATGGACCGGCGGCAGGTAGACGACGTCGAAGCCCATCTCCGCGATCGCCCTCAGACGCCGGGCGGCGCTACGGAACGTGCCGTGCGGCTGCTCGGCCGTGCCCTCCGAACGCGGGAAGAACTCGTACCACGACCCGTACAGGGCCCGCTCCCGCTCCACGAGCAGCGGCATCGCGTCGGACGCGGTGACCAACTCCCGCAACGGGTGACGGGA
>NZ_JBSFHY010000156.1:0-1163 GCF_053597295.1 Streptomyces sp. NPDC001450
AGCAGGACGGTGTCGGGGTACTGGGCGTCGATCTCCTTGCGCACCCGCTTCAGGAACTCGTGGGTCGCCGGCAGGTTCTCGCAGTTGGTGCCCTCGGCCGCGTAGAGATAGGGGACCGCGTCGAGGCGGAACCCGTCGATGCCGAGGTCCAGCCAGAACTTCAGTGCGGCCAGGACCTCCTCCTGCACCGCCGGGTTCTCGTAGTTGAGGTCGGGCTGGTGCGAGAAGAAGCGGTGGAAGAAGTACTGGCCGCGCACCGGGTCGAAGGTCCAGTTGGAGGCCTCGGTGTCGACGAAGATGATCCGGGCGTCCTCGTACTGCTTGTCGTCGTCGGCCCACATGTAGTAGTCGCCGTACGGGCCGTCGGGATTCTTGCGGGACTCCTGGAACCACGGGTGCTGGTCGCTGGTGTGGTTCATGACGAAGTCGATGATGACGCGCATGCCGTGCTGGTGGGCGGCGTCCACGAACTCCACGAAGTCGGCCAGGTCACCGAATTCGGGGAGGACGGCGGTGTAGTCGGAGACGTCGTAACCGCCGTCCCGCAGTGGTGACTTGAAGAACGGCGGCAGCCAGAGGCAGTCCACACCCAGCCACTGCAGGTAGTCGAGCTTGGCGGTCAGGCCCTTGAGATCGCCGATGCCGTCGCCGTCGCTGTCCTGGAAGGAGCGGACGAGTACCTCGTAGAAGACGGCGCGTTTGAACCACTCCGGGTCCCGGTCCTTGGCGGGAGTGTCCTCGAAGGTGTCCGGCACGGGGTCGTTGACAGTCATGACGCTGAGGGCCCTCCGATCTGTGGCATCGCTCGCCCGACATGGAGCACATGCGCCGGCGTCCGGCCGGGCGTCAGGCGCACGAAGTTGGTCCTGCCCCAGTGGTAGGTCTCCCCTGTCAGTTCGTCGTGCACGGACAGGGCGGCGTTCCGGTCCAGGCCGAGTTGCGGCATGTCCAACGAGACCGTGGCCTCCTGGGTGTGGTGCGGGTCGAGATTGACGACCACGATGACCGTGTCGGAGCCCGTGCTCTTGCTGTAGGCGAGCACGTTGTCGTTGTCGGTCTGATGGAAGCGGAGGTTCCGCAGGCGCTGTAGCGCGGGGTGGCGCCGCCTGATGTCGTTGAGGCGGGTGATGAGGGGGGCGAGGGTGCGGCCCTCGCGTGCGGCG
>NZ_JBSFHY010000157.1:0-1133 GCF_053597295.1 Streptomyces sp. NPDC001450
AGCACCCAAATGCCGCGCCAACTGCGTCGCCGCCATACCCACACCACCGGCAGCCGCATGCACCAGCACCGACTCACCAGACTTCACACCACCCAAGTCGGTGAGCGCGTAGAACGCCGTCAGGAACACAACCGGCACCGAAGCCGCCTGCGCGAACGACCAACCCGCCGGAACCCGAGCCACCATCCGCGCATCCGCCACCACCACCGGCCCGAAGGAACCGGAGAACAGGCCCATCACCCGGTCACCCACAGCCAGTCCCGTCACACCCGGACCGACCTCGGTCACCACACCCGCGCCCTCCAGACCGAAGTCCTTCGCGTCACCGGGATACATACCCAGCGCATTCAGCACATCGCGGAAGTTGACACCCGCCGCACGCACGGCGACACGGACGCGCCCTTCGGCCAACTCACCCTCGACGACCGGCCGCAGAGCCAGCCCCTCCAGCGTGCCCTTCTCCACGACATCCAGCCGCCACGCCGACTCCCCGGCGGGGGCTGTCAGCGCCGTGCCGTTCGCCGTGCGGGTCAGACGGGGCGTGTAGGCCGTGCCGCCGCGCAGCGCCAGCTCCGGTTCGCCCGAAGCGAGTGCCGCAGACACGACGGCCCAGGACTCGTCCGTGCCGTCCACGTCGAGCAGCGCGAACCGGTCCGGTGCCTCGGCGCGCGCCGCGCGGACCAGACCCCACACCGCCGCCAGGGCCGGATCGGCCGACGTCTCGTCGAGCGCGACGGCGCCTTCGGTGACGATCACCAGGCGGGCGCCCTCGAACCGCTCCTCCGCCAGCCACTCCTGGACGCGGGCGAGCACGCCGATCGTGACCTCATGCGTGGCCTCGACCGCACTACCGGTCGGCCGCTCCACCCGCAGCAGGACGTCCGCTCCGGACCCAACCGCAGTACCGGGCAGCTCCCTGGAGAGGTCATGGGCGTACGCCGGGCCTTCGCCGGACGCTTCGACCGGTACAGGAACCCAGTCGGTCCGGAAGAGGTTGTCGGAGCTGCCCGTACCGGCCGTCGCGAGATGGCCCGCCGCCTCCCGCAGCGTCAGCGACTCCACCGAGGCGACCAGACCACCCGCCGCATCCGCCAGTTCCAACGCCACCGCGTCCGGCCCCACCGGCACCATCC
>NZ_JBSFHY010000158.1:0-1112 GCF_053597295.1 Streptomyces sp. NPDC001450
CGCTGCTGCGGATCCGTCGCCAACGCCTCCCGCGGACTCATCCCGAAGAAACCCGCATCGAAACGATCCGCACCATCAAGGAAGGCACCCACGTCCACATAACTCGTGCCCCGCCGTCCGGCGTCGGGGTCGTACAGGGTGGTGAGGTCCCAGCCACGGTCCGCCGGGAACGCACCCACGGCGTCCCCACCCTCGGACAGCAGCCGCCACAGCCCCTCCGGATCCCGCACACCACCCGGGAACCGGCACGCCATCCCGACGATCACCACCGGATCGTCCACGACACCCGCGCTCACCGGACCCACCACCGCGGGCACCGCCTCGGGCACATCTCCGAGCAGTTGCTCCCGCAGATACCGCGCCAGCGACACCGGCGTCGGATAGTCGAACACCACCGTCGCGGCGAGTGCGACGCCAGTCGCCATCGCGAGGGTGCCGCGCAGCTCGACCGCGGTGAGGGAGTCGACGCCCAGATCGCGGAAGGCCCGCTCGGCGGGTACGGCGGAGGCACCCGAGTAGCCGAGTACGCCGGCGGCGCACAGGCGGACGACTTCGAGGAGGACGCGTTCCTGTTCCGCGGGAGTGAGTCCGGTGAGCTGGCCACGCAGGCCGGAGCCGTCGCCACTGCCGAACCGCTCGGAAGCGGCTCCGGCACCCTCCACGGCCGCGCGTGCTTCGGGCAGCGACTCGATCAGCGGGCTCGGACGCGTCATGGTGAAGGGCGGTGCGAACTCGCCCCAGTGGATGTCCGCGACCATGACGGCCGGCCGGGGTGCGCCTGTGGCGCGGCGCAGGGCGAGTACGCCGAGAGCCGGTTGCAGTGGCAGCACGCCACCGCGGTGCATCCGCCAGGCGACGACCTCCTCGTCGGCCATGCCGCCGTCGGCCCACGGCCCCCACGCGATCGACGTGGCCGGCAGCCCGGCAGCCCGGCGCCGCTCGGCGAGCGCGTCGAGAAACGTGTTGGCCGCCGCGTAGTTGCCCTGACCGGAGGTGCCGAGGGTACCGGAGACCGACGAGAAGAGGACGAAGGCGTCCAGGTCACGGTCGCGGGTGAGTTCGTCCAGATGCAGCGCGCCCAGTGCCTTCGTCCGCAGCACCGCCGCGAACCG
>NZ_JBSFHY010000159.1:0-1051 GCF_053597295.1 Streptomyces sp. NPDC001450
GCCACGACACCTGGCTCTCCAAGCCGATCGGCAACGGCCCGTACACCGTCAGCTCGTACACCAAGGGCTCGAAGATGGAGATGCGCCGCTGGGACGCCTACCCGGGCTCCGACAAGGCGCAGAACGGCGGCATCGACCTGAACGTGTACACGGACAACAACACCGCGTACACCGATCTGACCGCCGGCAACCTCGACCTTGTCGACGACGTCCCGGCCTCGCAGCTCAAGAACGTGCAGGCGGACCTGGGCGACCGGTACATCAACACCCCCGCCGGCATCATCCAGACCCTCGCATTCCCCTTCTACACCCCGGCCTGGAACACACCGAACGCCGCCAAGGTCCGCAAGGGCCTGTCCATGGCGATCAACCGCCAGCAGATCACCGACACGATCTTCCTGAAGACGCGTACGCCCGCGAAGGACTGGACCTCGCCCGTGCTCGGCGCGGACGGCGGCTTCGACGACACCCTGTGCGGTAGTGCCTGCGAGTACAACGCCGCCGAGGCGAAGAAGCTGATCACCGAGGGCGGGGGCATCCCCGGCGGCCAGCTGAAGGTCTCGTACAACGCGGACACCGGCTCGCACAAGGAATGGGTCGACGCGCTCTGCAACAGCATCAACAACGCGCTGGGCAACGACAAGGCGTGCGTCGGAAACCCGGTCGGCACCTTCGCCGACTTCCGCAACCAGATCGGGCAGCACAAGATGCCCGGACCCTTCCGGGCGGGCTGGCAGATGGACTACCCGCTGATCCAGAACTTCCTGCAGCCGCTGTACTACACCAACGCCTCGTCCAACGACGGCCTGTACAGCAACCCCGAGTTCGACAAGCTGGTCGACCAGGCCAACGCCGAGACCGACACGGCGAAGGCCGTCGACCTGTTCAAGCAGGCCGAAGAGGTCCTGCGGGACGACATGGGCGCCATCCCGCTCTGGTACCAGAACGGCAGCGCCGGCTACTCGGAGCGCGTCTCCAATGTCGCCCTGAACCCCTTCAGCGTCCCGGCGCAGAATGTGTGCGTGACAGGTGAAGAAACGGGGAGTCGCAT
>NZ_JBSFHY010000160.1:0-1049 GCF_053597295.1 Streptomyces sp. NPDC001450
GCGAGGGTGCGGACGGCGTCGGCGTAACGCACGGTCCGCCGCACGTGCCGCACCCAGTACTCCGGTGACATCAACTCCTCGGCACTCACCGCCTCACCGGTCACCGTGGAGACCACAGGCAGCCTCGGCCGCCCGTACGACAACCCCTCCGCGACCACCCGGAAGCCGGCCAGCATCGGCTCCATCAACGGCGAGTGGAACGCATGGCTCACCCGCAGGGCGGTCGCCTTGCGGCCCTGGGCACGGAAGTGCGCAGCCACCTCCTCCACCGCGTCGACCGCACCCGAAACCACCACCGCCCGCGGACCGTTGACCGCCGCAATACCCACCTCGTCACTGAGCAGCGGCAACACCTCGTCCTCGGCCGCCTGCACCGCGACCATCGCACCACCCTCAGGCAGCGCCTGCATCAACCGGCCACGCGCCACCACCAGACGGCACGCATCCGCCAGCGACCACACCCCCGCCACATGCGCCGCCGCGATCTCACCGATCGAATGACCGGCCAGCACATCCGGGCGCACACCCCACGACTCCAGCAACCGGAACAACGCCACCTCGAGGGCGAACAGAGCGGGCTGCGCGTACTCCGTCCGGTTCAGACGCTCCGCGTCCTCACCGAAGACCACCTCCCGCAGATCGAACGGAAGTTCCGCGTCCACCGCGTCGAAAGCCCCGGCGAAGACCGGATACGCCTCGTACAACTCCCGTCCCATACCCAGCCGCTGCGAGCCCTGCCCCGCGAACAGGAACGCCGTACGCCCCCGCAGCACCGCACCCCGCACCACCCGCGCATCCGCCTCACCGGACGCCAACGCCGCAAGCCCAGACCGCAGGTCCTCCACACCCGAACCCACGACCACAGCACGGTCCTCGAACACCGACCGCGTCACCGCAAGCGAAAACCCCACATCAGCCACAGAACCGACCGAACCGTCCACGACCTCCAACAGCCGACCGGCCTGCCCCCGAAGAGCCACCTCCCCCCGCGCTGACACCGGCCACACCACAACCCCGCCACCACCGACACCACCGGCACCACCGGCACC
>NZ_JBSFHY010000161.1:0-1043 GCF_053597295.1 Streptomyces sp. NPDC001450
GTTGGAATGGTCCACCTCGCTCGCCAAGCACTCGTACGAGATGGAGGACCTGCAGAACCGCGACGCGGAGAAGCGGTTCGGGCGCGTGCTGTACGAGAAGCTGGGGGACCGCTTCTCGAAGGTCCGCGACAGCGAGGCGTACGGGTCGCTCATCCGGCTGGGCCGCAGCGCCGAGGCCGCTGGCCACGACGCCGTAGAGATGATGCGCGACATCACCGAGCGCGGGCTGGACGACGCCAAGGACTTGGCGAAGGTGCTGCACTGGCGCGCGGAGCAGGCGATCGAGGACGCGGACCGGCGCCAGGTCCGGGCGGATGAGCAGCGCGTACGCGAGGCGGTTGAGGAGCAGGAGCGGACTGTTACCGCGGCCATGGGCGAGGCTCAGCTGGTCGGCGGTGAGCAGGAGGACCTCCTGGCCGCCGCGGAGCAGGCGCTGCAGCTGCAGATGCAGGCCGGGGTCCTGCACGGTGACCAGGAGCCGCAGGAGCGGGTCGCGCTCGCGGATGAGCGTCGGGCGGCTGCCGAAGAGCGCGCCGACTGGCGGACCCGGACCGCTGGAATCGAGGGCCCGGAAGGCGAGTACGCGCGCGGGGTCGCGGAGCTAGCGGAGGATCGACGGCTGGACCTTGGCCGTCAGCTGGCCGAGTCGGAGCAGCTACCGCAGTGGGCGGAGCGGGCTTTCGGATCCGTTCCGGAGGACCCGCTTCGGCGGGAGGACTGGATCGAGCGGGCCGGAACGGTCGCTGCGTACCGCGAGGCGCACGAGTACGAGTCCGAGCGGGACGCGATCGGGCAGCGGCCCGGCCGGGGTGCGGTCGACGTCCGTATGGACTGGGACCGGGCGTACCGGGCGCTTGGCGAGCCCGAGGAGCGGATGGAACTGGTCGGAGCGTCGGACGCGACACTGCGGGGGATGGTCGAGCAGTACGACCGCGAGACCGAGTGGGCGCCGCCGCACGTCGCCGGCCAGCTGCGCGAGACGAGCGAGTCCCTCGCCATCGCCGAGCGCGATGCACTGCAGAAGCGGATCGACGCGATGGAGG
>NZ_JBSFHY010000162.1:0-1031 GCF_053597295.1 Streptomyces sp. NPDC001450
GCTTGGGCTTCACCTCGTGCTTGAAGACCGTCTTGCCCTCGCGCTTGACCTCGGTGACCGAGAACGGGTCGTTCTGCTTGCCGTTCGCCGCGAAGGTCGCGTAGGCGCCGGCCATGCGGATCGCGCTCGGAGAGGAAATACCGATCGAGAAGGAGGGGACGTTCGACTTGTTCAGGCTGGACTCGAGCAGACCCGCGTCTGTGGCCGACTTCCTGACCGTCGGGATACCGATGTCCATGCCCAGCTGCACGAAAGGCGCGTTGGCGGAGTGGACCATGGCTTCACGCAGGTCGATGTCCCCGAACGACTCGCCGCCGTCGTTGGTCTGGAGCCACTCCTGCCCCTTCTCGTTGCGCCAGATGGAACCGTCCCACTTCTTGATCTTCAGCTTGTTCTTGCCGTTGTACTTGCTCTTGTCGGGGTCGACGATATGGCGCTCGGACGTGCCCTGTTCCTCTGGGAGCTTGGGATCGCGCACACCATCCCGCATCGCTGCGGCCAGCACGAACGGCTTGAACGTCGATCCGACCTGGGCACCGGTCTCGTTGGCGTTGTTCGTGAAGTGCTTGGTCGCATTCTCACCGCCGTAGATGGCGACGATCGCTCCGGTCTTGGGATCGACCGAGGCACCACCGAACTGGACGTGGGTGTCCGTGTCCGGGCGCTTCTTGGGCTTGATGTTGGCGTCCTGGACCTTCTTGACCGCGGCCTTGAGCTTGTCGACCTTCTTCTTGTCGAAGGTCGTGTGGATCTCGTAGCCGCCCTGGGCGAGCTTGTTGGCGTCGATGTTCTGGTCGTTGTTGTTGAGGAGGTACGACTTGGCGAGGTCCACCAGATAACCGACCTGCCCACCCAGCTGCGCGTTCTTCGTCGGCTTGTTCGGCATCGGGAACGCCTTGGCCTTGGCCCGCTCGGCAGGCGGAAGGTGGCGGTCCTTGACCATCTCGTCGAGGATCCAGTTCCAGCGCTCAGTGGCGCGGGCCGTATTGGCCTCCGGCGTCGCCGTGGGGTCGATGTCAACGGAACCGGCC
>NZ_JBSFHY010000163.1:0-1017 GCF_053597295.1 Streptomyces sp. NPDC001450
GCGAGCCTCGTGGGCCCCCGCCCGCTGCTGCTCAGGTTGCCGATTCGAATGCCTCGTCGATGCACAGATTGTTCCAACAAAAGGTGGGTCGGCAGCTCCCGAAAGAATCATTGGAGCAGTTCCATTTGATTCGCCAGATGCGAAATGCTGTGATTCACGCGGGAGGGAAGCCCAAACAAGGCCTCATCACGGCAGCTAATAATCTTTCACCCAACGCGCTTGCTCAGTGGACAAAGGTTACCGGTGAACATCCAGCTACTCGGGTTGCGCTGGGCGTTCCAGTTACCCTTTCTCACGGTGAGCTGATCCTAGCCCTCGCCGTAACGAAGCGTATTTCGCAAGAAATGAATTTTGCGCTGAGAGACAGTCTTTCACGTGAGGTCTGGGCGGACGCTGCTCTTTCCGACTTTGAAACAGAGCACCCACAGTTGAATCACGTCTCGCAGCGCAAGAGGAAACTTACTGGTTTTCTCCGCACTTACTACCAATCGCTCAATCTGACGGAAGCGGAAATCGCTCCAGCGATACAGAGAGCAGGGTGGTAAAGATAAAAGAGGGCGCTCTCCCAGTTAAGCTACTCGCCGGGACTCGAACCCGGACCTCCCTCTTCTGTGGATGCCAGCGGTCGTGAACCACAATGGGCTTCTTAGGCCTCGCACCCTCTGCTAAACAGATTAGCATACCCCGCAGCGAGCTGACCAAACCTCATGCCCCCAGGTCAGAGGTCAGTTGGGTCCCCGACCTCGCCGAGCGGCGCAGCCAGGCACCAGTGCCAGCCGCCCTCATTTCGTCACTCTGACGCATTTTGCTTCAGTTGATGATGCCCCTGCTCTCTTCTGCGATGCTGGAATCCGATCGAGAGGGGTCACAGCCATGCAGTGGAAGATCCACGGGGAACGTCCGATCTACGAAAACCCCTGGGTGAACCTGTGGTTGACCGACGTGGAGCAGCCGGATGGGCGCCGGTGGGAGTACCACGTCGTCAAGCTTCGTCATCTGGCCGTGGCTGCCGTAGTC
>NZ_JBSFHY010000164.1:0-1007 GCF_053597295.1 Streptomyces sp. NPDC001450
TAGGAGTTGTCCGGCCGATCACGTGACTACTCGATGTCCGGGTCGTTGATGTGGACATGGGGCGGGGTGATCTGACAGATGCCGAGTGGGAACGGCTGCGGCCGTTCCTGCCGGTCAGCAACAGGCGTTGTGGCAGGTGGCGGGATCACCGGCAGGTGATCGACGGGATTCTGCACCGGGTACGAACCGGCGTTCAGTGGCGTGACCTGCCCGATCGGTTCGGCCCGTGGAAGACCGTCTACGAACGACACCGGCTGTGGTCCGCAGACGGAACGTGGGAACGCCTGCTGCAGCAGGTCCAGGCCGAGGCCGACGCAGCCGGGGAGATCGACTGGGACATCTCGGTCGACTCCACCATCGTCCGCGCCCACCAGCATGCGGCCGGCGCCCGCACTGACCCGCCGCCGGCACTCACTGCAAAGGGGGCCGAACCGTCAGAACACCAGGACGAGACTCCGTGGCAGAGCCTCGTCGCCCGCCTGGTGGAGGTGGTGCTGGAGGTGAGGGCCTGGGCCGCTCGCGCGGCGGGTTCACCACCAAGCTCCACCTGAGTGCCGACGGCCGCTGCCGCCCGCTGTCCCTGATCGTCACGCCAGGACAGCGGGCGGACTGCACCCAGTTCAGCCCAGTGCTGGAGAAGATCCGCGTCCCACGGACCGGGCCGGGCAGGCCGCGCAAGAAGCCGGACAGCCTGGCGGCGGACAAGGCCTACAGCAACGGGCCCTGCCGCCAGTACCTACGGCGCCGGGGAATCCGACACACCATTCCGGAGAAGACCGACAGCCAGGCCGCCCGCCTGCGCAAAGGCTCACGCGGCGGACGGCCACCCGGCTTCGATGAAGAGCGCTACAAGAAGCGGAACACCGTCGAACGAGCCATCAACCGGCTCAAGAACGCCAGAGCAGTCGCCACCCGCTACGACAAGCGTGGCTACGTATACCTCGGCACAGCAACCGCCGCAGCCCTCACCATCTGGCTTCGCACGTGATCGCCCGGACAACTCCTAG